>NZ_LBJV01000059.1:0-162308 GCF_028128855.1 Bradyrhizobium sp. CCBAU 11430
TCGGAACGCCGCGCGCCATCAACTCGGTACGGTGCGCGCGATGACCTCGGAATCGGCAGCCAGCACGATGCCATTGGCGTCCTTCGCGATGAACGAATCCTCGTGCGGCCGATCGACGGTCCACGGGGAGAAAACGTCGGTCTTGGGTCAGTCTGCATTGAGAACATATAAAGAACATAAATCAACCGGTGAATAACGGGTGTAAGTTAACGGCAGGAGAATCAGGGGTTGCGGCGACTCAAATGGAACCCCACATGATGGTGTCAGAGGGTGGGGGGGCACTGCATGTAGCCCACATCATGACTAGGAGGTCATAATGACTGTGGGAGTGTCTTCCTTGAGTGTTTCAGAACGGTTCAAGCAGTTCCTTGACAACATCACGCGGAGCACGGCGCAGATCGACGACGGCAAGACCAAGCGCGCCAGCGTCTGCAAGGTGCTCAACATCAAGTACTGGTCGTCCTCCTCCGAAACGGACAACAGTTTTTACGTCGGCTCTTGGGGAAAATACACCCGCATCCGACCGCCACGCGATGTCGATGTCTTATTCAAGCTCCCGAAGTCGGTCTATGACCGTTTCCAGTTGCGCACCGGCAACAAGCAGTCCCAGCTTCTCCAGGAAGTGAAGGACGCGCTGAAAGCCAGTTTTCCCAAAACCGACGTTCGCGGCGACGGTCCGGTGATCAAGGTGCCATTCGCATCATACGCCGTCGAGCTGGTGCCGGCGTTCCCTTTGACGACCGGCAAGTACTACATCCCGCTCACGACGAATGGCGGCAGCTACAAGGAATTCGATCCGGACGCTGAATACAAAGCTGTTGCGGACTCGAACAAGACGACGAACGAAAACACCCGCGAACTCATCCGCATGATGAAGTGCTGGCAGGGTTACTGCTCGGTGCCACTCAAGTCCTTCTGGATCGAAATAATGGCGGTCGATTTTCTCTCGTCGTGGGAGAATGCGGGCAAAAGCCGTACCTACTATGACTGGATGGTCCGAGATTTTCTGAAATACCTGGTCGGCAAAGTGAACAGCTATATCTGGGTGCCCGGTACATATGAACTGATCTGGATCGGCGATGCCTGGAAGTCACGTACTGACAGCGCGTATGCCCGCGCCGTGAAAGCTTGCGAATACGAGTCCAATAATGACTCGGTAATGGCAGGCATTGAGTGGCAGAAAATCTTCGGCAACGACATGCCCCTGATATGAGCGATGCAGCGGCGGCGGCTCTGAAAGCGCAGTGCAGGGAACAGTGGGAACGCTGCCTCTACACATCGAATACGCTTATGGTCTGGCTTCGCGCGTTGCGCGTGACGCGCATCGTGTTCGTGGTGTTGCCCATCATCTTCGGTGCGCTGGCGAGCTGGGAAATTCTGAAGGGCGACAATCGGTACGAATACCTCACGGCTACCATGGCGCTCGTCGCCGGGCTTATCCCGGCGGTTTACGCGGCGTTGAAGCTTGATGAGCACTTACCGACGGCAACTCGGCTAGCAGGCGAATACAAAAATCTGGAGATCGTTTTCGGCGACCTTGCCGCGATCGGTCCCCACAAGCCGTTCGATGCATTCGAGGCTGAATACAAAGAAGCCCGAACTCGTTTGGAAAACGCGAACAGCGACGCCTATACGCCGCCGGAATGGTGCTTTAAGCGAGCACGGAAGAAAATCCGTGCCGGGCACTACACCTTCGGCGAGGATCCGCCGAGATAATGCAACTCCCTTGAAGAGAGACCGACATGTCTAGATGCACGGCACCAGTAAGAGGGCATATACGGGGCGGCGGAGAGGACTGCCCAGTGTGCGGGCCGCGCTATCGCGGCTTTAGGTCGTCTTACACTCCGTCTTATACCCCGTCCTACCCTTCCCCGTCCCCATCCGCGTCGTGGAGCAGCGGTGGCAGCCGCAGCAGCAGTGGGGGCGGCAGGTCAAGTCGCAACACAAAGCCACGCTGGTCGGGAGCCGGCTCGTCTCAGCTTTACACGCCCGAAGAAGTGCGTGCGCTTACGCCAATCCGTGAGACCGTCGAAAAGCGGGCGGCAATGCCGGACCTTCGGCAGATTTTCTTGTGCCACGCGTGGGACGACCGGCTGGGGGCAGCGAAGGAGCTGTACGATCTGCTCGTAGCACGGGGCGTCTCGGTCTGGTTCAGCGAAAACGACATTGGCCTCGGTGAGCCGTTTCTCCGGGCTATCGACAAGGGCTTGGCGAAGTCGCGGATCGGGATCGTGCTGGTGACTCCTTCGATGCTGAAGCGCCTTCCAGCAGGGGGCGTCGCAGACAAAGAGCTTTCGGTACTTCTCCAGCGTGACCAAATCGTACCAATAATACACAACACGTCGTACGATGCTCTTCGCGACGTCAGCCCTATGCTCGCCTCGCGAAACGGCCTGGACACGGCAGAAATGCCGATGGCCGACGTCGCGGCTAAGCTCGCCGAGCTGGTCGCCGTCCCTATCGCTGCATGAAGCCGTTCGAGTTACTTGGATAATTGGGCTGAGCTCAAGCCTTGGCTTGAAGTACCTTGTCGTCGGCAAATTGACGAGAGAGAAATGGCGAACGCTGCTTGGCGCCTTTATATAGGCAACGGTGCTCGCTAATTGCAATCGCACCTGATCGAGGTGCAGAACGTCATCCCACTTTTGGGAAACGACTTCCCTAGTCTAGTCGCGAAGTCGTAAGATCATCTGTTCTTTAGCCCGCATATAACTGATGACACATTTATTCTTCTACCATCAGTCCTCCTAAGTGTCCCTGACCCCGGGTATTTCTGTACTCGGTAGGACGCGACCTCCTCTCCGACCCAATACGATTCGGCATCGTCCTCGCGTTTTATAGCGGGTCGAAGAACCGATAGTCGCCACGCCCCACCCTGTGATCAGCTGTGGCCTCTGGCTAGGGCCGGGGGGTTATCCGAAACAGGTCCCCGGGGGGTAGCTGAAATTGGGTCCTCGGAAAGGGTAGCACAGCAAGCAAGGATCGTTAGTTGCGGGACTCTTAAAGCCATTGATCTCGGCGCTTCTCGAAGTCCGCATGGGATCGATTTTCTGCCCCATGCACAGCGAGCGTACGGAAAAGCCTCGCTGGGACGTGTGGGCTAAAGCTTTATTTTCGCTGTGCGCGATAGGACGTCGGATTCAGCACAAGGCATTTCTCAAGCGCTCCTCGATAGACGGTAATCTCAGGAGAAGCCGGGAAATTGTACACCCGATAGAGCCGATACGACTCGTCCAGCCGAGACGATGTGCTAAGTTCATTGCTAGACACGAAAAACGGCGTGGCCTCGCCATGTGCTGTCGTCTTAACTTCGATGTGGATGGGCTTTCCATCGAGATCGAACGAGGATATGTCGTAGCCGTGGCCGTCCGCCTCGCTTGCCTCCCATTTCACCTTCGCGGCCAGATCGGCCCTGTTGGCCTCCTTCAGCGTTTGCCGCTCTCGCTCGAAGACGTAGCGTTCGCCGCCCTTGCCGAGTTCTCGATTTTCGGCATCTCTTAGCGCCCAGTCGATTCTGACGAGACGGGGCTTGCTCGCAGACTCAGTACGAATCGCCTCTGCTTCCGAGCTATCGAATTCTCGACCAATGCGATCCTCCAAGACGTACCGCAGAAGAGTTTGGAAGCCCGGCGCTGGTGCGTATCCTGGAAGCCATTCCCTCCCCATCTCTTGAAGCACCGCGCTTACGTTTTGTAACTTCCATTCGTAAGCCTTGGCAGTGCGAGAGGGTCCTTGCGAGTGTAATTTGCTATGGTAATCCTTCTTCTTGAAAGGCAAGCCAGCTTGATGAAGCGCGAGCATCTCAAGATAGGCGTCAACTGCGGCCTCTGCTTCTTCGATCCACCACCCCACGTGCCTGACGCCGGTGACGTGAAAGCCCAATCGATCTAAAGCCCAAGCAGCATTTCCCTTGACCTTTCCGCCACTACATTCATCCCAAGCAAGCGGCTCAGTTCCAAACTGATATCCAAACGCGACCGCCGCTATGGCTTTTGAATCATAAACGCCACCTGAGTAACGAAGGGCATACGCACGCGCGGGCTTAAAGTGATACAGGCGACGAAAAGCCTCCCGCCCTAATCGATCGCATTCGGCGATGGCAGCTTTCACCGCCGTTGGGCTTGTCAGCTTGTTTAAGGTGCGCGCTGGGCTGTCGTGAGCCATGAATTTCTCTAACGAAATCTTCCGAAAGGTTCGATCATCTCGTGCGCGCGCGGCTCTGTGTAGTTGCTGCCGCCATAGTGGAGGGCATGTCGGCAACGCCCTCGCGGTTCGGCGACGAAGCCCCCTGCGTTCGAACGCAGGGGGCTTCTTCAAAGTCCCGACTGGAAAATTCAGGTGGTGTGCCAACCATACATGGCACCTGTCTTCCAGCAATGGTCTCGCGCTACGCGAGCTCCGCTACCAATTTGACGCATGCCCAACGACAACAGCTCTTGTTTCAGCCAGCGTCCAATGATGCGGAGCGCTTGATGGTCGAGCATGCGATCCAATCCTTTACGGACAGCTTCGCGACCGACGGCTTGCAAGGCCGGGACGCCGTCACGAGAAAGCTGCTGGCATTCTTCAAGGACTTCGGGGCTCTCCAAGATCGGCTGCAACAACTTTCCAATCTTGGTTTCGCGAAAATCGGCTACAGTTTTTGAGTACTTTTTGGACATATCAATCTCGTCAATATCAGTATTGCTTTGACGTTCAGACTTTCTTTTTCTTCCAGTCGGCATGTCTAAGTGCCGTCGCTCGATACGAAATTTTCATTTCCTTGGCTGCGGCATAGATCGAAACGCCACGCTCAAAGAGAGAGAAAAGATGAGCAATGCCTGCGTCGGTCAGATGACCCGTATCCCGAAACCAGTTCGGGTTGCGCTCATCTTGATTATCTTTATCTGGTTGAAGGATGGCGAGAGCGGCTTGCAGATGCTCGACGACCTTCTCTAGCTCGGCAGGGCCTAAGCCTTTCATAGGTGACATCTCCTGTGTGATTGAGTAGGATACTAGTATCATTGAATTCATTGATACTCGATAAAAAAGGAGCCGCTTTGCTCACTATTTCGTGAATTGGGGTGAACTGCTAGAAGAACGCGGGTCCTCTCTGAAGTTCGATCACGCCGCTTACGCGAGAGAAAGCGCCTCCCTGAATCCCACTTGCGACATTTTCGGTGTGACAGGTGCTTTTTGGGTGATGATAAACATAACAATAAGGCATTGATATTGTTCAGGGATTTTTGATGCTCGTTCAATCCGAAAAAGACGGCCTCAGCATAGACAAGCTGTTATAAATAGAGCAGTATGACATACTGGGCCCATGCCCAGTCTTGAAGACGTTCTCCGGCGAATTGGCCCTGCGCTCACCACCGAGCTCATCGCCGAAATGGCGAAGGACGGCCTGTCGGCGGCTGCCGCGCGCCAACGCATCGCGCGTGCAGACGACTTCACAATCAAGCGGCTGGCTGGCCTTCGCTTCCCGCACAACGCGCGCTTCCTCTATCTCGATGATCAGTTCGGCGACAAGAAATATTGGAAAGCGTTGGAGCGCGTTTTCCGGAATCACGGCAAGTCATATTGGGGTGCAATCTCAGGCCTGAAGGCGCGCGGCGGCATCTTCCCGCGCCGGTTCTTCGAAGGAGTATGCGGCACCCCTGCTGCGCGGTCCCGGCAGCTTTCTCCGCAACGTGTTTTCGACCGCCTATCGGCGATCAACTTGCTTGAAGAGATTTATGACGACGCGACCAACGAAACTTACGTGAAGTTTCGGCCCTTGGAATATAGCGGCGACACCATAACGCGGATCAGAGCCCGGCTTGTTGCCGAGAATGTCGTGTTGCATGGCATGAAAGAATGGTTCCGACGCACAGGTTTCGGAAGTTTCGATAAGGTCAGGGTTCGCGGTGAAGGCGATGCCCCTATGGTATCGAGCATCACGTGGGATCTCAGCGCGCCGTCTTACGCTCGGCCGCTGGTGAGTTCCGCAGGCAATGGGCTTAAGCCAGGCTTCATCGTTTGCGATGTCAATTTGCGCGATGTGCTCAGCGAAGATGCGGTTGCGGCCTTCGTTCGCAAGCATGATCTTGCATCAGCACCGGCAAACGTTGCCCCGATCATGCCGTTCCTTGTTGCTGACGGCTTCGCCGGTAAGGCGTTCGGGCTCGCTCGTTCAAGAGGAATTCTTGCGACGACGACATCGCATTTGTTCGGCGAGGAAGTCGCGAAGGCGCTCCGTGACTTGATCGCGCTTCTCACCGATACAGGGGCAACAGCTTCGGTCAATCCGGATCACATCGAGCGTGTCCTGAAAAGCCTAACCCGTATCGAAGGGGCGGCGAACAATCTTCGTGGTGCGCTCTTCGAGATCATCGTGGGCTCCCTCGCCAAGGACGTCGAAGGCGGATATCTGAGGTCGGGCGAAAAGTGGAAAGACTACGAGACGGGCCGGACAGCAGAGACCGACGTGCTCCTCGACCGGCCGCACGACAAAGGTCCGCTTGTGATCGAATGCAAGGCGAAAATCCCCGGCGGGCGCGTAAACTTAGAGGAAGTGCAGAAGTGGCGCGAAGACCGGGTGCCGCTGCTGCACAAGATATTCAGGACGGACGGGCGCTTGTCCGGCAGGCACGTGACTTTCGAGCTGTGGACGAACGGCCCGATCGGAGCCGATGCCCTGGCGTGGCTCGAAGCTTATCCAGCAACAAAGGATTACAGCGTCGGATGGAAGGATGGCGACGCTTTGAAGCCATATGTTGAGCAGGCGTCTTCGGCTGCCATCCGCCGCGCCATGAGCGAGCACTATTTTCATCATCCGCTCGCCAAGATCGCGGCGCAGGTAGCGCGCGAAACAGGTGCCGTTCGACCAAGTCAGGTGTGATGGATGCACATCCACGGCCTGACCTTGTCAATATCTATGAGCAAATGGGGGCAAGCCTGGGCTTGCGACAAAACATGGCGAGAAAGAAATGTCGTTCCGGCTCGCCGCGCTTCTGGCAGCACGATTCACGTCGGTCTAGAAAAGGCGCGGCCCTCCCCGTTCGAGATGGTCAGCAGTTGGGATTTGCGAAGCTCGATAGTCAGGAGTACGAGTGGCTAGGGTACCATTTAGCGGTACTTGTGGGGGCTGCCGTGGCTCGAGTCGAATATGGTCTTATTCGCGTTGGTGCTAAGCGGGAGCGAGCAGCGATCTCCTATCGCATTAGTCCCGCGAGTTACGCTGTGCGCGAAAAAGAGCTTGTCGTTCATCGCGATCTTTCTGTCGAGGAGCAGGCCGCCCTTGAACGAGCAAGCAGCTTGCTGGCGTACTTGGCTTGGATTGGCGCAACGGATCATGCGGACGACACCAATTTGATCGTCAATCCTGCTCGGGATGGATTGAAGGTTGTCGCGATTGATTTTGAGAACGCCTTTGGCGGGGATCTGAGCAGCATTGGCATCGAAATCCCACCGTCGCCACTACTTCGATTGCACTCCAATCGCCGGCGCCTTGAAGGTGTTGTTCGCAGGATTGAGGGACTCAAAAGAAGCCAAATAGCTCGGCGCTGTAGAGCGTCCGGGATGAGTGCCGACGCAGCCCGAAGACTTGTCCGTTCGCTTTGTGATCGACGCAAAGGCCTAAGAAGCGCGTTGGAGACTGAGGGCCTCCTTTGAAGGAAGTGCTATCCCATCTGATTATACAATAACCCTTCTATCATCAGTCTCTACAAGTCCCTGACCGGCCGGCGTTTTGAAGACTGCGGGGAGGCGGCCCCTTCTCGGACCGGTTACAATCCAGCATTGACCGGGCGCTTCATAACAGGTCGCCGAGCTGGCGAGGTGCAAGGCTCGGTTCGTCACTTGAGCTATGGACCTAACGGGGGCCCGGGGGTAGCCGAAAATGGGTCCCCGGAAAGGGTAGCACAGCAACAAAGATCCTTCGTTGCGAGACCCTTCAAGCCATTTCCCGGCTGTCCAGCTTCTGCACTTGTAAGACGAACGTCTGCTTTCGACCAGGTAGCGGACGACGATGCCGTAGTCCGCCATGTCGCCTAAGGGCCCATTAGCGGAAGTGCAGTCTGACAGCTACAGCACCGGAAACTGTATCTGTGTGGATCAACTCAGTGGTTGCGTTCTGGTCCCTCTGAGAGCATCAAAACCGGCCGTACTTAAGCGCATTCTGATGGTTGTGACTGCATCCCTGGCGACGCTCGTTTGGGGCTCGTCCTCTATCAGATTGTTTGCGAGCAACCACCATAGTGTGCGTGGTGACACGCCGTCGCGCTCGCATATCCAGACTCTACCGTTCGGCCCATAAACGCGAAAGACTTTCTGGTCGTTGATCGCGATCATTGCGCGACGCATCGGTGGCGTGACAAAGGCTGTCTTCGCAGAGCGCATTACAAACCGAACGAATGGCGGATGTGGTACAGCATACGTAAGGTGGCGTCGGTATAGACTCCATACGCATAGTGCCGGTCAGCGGCTACAAGCCCGCAGATTCCAATCAGGATTGCAAAGAGAACCTTGGCCATAATGCCGAAAAGCATCTCGCCCGGTGGTTACGGAACCTTTAATGGCACGCCCCGGATTTTTTACGATCCGCCTTGGGTCAAAGGCGGCGGTCCGCGCCGGAGGCGATGACTTCCGCTATGCCCCCGACTACAGACCTACCGCTGCACTGCGCCAACGGATGCGATGGGCCAAGAGGCGACATCGCGAATAGGAAGTGACGATCCAGGTATTGCGTTTCGCAAACAAATCCCAAGAGCCGGGGCTACCCGCACCAGCTTCCGCAACTGAGATGACCCACCCCGCAAGTCCGGATGGGGCGGCGTCGTTCGTTCGTCAGCATCGAAGTCGTTCAGTCGCAACGACACTCAGCCTCTCATCTGTTCCGGGCGCTCGAAAAAGTCGGCTTCCTAATTGGGCGGCCTCGCCCTTCGACCTTGAAGGCATCCATATCTTATCATGCTTCCCCGCGGAACCTTGATGGAACTTTCGGGCGAGCTGCCCATTATCGCGCCACTGAAGGGGCATGCTGAGGAGACTTTAATGATCGATACTGTCGTGGTTGCTCCCACTCCGGGAGGAACGTCTACGTCAACGCTTGCGGGATTATCGTGGCCATCCATCGTGGCAGGCGCGGTAGTGGCTTGCGCGCTCACCCTCGTCTTGCTGGTCTTTGGGACCGGCCTCGGCCTTACCATGGTCTCTCCCTGGTCCGGCTCTGGCGTTTCAGCAACAACTTTCAAGATTACAACCGGGCTCTATCTCATTGTCATCGCTATGCTTGCGTCGTCGATCGGCGGCTATATTGCAGGTCGGCTACGTTCAAGCTGGACCGATGTACATCGCGATGAGGTTTATTTTCGGGACACCGCTCACGGCTTCATCGCCTGGGCTTTGGCCACCGTTCTCGGGGCCACCGCTCTCGCCATTCCGGCGACCAGTCTGATTGGAGGCAGCGCCGTCGGTGCATCCCAGGGCGCCGCTAACGCTGCGCAGACCAATGGCCCAATGGATGGTTATGTAGATACGCTTCTACGGTCGGACCCGGCAGCGACAGGCCCCACCGGGGCGGCCCCGGGCGGGACGACCAACGCAACCGACTCGCGCGGCGAGATGGTGCGCCTCTTCACGCGGAGCTTTCGCAATGGCGGTGACCTAAAGGGTTCTGATCGCGAATACGCAGCGAAAGTCGTCGCATCCCGCACAGGAATGAGCCAGGCCGATGCGGACAAGCGCGTCAATGACGTCGTAACGCAAGTGAAAGCCGATGCCGATGCCGCCCGCAAGGCAACTGCGTCCCTCGCCTTTTGGCTGACTGCAGCAATGCTCCTTGGAGCTTTCTGCGCCAGCCTCGCGGCCACTGAAGGCGGAGGCCTCCGCGATGGTACCTGGAATTCGCGGCGTCGATAGAAAAAGGAAGATACAAAGGAAGATACCATGCCCATTCTGCTTTGGCTGATAGGAATCCCCATCCCCCTAATCATCCTGATCATGTTGCTGCGCTAGGAGTTACATCGAGTTTCTCGATGAACGCACTTGAAAAGTAAAACTCCATCAGGGCGGATGTACCCCTGATGGCGTGCGAGGCTCCCGGTCCGCCGGGGGCCTCTTTAGTTCCTGAACCAAACCCAAGGTCCCGGCCTTGCCCTGAGCACGCTAAATGGCGAACGGTCAGCATGTCCGCTGCGAGTTAGGAGCACGTCACGGGACCATCGTAAAACATCCGGTTTCCCGCAAACTGCCAGCGTAGCCGCGGCCCCTTCGTTGTCAGCGAGGGCCACAAGCGGATAAGCGGCTGTGCAACGGGGTACTCACGGCGGTGAACTGTTAGGAAACCAAAATAAACAGCACAAGCTCGTGCCCAAGAGGAGCGGAAGCCGTGCAGTCCGCACGATAGCAGGCTCCCGCTCCATCCCGGTGGCGGCGATCCGGACAGTGGGCCGTTACCTTCCGAGGCGAGCATCCTAGGGCCAATTGGGAGGCCTAGCTAGAACCAATCGCCTCCGTTGACGGTGCCGGCTCGTCAGTTCCATATTTGGCGAAATCGCCCGCCGAGCCTTGAGAGAGATGAATGACCCTGTCCGATCGCGTGAAGTCGAATATGGAAATCGTACTGGAAGAGACGTGCCAGGAGCTTCCGAACGGCGGTGACCATCAGAGCCGAAAGCTCATTGCCGAACAGCTTCTTGCAGCTGCCGAAGCCGGGAACACCACCTTGGATGAGCTGCGGGCTGCTGCTCTGCGTGCATTCCCGAACGCAGCAAAGATGAAGCGGCAATAGAAGGCATCGGGGACGGCTTGTGGCTTCGGTGCTGCTTATAGAGGATGAAGCACTCATCCAGATGATGATAGCCGACATGCTGGCGGAGCTGGGCCACACCGTTGTGGCCGAAGCTAGTGATCTGGCCTCTGCCCTGCAGCACGCCAACCAAGCCGAATTTGATTTCGCGGTGGTGGACGTTTTGCTTGGCCACACCAGTAGTGAGCCGGTCGCGGTGGTCCTCGCAGAGCGCAACATCCCGTTCGCCTTTGCGAGTGGCTACGAGGCAGACGGAATACCGGACGGATTTCAGGATCGCCCGCTTCTCACCAAACCTTTTCAGATAGACCAGCTCGAACGCTGTATAGCCAAGCTGATGGATCGAAGGTGAATGCGGAACGGCTACCAAACCAGGACGTTACGAAGTACCTTTGAAGTTGAGGTCTTTCGTGATGCCGCGCTATTACTTCAATGTTACTCACGAACACACCGAGATTGATCGCGTCGGCGAGGAGTTGCCGGATAAGCACGCCGCCTGGAAAGAAGCGACTGTGATGGCGGGGCAGACGCTGCAGGGTATTGATGGAAAGCTGGTGCCCGGCCGGGAATGGCGGATGGAAAGTTAAAGACGAGTTTCAAAACACTCTCTTCATCCTGCACATTAATGCCGAGCGACCTGAATGACCGATTGATTGCCCACTGGAAGAACGGAGGTCCTGATCCGTGGCGAGCTTAGGAACGCGAAAGAAGCGTTCGCAATTTTTCTCTCAATTGGTCTACCGAAAAGGGCTTGCCGATCGCGGGCACTTCTCTGAACTCCTCCTCCAAGGGCTGTGCGCCGTAGCCTGTGCTGAACAGGAAGGGAATTCTTCGGTCACGTAAAACGCGTGCGACCGGGAAAACAAATTCTCCAGCCAAGTTGACATCCAGCAACGCCAGATCGAAGGAGCCGGTGGTCGCCAATTCGCATGCCGTTTTCAGATGGGCCGCAGAGGCGACAACCTTGAGGCCCAATTCCTCCAGCATGTCTTCGATCATAAGGGCGACCAGCCCTTCATCCTCAACGAGGAGGACCCTGGCGCCGGCTACCTCAAGCATCGGTGGGCGTGACCCTAATGGGAAACTCTATCCGGCAGCGAGTACCCTCCGGCTCGAACACCAGGTCGAATTCGCCGGCGAGATCATGCTCGACGCAACGCTCCATCAGCCGCGTGCCGAATCCTCGCCGCTTCGGTGGCGCCACGGGGGGACCACCTCGTTCGATCCATTCGCATATTAACGTGCTTTGAGTCCGTTCACCTTCGACGACCCTCCAGACGAACGACACGGATCCGCCCGGTACGAACAGTGAGCCGTATTTTGCCGCATTGGTCAGAAGCTCGTTGAGCACCATGGTGACACTCAGTGCAGTACGCGCGTCTAGGTTGACGTTCGGCCCGCCCGTGACAACCCGTCCGCCAGAGATCGGAGCGACGATATCGTGAACCAGCTGCTCGAAAGGGGCATCTTGCCAATTGCGCGTCGTGAGAAGGTCATGCGCACGGGCAAGGGCCAACAGCCGTCCTGTGAACGTGGGCAGAAACTCTTTCAGATCGGCAGCATGACGAGCGGTCTGACTCGCGAGTGACTGCACCGTGGCAAGCGTATTTTTCACACGATGATTCAGTTCGTCGATAAGCACCTTCTGAGCATTCTCTGCCTGCTTGCGCTCAGTGATGTCGACGAGCATGTTGATGGCGCCGACCAGGTTCCCCTCGGAATCGCGCAGCGGCGTCGGATAAGGAATGAACGGCACGCGTCTGCCATCTGGACGCTCGGCAACTGCCTCGGCACCGCGAACCGCGCGGTTTTCACGTAGCGCAACTGCCATCGGACATTCATTGTGGGGCAGAGGCGAACCGTCCGGCCAATAAAGTTTCCAGGTTACGCACCATTCATCGCCGGGCTGGGGGGTTCTGCCCGCCATCTCGACCGCGGCCCGATTGAAGAAATTGATACGGCCCTCGGCATCAGTGGTGTAGATCGCTGCGGGCAGAGCCTCAAGGAGATCGCGCATGCGTTGCTCGCCTTCCCGCAGACGATCCTCCAGCTGTTTGGTGGCGGTGACGTCCTGGGCCACACGCACGCCGTAGAGAAAGCGTCCATTCGAATCGCGCACCGACGAACTGGAGATGTCGAGATGGCGCACAGAGCCGTCGGGCCGAAGCGCACGCTTGCGGATCGTGTAGTTCTCGACCTCGCCGCGCACCTGAGCTGCATAGAGTTCGGCGTCCTTTGCCCGGTCATCCGGATCGGTGTAGTCGTAGAATGTCATTGCGAGCAGTTCGTCGCGCGAACGCCCAGTGATCCGACAAAGAGAATCATTCACTCGCAAGAAGCGGCCGCTCTCGTCCGCCTCGGATATCCCGACGATGGCAGCCTCGTACGTTGCCGCGAGTCGTGCGTCACTGGCCTGACGCGCCTCATTGGCGGCTCGCAAGTCCGTGACGTCGACGGTGAAACAGCGCGTGTTGACGAACTTGCCGTCCACAAATCGGCTGTTTGACGTAATCAGCACATGCTTCACCGAGCCGTCGCGCGCCCGCAACCGCGCGGGATAGCGTTCGAGCGGCTGGCCGCAGGACAGGCGCTGGAGGATGTCGCCGATTACCGGAGCGTCGGCATGAAACTCCGCGATGTGGCGGCCAATGTACTCCTCCGGGCTATACCCAAGCAGAGCCAACTCGGCTCTGTTGGCGCGAAGGATAATGCCTTCACCGCTGACGATATGAAGGCCGACCGCGCTGTTCTCGAAGAAGTCCTCCAGGTCCTGCGTCTTCTGTCGGACTTCCTCTTCGATCTGCTTGCGTTCAGTGATGTCTTGAAAGCAGTTGATGGCGCCTTGGATGGCCCCGGAGTGGTCGCGCAACGCTCGGATATTGACCAGGGCCGTAAAGCGAGTGCCGTCCGGCCGCGCCATGATGACTTCGGCATTGCGCGTGGGCGTTCCAGCCCTAACCGCCGTGGCCATGGGGCAGTCGTTATGGGCGAGCGGACTTCCGTCGAGGAGGTACAACTGGTGCGAACCGCAGAAACGTTCCTTCTGGGCGGGGTCGGGGGTCCGGCCCCATAATTTGACCGCCTCGGTATTATAAGCGACCAGCCAGCCCTCAGCATCGCAAAGGTAAACCGCCCCAGGAATGGCATCCAGCGCGGCTTGGCCGGCTGCCACCAGCGCCTCGAACTCCGTCGGCTGGCGACGGGCGGAGAGCGGAAATTCCTCGACGTTGGACATAAAAGGGTCTCTCGGGGCGAGAGGAGGCCCACGCCCGGGGCCATTCTGTTCGGGAAGAGATTGGCGGACTCCCCCCGTTGGGCCGCCCAACAAGCCAGAACGCCTCAGAAAGTCGATGGTTCCCTACACCGCACCGGCTCAGCCATTGATAGGCGCACAGACGCAAGTTTGGTCGTCAAACTATCTCTCAACGGGCTAGCCCAGTGCTGTTTTGGATGAAGTTCCCAACCCCGCTGCGACAACTGACATGTTCCTCGTACGGAACCTAAGTTGAACCTCCCGCGTGATGAGAGTGGGGCGCGTTCGGGGAGGTTCTGGTATGCGGCGCCGGATCAAGCAGTCCATCTCCTTCAGTCAGCGGCTCGCGGATGAAGCCGCAAAATTCCGCAAAGCCGCTGAAGAGTTGCCGCCCGGCACCGCGCGAGAGCTGCTGATGAAGCGGGTGAGGCAGGCTGAAGCCGCATGGCAAAATCAATGACTGGCTGGCCACGCCCGGCGCAGCGCCACCCTCTGCACTTGAGCAACTCACGGCGAAAACGACGCGCGAAATCCCATGAAGCTGCTGACAGAGTATCTCGAGCGTGCGGTGCAGCTTGAAGGGCTTGCGGCCAGTGAATTCGATTCCGCCTTTAAATCGCAATTGCTCGAGCAGGCGGCCTCATATCGAAAGCTTGCTGCAAAGCGGGCCAGGGAATACGGCCTGCCTCCTCCAAGTCCGCCTGAAATAGTTCGGTGATCAGTCTTTCCAGGCGAGCCGAGCACAATAGAGCACTGATAGACAGCAATCTGGCGGCCATCCCGGGGGTCGAGAATCATCGATCTTAGGTCAGTGGCAATCTGGCAGTCGTCGCACTTCGGACGCAAGTCAACAAACGTCGTCTGAAAGACAAGCTGCTGCTCTCGCATGTGATTCGCCCTCCCGTTAGATGGGATCAGAGCGAGTCGGACGGCAATATCGTGCGTATGTCGAGTGGCTGGACGGGAGCGACCGCCGCCTGCCTAAGCGCGTCCTAACCCAGATTTTCTGGCTGATCGGGAGGCCGGCATGGGCTACTCGCCGGGCTCCAAAAGAGGGGGCCGGCAAGTCGCCGTGAGCCATAAACAGAAGTTGCAATTCAGAGAAAGCGTCCGCTATTCAGCACCCTTACGATCTAGCATCTCTCGCACGCGAAGGGCTAGTTTTGCCAGGGAGATGGGCTTCTCCAGTAAGTCCACTCCCTCTTCCAAGCGGCCCTGGTGGACCACTGCGTTACGCGAGTAACCGGTCATATACAGGATTTTCAGCCCGGGACGGATCTGCTGAGCGCGTCTTCCAAGCTCGCGTCCATTGATCCCCGGCATCACTACATCGGTGAGAAGAAGATCGACCCTGGGAACGTCCTGCAACAAGGTAGTCAGCGCGGCCTGTGCACTAGGCGCAGAAATGACGCGGTAATTGAGATCCTTTAATGCGTCCGCCACATAGGCGCGGAGGTCTGCGTCATCCTCTACGACGAGAATAGTTTCAAGCTTCTCGGCTTCGGGCACTATCTCCTCGCCTTCGGCCTCGACCGGAACGCTGCTCCCGTAGTGCCGGGGAAAGTACATCCTGATGCTGGTGCCCTGACCGACTTCGCTATAGATCTTGACGTGCCCACCTGACTGCTTGACGAAGCCATAGACCTGGCTGAGGCCGAGGCCAGTCCCTTGTCCGGGCTCCTTGGTGGTAAAAAAGGGCTCAAACGCGTGCTCTAAGACGTCACTCGACATGCCGCTGCCAGTGTCCGTCACGCACAACACGACGTATTGGCCAGGCGAAAGCTCTGGATTCACTCGACAGTAGTCCTCATCAGCCGAGACGTTCACGGCTTCCACGGTCAGCTTGCCGCCGCTAGGCATCGCATCCCGAGCGTTGATGCAGAGGTTGATGATTGCCGACTCCAAGTGGTTTGTGTCGGCTTCGATCTGCCAGAGTCCCGCGCTTCCGACAGTCTGAACCTCGATGCCTTCTCCAAGTGTGCGTTGGAGGAAATCCTGCAAGCTACTCAGGAAAGTGTTGAGATTGATGGGCTTGGGATCGAGCGCCTGTCGTCTAGAGAAGGCCAGCAGGCGACTGGTCAGTGCCGCCGCTCTTTGTGCGCCTCGCTTGGCGTTTGTGAGTGCGCGTTGGATATTCACGCTGCCGGGAAGATGGCGAGTATGGCGCTCAGCTGTTTCGATGTTGCCAAGCACAATCATGAGAAGGTTGTTGAAGTCGTGCGCGATGCCGCCGCTCAACTGGCCAACGGCTTCGAGCTTCTGCGACGCAGCTAACTGGTCTTGGACGCTTCGCAGCTCGTCTTGAGCTTTCTTTCGTTCGGTCAGATCGCGGGTTACTTTCGCAAAACCCGCCAGCGCGCCGGCATCGTCTACGATGCGGTCGATGACCACCGATGCCCAAAAACGGGTGCCGTCCTTTCGCATTCGCCAGCCCTCGGCCTCGAAGCGGCCCGTCTCGGCGGCTTGTGCGAGAGCTCGTTTTGGAATTTCAAGCTCAAGATCCTCCGGCGTGTAGAACTGACTGAAGTGATGCCCGATGATCTCGGATGGGGCATAGCCTTTGATCCGCTCCGCACCGGGATTCCAGGTGCTTACATTGCCTGCCGGGTCGAGCTGGAAAATCGCATAGTCGACCACCGCCTCCACCAGCCGGCGATAGCGGCGCTCACTCTCCAAGAAATCGAGCTGAGCCTGATGACGTTCGGTGATGTCGCGGGTGACCTTCGCGAAGCCGATCAGTTCGCCCGATTCATCACGGATGGTGTCGATCACGACAAGCGCCCAGAATCTGGTGCCGTTCTTGCGTACTCGCCATCCTTCGGAATGGAAACGGCCAGTCTCGCGTGCAGCAGCTAATGCTGCTTGCGGCGCTTCTTTGTCCCGTTCCTCAGGCGTATAGAAGGTCGAGAAAGGCTTTCCGATAATCTCATCAGCGGAATAACCCTTGAGCCTCTCTGCGCCCGCGTTCCACGTTCGAACGAGGCCCTCCGTGTCCAGCATAAAGATGGCGTAATCGACAATAGCATTTACAAGCAGCTCGAACCGGCGCGCATCCCCCATGCGTTCGAATGATGATTTGCTCATTTTTCCTGAGGCGGCGGAACAGCGGGAATATAGAACGACGATTTAGCCAAATAGTTCCGTACCTTAATACCTTAAGGTCCGCCCCTGCCTTGCTGATACGAGCTGCCTCAAGGCTATGTGGTTGCTATAGAAGGCTCAATGCCGGCGGATCGGCTCGAACCGGGCGAGCTTGGTTGCACCATCCCAGAGCTCTACGGCATGCCCATCAACGAGCTGCCTCGCCCTAGCCCTTGCTGCGGATTCGTTCGAGACCTCAAGGTCCACTCGACGCTGGATATGCCCCTCAGCGTCGATGATGTAAACCCGAAAGTTCGGCATTGATCCCACCCAAACTGCTACGTTCCGAGGCTGGAACGAGTTTAGAGGCGATCTAAAATCCGAGTCAATTCGACGGACGGTTTCGCGCGGCCAAAAAACCGCGACCCTTCGCAGCCTTGTCGGCGAGCTTTTCCCAGTCCTCGGCAAGCCGAAGCCAAGCCTCGCGGTCAATGGGACTAACCGCTTGCGCAGCCAGAACTCTGCACTGCTCCGCTTCTTCGCGGAACCTATGGGCTTCCATCTCCATCATATGCACGCTCGCAACATACTCCAATATGCCGCCGCGAGCTGATCGTTCCGCCGCCTCGTCGAGCAACTTCCCCTTTCAGTGTTGCGAGTGTGGCAAATATTGTGTGGGCCCATACTTGGGCCAGCAGTTTGCATCGAGCTTAAGCCCACTGTCGACCAATTGCAGTGGGTGGACGCAGAAGAAAACGTTCAAGGCGCGCCGGCAAGCGTCATTGGCGACAACGACGAAGCTGCCATCGTCGAGGCGACGCGCCCGCGTTGACGGCCTTGACATCGAGATTTTCGACCGCGCACCCGGCAGCCGTGCTGCCCTCTGATGCAAGTCTCTCATCGAAATGATCAACGAAATGAGGCCACTGCAGGGACTGCCGCGGCCTCGTATTCTCACAAATAGTCCGGGTGAAAGAGATCTAAGTGAACTATGAGCCAGTCCCGGTATGGCTAACAAAGCATTGCTTTGTTTCAACTATATTTCGTCGCGGAGAGAAAATGCTGTTCCATTTTGAGGAACTTACGCACCCTGACTTGCAGCGACTTTGGTGAGGCCCGGCGGGGTTGGCGAGCTGGCGGGCCTTCAATCTCTCGGCGCACAAGCTGCGCTTTTTCGCCACTTGCCCGTAGCAGCACTCAAGCAGATAGCCGCCAGGACTGGAACTTGGACTATCATGTGCTAAGATTTTAGCAGGTCAACGGTCGGCGCATGCCATGCTCATTCTCGTCGACAGTGCAGAACATCGTGCGCGACTAATCGAGAGCATCCAGCGTCGCATGGATGAAGAGGTTGAAGAAATCGCTTTGACAATCTGCCAAGGTAGGACTGCCGAGCGCCCATTGCGCCGACTGCGTTTGCTTACGCAGCTGCTGGCCTCACTTGAGAGCAAGAACGAGGACACCCGGCGGGTGCGTGCGAGCTGGACAGATCCCATAGGAGGGGCCCTCAGTAAGGACGCCTGAAGCGATGGCAGCCTTAGTTTTGAGGTTGTCTTCACCGTCTACGCACCCACAAGAGACTAAGCGAGCCGAAGTCGGCTTTGAGTCAAAATCAGAGCTCCAGACCGCCCCAATCAGTTTCCGCTCCCCACCCGATAGCCGACGCCCCCACGATCATTCCACTCGGGCAGCCGTGGGCCAACAGCAGACCCGGGAAGGTGAAAACTTACCACGAAATCGTCAAGGGTTTGCCTTTCTCAAACCGGCTTAGCCGGTTGGACAGATTGAACGCAGCGAAAACGTCGGCGAGTTGATCCTGGCTTTCTCGCAAGTGGCCCCAACCCTCGTTGTGCACAGAAACCAGAGTTGCATCTGGAAAAGCGTGTGCAGCCTCCAACGCATCTTCGCTCCCCATAGTCATGTGAAACCGGCCCCGGGGTTCGGCCGCACCAGTATGCAGGATGACAACCCTCGGGGAAAACTTCCGCGCCACCTCAGCCGTGCCATCGAACCAGAGAGTATCACCCGTGATATAGACCAAGTCGCCGGATGTCTCTGTTCCGAGAGCGAAGCCCACGACATCTCCAACGTCGATGCCGATAGGGCCATGGCGTGCGGGGGTGGCAGTCACGATCAGCCGTTCGCGCCCCTCTCGTTCGAGATATCGAGTTTCGAAGGGATTGAGCCCAATTGCATTTTGACCAAGTCGCTGCGCTCCCGCCCTGGTCGTATAAACCGCCTCGACCGTCGGCAGCAGTGACCGACCCGAGTTGTCGAGATTGTCGAAATGATGATCGTGACTCAGCAAGACCGAATCCAGCTTGCCAATCTCGGCTATCGAGATGCTCGGCCCATCAGTTTTGATGTGCCTTACAGGGCTGTGCGAGCCTTGATATTGGCCCGGGGGATCGAAGGTGGGATCAGTGAGCAGGCGATAGCCGCCGTACTCGATGAGCACGGTTGGGCCACCTATCAAGGTGAGGGTGATCGAACGGGGCATAGCGTATTCTTTGTTGTTGATGCCGATCGTAAATAAGCTGCTGACGCTCTGAGAGAAATCCATTATCCTCTCTCAATGACTGATAAAAAACGCACAGCGCTGGATTGGGAGGATGTGCGGGTTTTTCTCGCGCTTGCTCGCCACGGCAGTTTGTCAGCCGCCGCGCGCGTGCTGTCGGTCAACCATGCGACCGTCGCCCGCCGCGTGCAATCACTGGAACGATCTTTAGGCGAGCGATTGGTCGAACGACGAGCGGATGGTTACGTGCTCACTCCAGCAGGCACGCGCTTGGTCGGTCCAGGAAACGAGATGGAGACGGCGGCGGCCAATCTGAGTCGTGGGGGCCGCGGCGATCAGCCTGTCGGGCTTGTGCGGGTGAATGCGCCACCGAGTATCTCGCAGCTTTTTCTCACTTCCCGTCTCGCGGGCCTTTGTGGAAAGTATCCGGGGATCGACATCAATCTGGCCACCGACTTTCGGGCGGTGAGCCTAGAGCGCCATGAAGCAGACATCGCCCTCCGCTTTGGGCGACCCCAGGATGGGGACGTTCTTGCCAAGCGGCTGCGATCGATCCCATTCGGGTTCTACGCTACTGCGGAATACAGGCGCCGCGTTAAGGCAGAGCCGATCCAACTTTCGTCGGATTTGACGAGGCGAACGCCCATTTGCCCGAAGCCCTTTGGCTGTCCAGACACTTCGCCGGTAACCGCATGTCATTTCGGACAAACAGTCAGTCCAATCAATCTGTCGCAGCCAGAGCGGGCGCAGGCATCGCGCTTCTCCCGCATTTCGTCGGCAAAATGGATGATAAACTCGTGGTCTGCGAGCTGGAGCCCGAACCGCCACCACGCGAGCTATGGCTGATCATCAGGCGACAGAACCGGGACAGTCTCCACATCAGAGCCGTTGCAGAGCATATTGCTTTCGTCTTCGCCAATGAACCTGTTTTCTTTGAGAAGAAGCGATAGGCAGCGTCGGCCAGCTGCAACTCTCGCTTCAGCTTCACTTGGCGCTGACGTTCAGATTGCTTGAGCTGTCGGACGGATGACTATCTCATTCACGTCGACATTGGGGGGCTGCTCCATTGCAAACGTGATGGCACGAGCCACGGCTTCAGCGGGTATCGCATTCTTGTAGATCGCGAGCATGCGGGCGCTGTCGGGGCCAGTCGTCTTGTATTGCATGCCGGTATCGACGGCACCTGGCGTGATCAGGCTGGACCGTATTGGCGTGTTCGCGAGTTCGGCTCTCACCCCTTCGCACAGCGCTCGAAGAGCAAACTTCGAGGCCGAATGCACAGCCCCGCCAGGCGAAAACACCTTCAGCCCGTGAACCGAACTCAAGTTGATGATATGCCCTCGCTGCTGTTCGAGGAATAGGGGAAGACTCGCGGCGATGGCCCATAGTGCTCCCTTGACATTCAGATCAATCGTCGTCTCCCATTCCTCCGTGTTGATCTCGCTCAAGGGACGGACGAACATTATTCCGGCGCAATTGATCAGCGCGTCCAGCGCGCCGTAATCGCGCACGACGTGCTCAACAAGAGCCTTCACTTGGTCTTTGTTCGTAATGTCGACTGGATAGGCGCGAGCAACCCCGCCCCGGTCTTGGATTCTTTTGGCGACAATGTCAGCCTGCGGCCGATTGATATCGGCGATCGCAACCTTTGCTCCTTTAGCCGCCAGGTCCTGAGCCGCTGCTGACCCGATGCCACCGGCTCCTCCAAGGATTAGGGCTACCTTGTCTTTAATCCCGCTCATTCGCTGTTCCTCTCACAACAAGCGAAACGTAGTCTGCGACGGAATGAACTTGAATGCGCATTTTTCAACTGCCGCTGCGAACAAATGCATCGATCAAAAAGCTGCGATCGTCGCAATGGGTCAAAAGCGATCGCTTGAATGACGCCGTATCACTTCCGGTGTGCTCCGATCAGCAGACCATATCTGAGCCAAAACCGAACTTCGCATCGGGCCAATGCGGCCTCGCAGCGGAAACTGGTGACGTCTGCGTAGCCGGAGCGCGTGTGGACTGAGGGATTGGACAATGTCTTGCAGCCCGACGCTCGCACCTAGGGGTTGGATTCTGATGGTGGAAGCGGAACGGCCCTGTGGCCATTCCGTGACGATGCGAAGAAGCGGATCAGGCCTTGGCCTTGACCGGGAGCCGAAAGGGCGCCCCCAGCCGGTTGAACGCGTTCATGGCCGCAATCGTGATCGTGAGGTCCACGAGATCCTTTGGCCCGAAAGCCGCGCTTGCAGCCGCATAGGCCTCGTCGGAGGCGTGCGTCTCGCTGACGAGCGTGACTTCCTCCGCCCACGCGAGGGCAGCGCGGTATTTATCGGGAAACAGTTGTGGCACCTCGGCCCAGACCGGAACGAGCGCGACCTTCTCAAACGGCATCGTGCCCAGAAGGTCCCGGGTGTGCAGGTCGATGCAATGTGCGCAGCCGTTGATCTGCGAAACCCGCAAAAAGACAAGATGGATCAATTCGTGGGGCAGATTGGTGGCCGTGGTGATGTAGTGGTGGATGCCAAAGAGGGCCTTTGCACCCTGCGGCGCCACCTCGCTCCAGACCAGCCGTTTGTTCTCGCTCATGACCTGCCTCTATGTTCGAAACGCCGGAAATTCGACGCTCGAAGCCATGACGGGCCAAGCGGACAGGGTGTGACATGCCCCTCAGCAGTTCCATTCGATGCGGCCGATGTCACATCCAGGCACGTTCGATCGTCTTATTCTTGGGAACGGGATGCGGGAGCGACGGTGACAGTGGAATGATCTGCGAGGAGACGGTGCGGATGGAGACGATGAACGAACAGCGGACCACCGAGTTCGAAGCGGAGCGCAGGCGGCTGACACGCCTGGCCTATCGGATGATGGGCTCGCTCACCGAGGCGGAGGACGTCGTCCAGGACGCATGGCTGCGGTGGGTCGGGGTGAAGGATGACGTCGATTCGCCTGCCGCCTATCTAACTCGCATCGTTACACGCCTGTGCCTCGACCGACGCCGCTCCGCGCGAGCGCGTCGGGAAACCTACGTTGGACCCTGGCTGCCAGAGCCTCTCGTGAGTTCCGTGGAGCCGGACGAGGCGGTCGCCGACGACGTCACGGTCACGTTGATGCTTGCTCTTGAGCGTCTGTCGCCTCTGGAGCGGGCCGCTTTCCTTCTCCACGACGTCTTTGACGTGCCGCTGACCGAAGTGGCCATCACCCTCAATCGCGAGCCGGCCGCGGTTCGTCAGCTTGCAGCGCGCGCCCGCAAGCACGTGCAGGCCGCCCGTCCCCGCTTTGAAGTCAAACCCGCCGATGCAGATCGGATCACCCGTGCCTTCTTCGTCGCGGCACGCGACGGGGACGTGGCGGCGCTTTCGGCGCTGCTGGCAAGGAATGTCGAGATCCATACCGATGGCGGCGGCAAGGTCCTTGCCTTCCGCAATGTCGTTCGCGGCGTCGAGCGGGCCCTGCGCCTTTTTGGGAGACAGCGGCGCAAGTATGGCGTGCCGCCGACGCTGCTACGTGTCGTCACCATTGACGGCCTGCCAGGCTACGTCAGCCTTGATGGAGGCGGCATGCTTCAGACAACCGCGCTCGACATTCGCGAGGACGGGATCACCGCGATCTACATTGTCAAAAACCCGGACAAGCTGTCTCACTTAGCGACAGAAATGGGCTTTCCATCACGCATCTCGCCGATGCCGCCAGCTTCGTGAACTGCCCGAGTGACTGCGGCAACGTGGAGAATCGTTCGACGGGCTGAATATGAGGCTCGCCCACGGTCGATGTCCGCTTCGGGTCGATTCTGTTGAAAAACGCCGGCAGTATTCCGTTTGTAATCGTTGAGCTGGGGATGAGATCGAGTGGTCCTATGCTGGCCTTGCGATAGGCATCGGGATCAGCTTGGCCATCTTGCGAAGGTTCTGCGCGGTGGCTGCGCGAGTGAACTCGTCACGTGCGCCATTTGGGCCTCGCAGTCGTAAACGGTCGAGCTTGAGAATGCGCTTGAGGTGCGCGAACAGCATCTCGATCTTCTTTCGCAAGCGACGTGAAGTACGCCCCTCCGATGATCGTGCTATCTCGCGCGCCATGTCGCGAGCGCCCTTCGTAGATCGAGCGAGACACTTTGCGGACCGAGTCCTTGGGGCAGCAGCGAGCCTTCAAACCGCAGTCGGTGCAATCGTGCTTGCTCGCCCGGTAGAGCATCGTTGCGCCATCGTTCACCAGTGTTCCGGTTGTGGTCAGCATCTTGCCACCGGGGCAGGTATAGACGTCGCTGGTTTGGTCGTAGGTGAAGTCCTCGCGCGAAAAGGTCCCGTCCGCGCGGGCTGACTTGTCGAACACGGTCACGTGCGGCTCGATCCCGCGCTCGTAAACCAGCCAGCCGAGCATCTCGGCCGAGCCATAGCCGCTGTCGCCGAGAAGCCGGGCGGGATAAAGGTCGAACTGTTCGAGCGAGCGCTCAATCATGCGCTTGGCAGCCAACACCTCCGCCTGCCGGATTGCCGTGGTTGCCTCGACGTCGACAATGACCGCGTTCTCGACGTCTACTAGGTAGTTTGTCGAGTAGGCGAAGAAGGCTTGGCCGCCATGCGCGCCCGTCCAGCGGGCCGCTGGATCGGCAGGCGACACGAACTTCGGGGTGACCTCGGTCGCTGCTCCGAAAGCGGCATCATCGAGGACGGCCAGGTACTCGTTTATCGCTCGGCTTGCGGCCTCCGGTGGGAGTCCCTTGTCGCCTTCAATCCCCTTTTGCCGATTGGCGTCGGCCTTGATTAGGCTCGCATCGACGGCAAATCCTTCACCGCCGACCAGCCGCTCCTCGATACAACGGTGCAAGACGTTCTCGAACACGCGACGGAAGAGATCGCTTTCTCGGAAGCGACCATGTCTATTCTTAGAGAACGTCGAGTGATCTGGCACCGCACCGTCCAAGCCGAGCCGGCAGAACCAACGGTAAGCCAAATTGAGGTGAACCTCATCGCACAGACGTCGCTCCGATCGGATACCGAAGCAATAGCCGATCAGGAGCATCCGTATCATCAGCTCGGGATCGATCGAAGGCCGGCCGATCGTACTGTAGAAGGGCGCCAGGTCCTGCCTAATCTGTTCAAGATCGACAAATCTATCGATCGAGCGAAGCAAGTGGTCCGAAGGCACGTGCCTCTCGAGCGAAAACTCGTAGAACAAAGCAGCCTGTTCGACTTGCCGATGTCCCATCATGATCTTCAGTCCTGCCGATTAGACAGACTGAATCACCGCTATCTCTGAGTCGCAACTGCTGCCCTTTTTCAACAGAATCGTCCATAAGCGGACGCCGGATTGGAAGGGCTCCGGGTGGAAAATGACCAGCCTCACTAGATGAGGAGGTCAACATGACCGCTACCCCAAGCACCACCGCCGCCGCCTCGAAGCAGGTTCCTTGGAACAAGGGCAAGATCGTCGGTGCAAAGCCGCCGCTCCGTCCCAAGCATGTCTGGTCAATCCGGACCAAGCTCCAGGTCGAAGGCCGAACGCGCGATCTGGCAATGTTCAACGTCGCCATCGATAGCAAGCTCCGCGGCTGCGACGTCGTAGCCTTGAAAGTTGATGACGTTGCGCCAGGAGGATATTCGGCCGACCGCGCGACCGTCCGACAAAAGAAGACCGGCCGGCCAGTCAAATTTGAACTGACAGAATCGACCCGGCAGGCAATCGACGAGTACCTACGGCTTACCGGCAAGAAGTCAGGAGAATATCTGTTCACCGGCCGACGCCTGAGTGGACCCATGACGACGCGCCAGTATGCTCGCCTCCTATCCCGCTGGCTCGCCGACATCGGACTGGACCCGCACCTGTTCGGGACGCATTCCCTTCGCCGGACCAAGGCGACCTTGATCTATCGCCGAACCGGCAACCTGCGAGCTGTGCAGCTCCTTCTGGGACATACTAAGATCGAGAGCACCGTTCGATATCTCGGCATCGAGGTCGACGACGCGCTCGCGATAGCAGAACAAGTTGACGTCTGACTTCGGGGGCAGAGCAGACGTACTCTGCGCTGCCCTCACAGACGGCTCCGGGCCACAACCGGAATTGCGATGATCGGCAGGTACTGGCGCAAAGCGGCCGCTAGGTTCAGCCTCTGCCACGCACAGACCTTAAAACGACGGGGATCAATGCAATGTACTGTATGCCATCGGCCGCGCCCCACCGCCCAAACAATCCGGCGCAGTTTGACACTGGTTATCATCGGCGCGCCCGGCTCGGACCGGCCGAATTGGAAAGCGGCATGTGTCGGACCTGTGGAATGACCTCACTGTGCAGTTCGACGTCTTTGCCGAAAAGTTCCGGGCCGACTCGTAAGAGACGCCAAGATATTCACGCCACGCGAAAAGGCTTCTTATGAGCCTCCTTCCGGACAGAGTCTCAGCTGGCTCGGCTGCTTGCCCCGCCGCAAACCGGAAAGGTGACGAGGTTCTCGCCGCCGGTCCATCCGAATTCGCGTAGCCATCGGCGAAACGACTTCAGGCGCGCCAGCCGACGGCGCCCCAGCCTTTCTCGGCGCGCGCACTCATAGGCGCTGCGACGGTCAGCTGCTGACTCGGCTTGTTTTTAATCAAGTTCAGCAGCGTCGCCGCCACGATCATCATCAGAACGCCAGCAACGCTGAGCGCGATCTGCATCGCGAGCCCTTCCGAGACATCGAGCAGCGCCAGGACGCTTGCGAGCGTAAGCAGAACGCCGAGGCAGTAGATCGGCAACGAGTTCTTACCACAGAGAATCGCACTGCACATCACCGGCGTCGTCAGCCATCGCGGATTGGGAGGCACGAACCGTACCGCCAAAACCGCAAGGGCTATAAAATGCAGCAGCCTGAGTGGGTCGAGATTTGATTTATCCACGGGATAAAACAGTTTCAGCAGCGCCTGCGGGACTATTCCGTCCAATAGTTGGATCCTCCAGCTCAATGCGATGATCAGGCTGAACACCAGATAGAGAGCGGCAGGTACAACTGCCGTGCGTGACGTCACCCATGGCCGCGCTCTCTCGCCTTCGACTATCCACCACGCGCCAAGGACAACAAGCAGCTGCCAGGCCAGGGGATTGAAGGCCCAGTGGCCGCTCGGCCACGCTGGTATCGTCCAACCGAGTACATGCACCAAGGCATAGAGCGCCAGCGCGGCGCCGAGCATCACGTTCGGCACTCGCAGCAGCAGCCAGAGCAGCGGCGCGAATAAGAGATGAAGAAGCACGAAGATGGGCAACACATCGGTATTTACCGGACAGTATTGCAGGATTGCCGCGTGCGCGAGCGCCGCGCCTGGCTGGTCCAAGAGAACGCGCGTATTGCTCTCGTCAGCAAGACGGTCCCCGCCTGCGAGGTAAACCAAGATCGCACAGGAGAGTGTGAGCATCAGAAATGCGGCATAAATGTCCCAGCTTCGCCGCAGCGTCCGCCTGATCAGGCCGGTCCAGCCCTCGCAGCGCCATACCTTGCCGTAGGCCAGTGCGCAGGTCACACCCGAGACGAACATGAACACTTCCGCGGCATCGCTGAAGCCGTAATTCCGCAGCGTCAGCCAACTGCCGATGTTGTTGGGAACGTGGTCGAGAAAGATGCACCAGAGCGCAATGCCGCGACAGGCATCAATTCGCAGATCGCGGCCGGAACCTTTCAGCTCCGGCAGCGCGCCTACCAATGGCTTCGGCGTAGCGGTTCGATCATGCATCTGGTTGCCTGTCCGGCGTGCGAGTAGTCTTCGAGAGGAACCATCAAGAGGGAAAGACGCCGAGCTCTCTACGGCTATGAAAAGCACGCAATAACCGCAAGAGCAAAATCGGCGCTGAAATCCGGTGCAAGCGTGACAAGAAACCCGCCAGCGGTAGCAGCGCCGACAATAGCAGCAGCAATTTGGGGCATCATCATCTGCAATCCCTCTGAACCTGTTGGGAATGCCAATGCCGAGAAAAACGTCCGACCACACGGCGCATCATAACAACGCCGCAGTCTAGATTGATTCGCGCCCAACCCAGCCACGACCGCAATTGCGATAACCATCGTAAGGTGGCGCTTGGCAGAAACTCTTGGCGGTAAGGCGGTTGGTAGTGGAGCATCGTTCATCCGGCACAGCCTTGTAAATCAGCCTGAGGTCTACATTGAGAGATCCCTTGGTCCTATGATCAAGGTATCGCACAGCTCGGCTTCCATCTGACGTCGCTCAGGTCACATCATAACATCATAGGCGTGTGACCATTGTGCACAGGCCAAGGGAGGCTGACTCGCGCGGACAACGATAAGTCCGCGCTCGCTTTTCTCGCTGTTGTATTGGGTGACAGAACGCCCTTCAGCTTCCTTGGGGTGCCTGACGGGACCGCTGGTCGGATCAGGAAGGGCGGTTCGGGAGCCATCCTCGGCCACCTTCGTGTCGCCAAAGATCGAAGGGGGGTGTATGATTTCTAAATTGGATCTCCGTGCAGGATGACGGAGAGCTTTTATGAAGGTCCTGATTGTCGACGATCACGCATTGATTCGCGAGGCCTTGCACTCAGTTCTGAAGCAGCTGAACCGAGAAGTAATCATTTTTGAAGCTTCGAACAGCCAGCAGGCAATGCGCCTCGTCGAGGAACATCCGGACATCAGCTTCATTCTGCTTGACATCAACTTGCCCGATCGAGATGGCTTTTCTGTTCTCCGCGAACTGCGTGAGCGCTATGCGACCATTGCTATCGTAATCCTCTCGTCATCGGATGATCAAGACACAGTCAAGCGCGCTTTCAAACTTGGCGCTCTGGGTTTCATTCCGAAAACTACCGAACGTGAGGTTATACTCAGCGCTATCAAGTTGGTGTTCTCCGGCGGAGTTTACATTCCCTCACAAATGCTGGAGGAAACGAGGAGTCCTCGGCTTACAGATAAGCCAGCGGCACGCGACTCTCTTAAGCGCATCGGGTTGACCGATCGGCAGATCGAGGTGCTTGCGCTCCTGATGAAAGGACGAAGCAACAAGGTCATTGCCAAGACACTCAATATGGCAGTACCGACAGTGAAGAACCACATCACGGTCGTCCTCAAGGCGCTCGGTGTAGCGAGTCGTACCGAGGCGATAATAAAGGTAGGAAAAATGGGCTGGGAGCCAAAATCTGAAACATAAGACTGCCCCGGCCTCTCCTATCCTCCATGATCCCTAAAGAGTTCGTGCAAAACAGCGCGGAGCCGCATTGGATCAACAGGCCTGTGCAGCAAGATGTATCCTGTCTCGTTAGCGTCCCGTAATGGTTCAGCTGCCGTATCGCCGCTGATCAGAATAGCTGGAATTGAGGAACCAAACGCCGCATTGATTTGTTCGATCGCGCAGATTCCAGTCTTTCCGCTCGCAAGATGATAGTTCGAGATTATAAGATCGGGGCGTTGTTTGCGCTGAGCAACTCGCACAAGTGCAGCATCTTCGGATTCGGCGCTAAGGACGGAGTATCCCCAATTGCTGAGCAATCCGCCCGTTCCCTCCGTCACCATTGGGGCGTCAGCAATAACAAGAATGAGCTTCCCTTCGGCCGAAAAAGCTCCGGTGTACGGGGAGTCAATGGGCGCGCTGGATGCGACACGTTCATCGACCATCGGAAGCTCGATCGCAAAGCGCGAACCTCGGCCCACACGCGAAGCTAAGTCGATTTGATGGTTGAGGAGACGGCTAAGCCTGTCAACAATGGCGAGGCCAAGCCCCAGGCCGCCGGACCGGCTCCGCTCTTGGGCGGGAACTTGAAAAAACTCGCCAAAGATGTTCTGCTTCTGATCCTCAGGGATACCGGGGCCGGTATCCCATACTTCGATACGCAAGGTTTCGCCGCGCCGACGGCATCCGACGATGATCCGGCCCCGCAACGTATAGCGGACGGCGTTGGACACCAGATTGAGCAGTATGCGCTCGAGCAGCATGGCGTCACTCCGCACCCAGGCGTTACTTCGCCTAATGCGTAGCTGGAGGCCTTTTTCCCGCGCTGCCTGATTAAAGGTCATCTCAAGTTTTTGCAGCAGGTGCGCGATTGGGAATTCGGTAATTTTCGGGGTAAGCATTCCAGCATCGAGCCTGGAGATATCCAGGAGCGAATTGAACATTTCATCCATTTCTTTGCGCGCTGCATCGACCCGTTCGATCGTCTTTGTCCTTTCCACCGAACTGAGCGGCGTGCGCAGTTGGGCAATGAACAAGCCCAGTGCATGTAATGGCTGCCGCAAATCATGGCTTGCCATGGCAAGAAAGCGTGATTTTGCGGCGTTGGCGAGTTCCAGTTCTTGCGTACGTTCTGCGACCCTGCGCTCGAGTTCAATCTGTGCGCGGCGCAGACCTTCCTCCGCTTTCTTGCGTACCTCCACGTCGGCGCTGAGCAACAAGCTAGGAACGGTAATACTGATCAAGAACATCAACACGAGGAGGAATGAAGAGTTGACATTTCCGTTCGTGAAGGGGCCGCCGCCCATGAGCGTCCCCCAAATCGTGGTGCCCGCAAGCACCAGCGCAACCGTTGCGGTGTCGCGCGGACCGCGCCGCAGTGCCGCCCATAACATTGGCAAGATCGCAAGGAAACCCAGTGGATCTCGGCCTGGCGTTTGCTCGATCAGGGGGCTGAAAGCAATGAGGCCAACTACGGCCGCAGTCGCGAGCACGCCGACTGTCTCCAAAAATTCATTGCGGCTGATAGCATAGTGGGGGCCTGCCGCCCAAAGCACAATAACGGGGACAATCACTAGCGCGCCGGTCGCATCTCCGAGCCACCATGTGATCCAGGCGTCAGCGAGATTCTTCGGTTCGATGTACCCGACGGTTGCCAGGCTGGTTAGTCCGATGCTTGCGCTGAGCGGTGTCGCGATCACCACGCAAATCAGAGCAAACCTTGCGACAGAATTTGGCGTTGAGAATGTGTTACAGCCGCCCGACCATCGATTGATGAGGTAAGCGCCGACAACCGCTTCGAGAGAATTGCCGGTTGCAATAGCAATTGAGGTGGCAACCGAGCCGGCCGTCGTGGCATTGGCGACCATCGCCGCTGCAAAAATTGCGGGCCAAATCCGATAACCCCGCAGCAGCGCCGCCGCCAGCGCGACACCCGTCGGCGGCCAAATTGGCGTTGCGCTGGGATGAATGGAGGCGAGGGCAAGGCCACCTTTTGCGAGGGCGAAATAGATCGCTCCAATTGCGACAAGATCCCCGGCATAGCTAATGTTTCGGCAGGAACTTGCCTTCGGAATAAATCGTGGGTCGGACATCATCAACACTTGGACTGGGCAATACGGTCGTCCCCCGTGACGGACTTTTTGATCTCTTGATAAAGGTCAATGATCGCTACTCCGCCGCAGAAGCTTACGTGATTGGATGTGCCTCGCGAACAAGCGAGCCTTTGCGATCGGACGCGTGCCGGAACTTCGATGATTGATGGTGGACGGCACCAGCAGCACGGCGATACCGCAGAGCGCGCTTTAAGATGTCAGTCTGGGGCTGACTAATATGTTGAGGACCGCGCCAGCTCGGTTCTAAAAATTTCTGAAGTCCAACAAGAGATGGCCCACTCGAAAACAAAGCATGAGCCGGTGAATAGCAAATGCAATTCACGACTTTGTAAGCGGAACTACGGTTAGCACAACCAGCATTCCCTGCTTCTCAACGATACAAGCTCCGCGCTTCGGCACTACCGATCTTCGATCTTATCTAGCTACCGTTCATTCCCGCGCCGCTGTCTTTTGACGTAGCAATCGTGTCACTCCGCATGAAGCGTGGGCAAGAAAACCGGCTTGTGACTCCGGTTGCGACAGCGACGCGGCAACTATTGCGTCCGCTGCGACGACGAGAGCCGGGGAGACATTTGGCTGCAATTGTGCGTCTTATCGGAGTGGCAGCGCTTGCTGCAACCGAACAGCCGGAGTAGGGGCGACTTCGTGTGGCCTGTGCGATAGCCCCACTACCACGCGTGATGTGCCGGACGAACTGCAGCAGTCCTGGGGGCAGTCCTTGCCCCATCGACGGGGGGCAACCTGATTTGCTGAGCTTCAGGACAATCATTTCAAGATAGGTCATCAAACGGCGACCTGATCAATTCGGCAGCTTTCGGCGCAAAAGCGGACCAACTCAGCACAGGCAACTTCAGCAACGGGTCACAAGCAGCACTTGAGCGATCGTCGCTTTATGTCCGCTCTGCCTGTCAAAGCAGACATCAGACCGTGCTCGGCTGAACGGCGGATCCGCAATTCCACGTTCAATATTGCGGCCGCTTCAGAAGCTCCGGCAGCCGAGAGATTGCGTTTGCAATCCGCCTCGCCTCCTCGCGCGAGAGAAAGTCGTTTGCGTATTGGTAGCTCCGCTGGTGCAGATCCTCGCGGTGCGGGACGGAGCAGATGAAGAAGCCGCTGGCGTCGAACACGCGGAAGCCGTCACCGTCCTCCTTCATCACCCAGGGAGCGGGAAAGCGCCGGAGGTTGTCCATCAAACGCGACGATGCGCTGGAGTGCCCTTCGTCGGTTTACCCGAGGCGTAGGTTGGCCGACTAGCCTTTTCCGTGCTGGCGAGCCGATCCCGCTCAGCGCAAAGACCTTCCACCTTTGACTGCATTCGGGAGAGGAGCGCTTCGGCCGAGGCAGTCGAGATACCGGCGCGCTGGAGCTGGAGGATCTCTTTGCGCTGCCTGCTGATCTGCGAGCGCATATGCTCGATCTCCGAGCGGAGGAATTCGAGAGTGGGCATGGTCCAACCTGGGATTTTTTCCACTAGAACGAAACAAGAACTCAGAGTCAAGCGCGACGGTGCAGTCTGGGAGGAGACTTGGACTGACGATCCGCGCAAACAAATCACAGGTGGCCGACTGGGTGGTAGCCCCCCTGGGGGTAGCTGAAATTGGGTCCCCGGAAGGGGTAGCACAGCAAGCAAGGATCCTTTGCTGCCAGGCCCTTGAACCTCTGCCCTTGTTCAAGGCTGTGAGGGAATGGGACCGCTCGATCTTCTTTTGATTACGCCCCAGCCAACTACTCATACGGCATCCAAACCGCATTAACGACTTTCACGGCTCCCATCACCGAACGAGCCGTTAGAATGAGTACATCCTTCGGGAGATGAGCAAAGCGCACCGGCACCGAATAACTTTCTTCATCTGATGCATACACGGGTCCGAAATTGCGTCCGTGACTGGATGCAACGGGGTGCCCGAAAACATAAGACGGCAGCCCCGCCGCCTGAACTGCAGGCAACATCTCGCTTAGGCTGGGGCCGTTTCGATTGCGCCTCAAATTACGAATAGCGCTTGAAGCGGCATCACACGAAATCTCTTCCAAGCCTGCCAAGGAGGCCTGATGGGCCGCAATACAAATTTCAATTGGTTGCGGAGGGAGCTTTCCTTGCATCACGTCCTGGCTGAGCATCAACTCACCCAACGCATCTAGTACTTGCGGACAACCGTTTCTAACTCGAGTCAATTTCGCTAACGCTACACGCGAGAGGGCATGATCCACCAGATCATTCTTTACGCTTGTAGACTGAGCTGCCAAGGCGGCGGCGAGTTCACGGAACGCCCGCGTATATGCTATGGGGATTGCCAACTGTCGTTTAATGCTAAGTTTCCACCCCGGGGGCTCCCGCTGAACGAGGTCATCTGAAGGCCTAAAGCTCGCGCGGACGGTGTCCGCCCACTTTTGTATCAATCGTTGAAAAGGGTAAGGACCAGGACACGAGGTGGTATCCGGACGGCAATCGGGCAAACTTATCTCTTGAAGGAAGTCCAGCTCACTCTCGTTGAAGCCTTGCTTGAGAAACCACGCGTGCTTTTCCCACTTGCTGCGGCCGTCCATGAAGTCGTGTAGCTGGGTGAGAATCTCATCCCAAGTTCGCGGCTTTCCCTTGGCCTGGGCTAAAAAGATCTCATAGGTCGCTTTTGCAGTTTCTCGAGCATCAGTATCGCGCCACATGTAGGTGAGATCAGCCAGATGGCACGGCCAACCACCACGCGAGAAAGAATGTCCCCACCCTAGTTTGCGATCGCATGGGGGATCTGGGAAGTCCGGAACGCCCTGATGGGACCAGCTGTCCTGCAAAGCATGAAGGTATTTTCCAAGATCGCGAAAGCTTGATTCGTCATCGGCAAGCGACGGCGCTGGGTGAAGGTTGCCGCCTCTTTGTACTTGGCCCGGCACAACCATTCGGATTTGCGGATCGCCAGGGACCCCCCTCAGAGATGGGAAATGATGATCGTGTACCTCGCTTGAGCCGGTGGGATCCGAGCCTGAGCACGCTGACAAGAAGGTGCTTTTAACGGGCTCCGTGGCTGAACTGTCGTCGACCCCTTGGTTTCCCTGGGCAATCCACAATGCTTGCGCACGCGAAAACCCAGCCTGTTTTGCGAGCCAAAGAGTGAGTCCGTAATGAACATCGCTTTCCCAAGCGGCAACCGGCCGAGCAAAAAGGAAGCTCCCAATCAGAATCACTAGAAGTCGTAGTTTTAGCTTGCAATTGGAGTGGGTCATTACGTTGAGTTGGGTCCGCACGGTTGTAGAACTGGCAGACTACTCGGCATCAACGCGAAATCGCAAGGTGGTTCTGACGTCCGGAGCGACGCTTAAAGGTCGACTTGGTGGTTAGGCTGGTTCGCTCGTCAGAACGCAGCCGACCATTTTTTGATGTTATGATAAACCGAAGTATCGCTTGCTCCGTCGGGCAAAACAGTGGTTGATAGGGTGCTGGTAGTCGACATGGGAGCCAGCATCGTGGCCGATGAACAGGAAACGTCTTCAGAGCTATCGAAGATAGCCAAGCTCAATGGAGACTTCAGGAGGAATTACGGAACACTGCTTGGAGCCTTCCTGTATCTGCGCTCGATCAGCGCCGCACGCGGACGTTCTTGGTTTTGGGCCGGTCTGGTTTCAATCGTTTTCTCGGCCGCGATGACCTGGCTGGGGAAAAATGGCTTGTCATGGCTATTCGGCGGAGTCCCGTGAATGGGCGACGCTCGGCTTCAGCCACCACCCTCGGGAGGACACTCGGGGCAAGTGTCGCCAATCGACTCCAGCACGTCCCGAACCGCGACCACGGCTTCATCCGGAGACAGTCCCGCCGGCGGATACTGCTCCGCGATTTCTAAGGCTTTGTCGCGAGCGTGCGGGTCGGCACGTTCCCGCATCCAGCCGTGCTCCTCGCACTCACGAATTGCCCCGGCGTCTTGCAGCACCGAGATTGCCCATCCACGCAGGCTCCGGATCGTTGGCCGTTTTTCTCGTGTCATCAGCATAAGAGATGGCTCCTGCGGACGAATCCCTTCATCCCTCGGTCGTTCCGCGCGCTTAGCACGGGTCAGGGATTCCGAATCGCTGAGACTCCGGCTTGTCCACCTGTTCCGCGGGCCTGCGGAACTACGCAGGGGCCGCTGGATCTTCTTTCTCGCCAGTGGCGACGATCTTGAGCGCGCCGCGCGGAAGAGGTCGCTGCAACGCCTTGGCCTCCTCCCAGGGGGCACATAGCCAGACGTCGTATTCTTCGGCTGTCGTCAGGATCACCGGCATCGCTTTTGGGTGGACGCGTTTCACCTCCGCATTCGGTTCGCAAGTGAGAAAACCGAATACATCGGCGGTCACTTCGCCTTCCTTTGCCTTTCGAACGGACGTCCAGTTCGTCCAGATGCCCGCGAAGGCGACGAGGGGCCGAGACTCCTCGAGGGCGAACCAGACCGGCACCTTCTTACCTTCGATCGTGTCGTATTCGGAAAACGACGTCAGCGGAACGAGGCAGCGATTGTCCGGACCGAGCCATCGCTTCCAGTGTGCGCTACTCACATTCCGAATGTTGGTTGTGCCGCTATCCGGCTCCATCCGGAGCAGCTCCTTGAAGTCGACCGTTTTGCCCTTGGCTTCCAGCTTTTCAGCTCGCTTCTTGGTCGCGTCCATGAGCGCCTTCTGCGACGATGGCATGCCCCAACGAGCCATGACGATCTCTCGTCCATCCGGTGCATTGCGCACTATCGGCGCTGGGTAGTCCGGAAAGATGCCCGGCATGCTGGGCAAGTTTCCGACGTTGTTGTTGAGCGCGCCGAACAGCTGACGGATCGCGTCCACGTTCTTTGTCATCGAATAGAGATTGCACACGTTCAGGTCTCCGGAGCTGCCCGGCGAGGACTGGGTCTCAGTTGCAGGAGTGTGGCAGCCGGACGTCGCCCGGCCATAGCACAGTTACTGCAGCGAAGCCGGCTCGCACGTCGTGGATTGATGTGGTTGGCGGATGCCGCAGAGCGGCAAGGTCGACATCCCGCTTGGTCTTGCAGCGCGAGCATTGAATCTCAAGCGATGAGTAGCCGCCGTTGATCGCTTGGTCGATCGTGGGGGACGGATCGATCGGCCCGCCATCAGCCCACATCTTCTCGTTCCAAGATTCGCACAGCAGCTTGTCAGCCTGGCGGATGAGCGCTTCGCCCTTAGCGCGGGCTTCAGCCGACTGCGACCCGAGGATCGTGGTCATCGCGCGGGCCTTGCTCAGCTCTTTGCCGAGTGCCTTTCGATCGCCGCCGGAGAGGGGTGTCGGATGATGCTTGGGCGCCATCGGCCGGCCTAGTCGAACGTTGGCCAGCAGCCATCCTCTTCGTAACGGCCCGTCCGCTGGGTGCAGGTGTTGTCCAATAGTCGTTGGCCGACCTCCTTCCAGAGCGCGTCCGCGCCGTAAAGGCGGGTGGCGTCGACCTTCTGGATCTCGACCAGCCTGCCGCATCGGCTGCAGCCAACCCGCAATACGTGGTGCGAGATCTGGCACAGCCGCAACGCCCCTGCGGAGTGTCCGGGCTTCGTCTCCACACGACCGTCATCCAGAAGAGCTTGCCAATATTCTGGCGGCAAATCGGCCTCTGGAGCCAATCCATGCTCCGCCGGCACGTTTCGGCGGACGGCGGCCATCTTTTCCATTTGCTTCATGGTCGGCATGCGCCAGCTCGCGGGTCGGTCAGTCATGTCCAATTAGAACATAACAAGAACATAAGAGTCGATCCCTCATCAGAAAAAATGATCCTACTGGGGGGCCCGGGCGCGTCGGAACTCGGTGCCTTGGTTCGTCTTGAATCTGAAGTCCCGCAACTGGAGTTCCGCGTACATGGCACCGCGCGCCAACTGGAAAGGCTTCCTGCGATTGTCTCTGGTGACCTGCCCGGTGGCGCTCTACCCGGCCACGTCCGAAAGCGAAAAAATCTCGTTCAATCAGCTCAACCGGCAGACCGGCCACCGCATCAAGTACCTGAAGGTGGATGCGGACACAGGCGACGAAGTGCCTAACGAGGACATCGTCAAGGGCTACCAGATCGAGAAGGACCAGTTCATCGAGGTCACCAAAGAAGAACTGGAGGAGGTCGCGCTGGAATCCACGCGCACGATTGAGATCGATGAGTTCGTGGACAAGTCCGACATCGATCCGCGTTACCTTATCCGGCCCTATTACCTTCGCCCCGACGGCAAGGTCGGTCACGACGCCTTTGCCGTGATTCGCGAGACCATCCGAGAGATGAATAAGGTCGCGATCGGGCGGGTCGTGCTGACCAGTCGCGAACACATCATCGCGCTTGAGCCGATGGACAAGGGTCTCGTCGGCACGCTGCTTCGGTATCCATACGAGGTGCGCAGCGAGCAGGAGTACTTTGACGAGATCCAGGACGTCAAAGTCACCAAAGACATGCTCGATCTCGCGCGGCATATCGTCAATCAAAAGGCCGGCCGCTTCGAACCGGAAAAGTTCGAAGATCAGTACGAAAGCGCGCTGATCGAACTCATCAATCAAAAGCGGGCCGGCAAGACGATCACACCAAAGGAGCGTCCCCGCGGTGAGAACGTCGTTGATCTGATGGACGCGCTGCGCAAGAGCGTTGGTGGCGCTGCGGCGGAAACCAGGGCTGAGAAGCCGGCCAAGAAAGCGAAGAAGAGGGCGGCCGGCCAGAAGGAAATGCTGATGCCGATCGAAGGCAAAAAGCCGGTGAAAGAAGCCACAGCGAAGAAGCCGACAGGAAGGTCACAACGTAAGTCCGCTTGAAGACTGCCCTCGGGGCCCGGGGGGTAGCCGAAATTGGGTCCCCTGAAAGGGTAGCACAGCTCGCGAAACAACGTTTCGAGACTGGACTTCTGCGTGGCAGTGGACCCGAAGCCATCAGCATGTACGAATGATCTGGACCGATTACAGTCCAGCGTCCTGTTAGCCGTCGATCCGGCGTCTGGAGGACGAAAATGGGTTTGGGGAAGCAAGCGAAGACGCTGAGTAAGGGGCAAGCCGAAGCCACGCTCGCTTATCTTTCGACCACCAGATACCCAGAGCGAAACAGGCTGATCTTCCTGCTCTCGGCAAAGGCCGGACTCAGGGCCAAGGAGATAGCTCGGCTGACTTGGCGGATGGTCTATGATGCTGCAGGCCAGGTCGGCCATGCCGTCCACCTGACCAATGATGCGAGCAAAGGTACGTCCGGCCGCGTGATTCCCATGCATCCGGAAGTTAGGGCGGCGCTCATTGCTTACCGACAGACCATGACCAGGACACCCGGTGACTACGTGATCGGCACCGAGCGAATGTCTTCGACGTCGCCGCAGACCATCGTGAACATGTTCCAACGATGGTATCAGCATCTGGGCTTCGTCGGCTGCTCCAGCCACAGCGGCCGAAGGACCTTCATCACCGGAGCGGCGCGAAAGATTTCCACTGTGGGCGGATCTCTCAGGGACGTCCAGGCTCTAGCTGGACACTCCAATCTGCGAACCACCCAGCAATATATTGAGCAGGATGTCGATGCCCAGCGGAAGGTAATCCAGCAGTTGTGAAGCCGCAGTCATGGACAGGCGATACAGTTTGAAGGCAAGCTCGATCGGCGGATCAACGCTCCGAGCATTCAAGCTGAACCTTTCCGATAGCTTCGTAGTCGAGAAGCAGACCGGGAAATGATACGTCTGTCCCGAAAACCGAGATGGTCTGCCGAGTCCAACCGCGAGACGTGCGAGCCACGATCTCGTCCAAACTCTTGGCCGCGAGCGAAGGCACATCCAACAAGTTCGCGTTGCTCTCTTGGATCATTCGCCTCGACACATGAGTCAGCAGTGGAGGGTTGAGTGCTGCGATACCTTGAAGAGCTGACCATGCCGAGGACGTTCCAAATGAAGAGCTGGCTAAAACGGCGGACGCCCACTTCGCGTTCGCGATGTCCAAACCAAATGTGTTGCAAAGTATGGCATCTTTTTCTGAAATTGTTTGACTGTCGAAAGCTGCTAGCTGCCTTATCGCGTGAAGCGAATTCGTCTCAACCTGTCGTGTCATCCGTGCGCCCTGAGGTGGTATAGGCGCTTTGGCCTGAACGTGAAGGGCGGTATTGGTCTTAGGACTATAAGCGAGCAAATCAATCTCGCCGTGTTTCCACACCACATTTTTCCGGACTACTAATCCTCCTATGCACGAGAGTGCCTTCCCAGCGCGATCAAGCAGCGCTACTTCAAGCGACGATGATACATACTCGTCGAAGTGTCGCTTGTTCGTCTTGTTCGCTACATAGACGATGTTGCGCTCGCCTAACATTATAAGCAGTCCGCGGGGGCTAAAAAGAAATGCATCTCCTATTTGGACGATAGGAGCGAGATATCCGTCGCCGGAGATGCATTGGCCGGTTCCAAAGGGGGTGTCTGTGAAGACACTTAGAATGCGATCTACCCTGCTATCGCTCACCCCAGCCAATTCGCCGATCAAGGACCGTACAAAACTCACTTTCAACAATGGCGACGCCCACTCCATACATTCCTTTTGCCAATGCTCGGCGTCATTCGCTGCCCCAATCGCCTTCGACTCCGCCGCTGCAGCCATACCAATGCACCAAGAAGCGAGCGACATAAGTGCTGCCCGGACTCTTAGGTAATCATCACGTTCAAAGTCAAAGGCTTTGAGGTAATCGGCCGAAGAAAGCAGCTCCCGTTCGTAAATGCTTGCGAAGTGATGGCGATAGCTATCCATGAGTAGTGGGAGAAAGTCCTCCGCGACGAGCCGCGGCCAATCGCTCGACATCTTTAGAAGTGTGGAAACGCGAAATGGAAATGGTCTCTCGAGAAACGGAAGAGCCATTTCAGACGCGATCACGTCGCATTGCTCGTGGTGAGAGAATTGGGGGCTCGGATGAACAAGTTCAAACCCTCGTTCCGCGTGTTCGACTCTTAGATATCCGTTGCGCACCATAGGCATAATCTCACAGAAATGAGCATAGCCGAGCGCGGATTGAATTTCGCTGATGCTCTGCTCGTCTAGCGCGCCCAAAGCGTCTGCCAGACTCTCGCCAATTTCCGAGCTGCTCGACCGCATGAACGGCATCAAGTACGACAGGCGGCTGAGAATCGTAGCCCCACGCTCTATGTTTGGCTGACCGTGTCCGCTAAATCGGCCCCCGCTGAAGTCTCGATCTGCTGCGAGAAATATCGCGGAGAGTATCGAACGCAAAGGCTGCTTCCATAGCCGCAGTTGACTGGCTTGCACGTCAGCCGTCGTTTCGAACTTAAACAGCAGGTCATCCGGAGTAGACATATCAGTGAGCCACGGGTGCTAGAAAGTGATTCGAAGCGTACCATCGCGATCAACGGATCCTCAATTAGTGCAGAGGCCTACGTTAGACCACGGCAAAGTATCTCCGCTAAGCATTGTTGCCGGCGTATACCTCAAACGCTCGTTGAGCTTCTATCGCATTTGCGCGCGATCCGAGGCTGTCCATCTTGAATGGGGCAACAAGATTTTAGCGTCCACCGAGACGCCTCCTGGACAATCCTTTCACAACCATTCTCCTAAGCGACGAGTTTGAAGCGTTGATCCGCGTAGATGAGTAGCTCTGTTGCTAATTGAGTTAGCAAAAAAGATAGCGCGGGCCTACGTTTTCGGGGCCTCGGGAAGATAAATACCTCGCAGGCATTTGCGTCTTGTTGGATGGCCACCTGAGCATACCTGCGACCCGGAGTGTACAGATGCCACCGATCACGGAGGGCATATGGTCTTCTATTACCAAATTACAGACCGAGCTCGAATATCCAATTCATCAAACGGAGCCTGAACGAGACATTGATCTCATCCAATCCCTTCATCCTTCTCCCGTCCCCTTCAAGCAACGTTTCCCCGCCCACCGATCCCTGCAATTGATGATCGGCGGGTACTCGTGGCTGGTATCCGACCGGATGAAAGACGGGTGGTCGGCATATCTCGTGACCTTCGTATTTGATCATCTCCGCGGTCCACGTGCATCCGTCCTTGGTCAAATGCTAGATGAAGTCCTACGAGTTTACTCGACATTTCTGACTAGGACACACCGCAAGCCGAAGACCGTCCCCACCCACCAGCTTCCCCTTATGATCGCGGTCGCGGACCTACCCGTTGCTAAGTCCGTCCGCTCAAATGAGCCGACCTCCTGCAATGGCGGCCTGCATTTCCATGCGGTCCTGTTGGTGCCACCGATCACCCGGTTGAAGGAGCCCGTAGCTCAGCACTTCAACGACCAGGCGGACTTGTATGCCGGGCTTAAGAAGCTGGTAGCTCGCATCCACGTCCGCCCGATAACCAGCACGCCGGAATACGTGGTCGACTACGTGTTCAAGACGGTTCTCCGCGGGCGAATTTCCTATGACAATGCCGTGCTGGTCCTGCCGCGTGCGAGCGGCGAGGTCCAATGAGCCAGCTGGCTCGCATGACCTCTCGCTCGTCTTGAACGGGCCGCATGTAAACGACCTTAAACTGCGCAGTATTCAGCGTTCTCCGGTGGTGCCCGTCTAGGCGGCCGATTTCAGGGCTTCAGAATCGACCTGCTCGAGCCGAAAGGTGCACCTTTTGGTGTCCAAGGCAACGACGCGCATGATGACATTCCGCGCCGGGTAGCAGTCGATCGTCCGGGAGGGGTTGGACGGATCGCGGACGACCATGACCACCCTGACGAGGCCCTCGCAGTGATCGACGGCATGCTGGAGATGAAGAAAGAAGAGCCGCTTGGCCCCGCCGTCGGCCCAATCGCTCGTGTCCGATTTCTCATAGACCATGCGTCCACCAGGTCCACGAAACCCGTCCCTCCACAGGCTGACGGCGACCATCTTGCGGTCGACCGACACGCCGGACCACTGAGTCATCGGGTTACTGAGCGGGGTGCCGTAGTAGCTGAATGCTGATTTCCGTTTCATCCGAGTCTCTCCTTCCTATCAAGACAGTCGTGTGAGCAAAAAATCCTAGGGCCGAGCGGAGTGGCTCGGAACGTTCGGAACTTTACGCACACCTTCAGGCGGAGCAACACCTCAGTGTGGGAATTAAGCAAGCAGAATCCCTCGATTAAAGCCCACGACTGCTTCGCTAACGGCTAATCATTCTTGCGGTGGTGACTGGCCCTCGACGAAGCGGTTTTACTCGGTAAAAACATTGACCCTGCGTGTTGCTATATGAGGGCCACGAGAGCCACGAACATATGCCCTCGCCAATACGGCTCCACGTCACGGAAGCCCGCCAACTCAAGAGACCTCCGCAGCTCGCGCTCGGTCATCCTAGTCATCTGGCCGCGGAGTCTGCTCTGCTTTGCCAGGATCTCGTCCGCGGTGAAGCCCTGCCTGCGCTTGAAGTCCATGTAAGCGGCCTCCGCGTCGCTTTCCTGACGCGACGTCTCGGCCAACGTCTTCTCCGCGATGAGGAGCGCGCCCCCTTCCACCATCGAACCCCGGATGCGCTTCAGCAGGGGCAGCTTGCAAGCGGGACGCAGGAACATCAGCGTCATGATGCAGCACGCGAGCGAGACGTTGTCGAACGGGTGCGTCAGCGCGTTGCCGACCTCGCAGCGGAAGTTCATGAACGAATGCTTCTCCCAGCAGGGACGGAACCGCGGCTCAACGTCGATGCCGAGGTAGTCCACGTCCGGACGCGCCGCGTGGTTCACCCGCCGGATCGCCGCCAGAGTCCGCCCTGTCGAGCAGCCGACGTCGACTACGGTAGTCCCCCGCTGGACGTACGTGACGGATCGGTCGACGGTGTAATCGACCAGCTGCTGGAAGCCGGGTATCGACGCGCGGATATGCGCATCGAAGGTTTCGGCGTAGTCTCCGAAGGAGAAGTCTTTCTTGGGCCGGCGCTTAGTCATTTCATGGTCTCTTTGTAGGGCTTCAAGATCTTTCGGTAGATGCTCTCGGCAATTGCTTCGGCCACGAAGGGAGTGACCATGCGGCATATTCTTTCCGCCGCTTGCCCAAGCGTGCCGGTGAGCGCGTAATCATCGGGAAGGCCGGTTAGGCGCTTCAGTTCGGGGATAGTGAACTTGCGGTCGTGCTCCGGATGGATCGCGCCGGCCAATCCGCTCGGTTGCTGCCCCGTGACCGTCAGCGTCGGCGCGGGCAAGTCGTAAGAGCACCGCGTGAGCGTGTAGTTGCCGGTGACCTCAAGGCCCACGTGGTTGGGCCGCAACAGCCGGGGCGGGTTCTTCGGCAGCCTGGCGGCGGCCGTCGCGATCGTGGTCGTCCGCGCAGAAACGATCCACGGGCGCACGTCTTCGCGTGACTGGTTCAGATCAGTGAACGCATCTCGAACGGTGGTGCCGGTATGTGTCGGGTTGGGAAACAGCAACGACGCCGCGAACTCGCTCGTGATCCCGACGGCTTCGGCGACGTCCTTGCGAATTGCCAGGACGAAAAGCCGGCGTCGGGTCTGCGGAACGCCGAAGTCGTTCGCGGACAAGACGCGCCATGTCACGACGTATTCTGCGGTCAGCATCTTGAGCAAGGCATTGAATATCGCTTCTCCGCGGGAGGCGAGCGCAGGCACGTTCTCCATCACGACGACCTTCGGGCGCGCGATCAGCGCGAACCTCGCGAACTCGAAGGGCAGCATCGAGATATCCTTTTGGGTCCGGTCCGAGTACGCTTTCAGCACGCCCGGCTCCGTTGGTCCGTTTCCGGCCGTGCTGAACTCGGAGCACGGCGGAGATCCGTCGAGCAGGTCCAGCTCACCCACCATTAGGCCGACCGTCATCAGGAAGGCGATGATGTTCGCCGGATCGCGAACGATGTCGCGGATGTCCCTCTTATCGATGAATGTCCCCGGAAAATTACGGAAGTAGGTGCGAGCAGCTTCCGCAACGAATTCGTTGATGGCCCGAACGTCTCCCCCGGCGAGCCTGTACCCCATCGAGGATCCGCCACCTCCCGCGAATAGCGACACGACCGTGAAGCGCTTGCGCAAGGACGCTTCGTGCACCTCGGCCATCGTCGGACGACGGACGCTTACACCCTGAGCTTCGATAACTATCGCTTTGCGAAGCGGTGAAGCCGCAGCGAGTTCTTCGAGGTATTGATCAGGGTTTGCCAGCACTTCCGCTGCCCATCGCTTGCAGAGCGCGCTCACGCTCGTGTACTTCGTCTCAAACCGATTGATGATGGGATCGTCCACCAATGTCTTAAACAACTCGTGGACACCTCCGCCCTTTTGCAACTTGACGCCTTTCGCGACCAGACCTGAGGGGAGGCGACGAAACACGTCGGCAAAGATCTTCCTGATGACGGGCTTGTCCATCGGTGACAGCTCGTCATGGGAGAACTGGCGAAGGAAGCGGCGTACCGATTCGGCGGCCGAAGGGTCGATCAGCCGTTTTCCGAGTGCCTCAGCGATCCGGGTAGCGAACCAAAATGTGTCGGGCGAGTCGGCCGCGTCCGACCTCGCATACTTTGCGTCACGCAAGCCGTCGAAGTGCACTTGCAGTTCGGCGCGCGAGAGCCCGGCCCGCTTGAGCCGGGCCATCTCCAGATTGTCTTCCCGCGTATTGCCTAAGTGATCGTCGAAGTTCCAGCCTGTCAAAACTTCGGCTTCTGCAATTTCGGGGATCACGTGAGCGATCGGGTATGTGACTTCGAACTGGGTCTTCTTCGAGCAACCGTGTTGGATCGCTAGCCGCAGGAAGGCCGCTCTCAATCCCGCGGTCGGCACTCGAACGATCCGAAGCGGCCAGCCCATGTGGCGGGCTATCGCTTCTGCCGCTGGCCGCTCAACCGAAGGAATACCGTCTAGTTCATAGGTGTAGGCGACTACTTCTTTGCCAACCTCCTCACAGCTATAGCCGACGATCAAGCTGTCAGCGCCGCCAGACAGCAGGAGGGCGACGCGACTGCAGGAACTCCGCGCAAGAATTTCGTGGCGGAAGATAAAGCGAAGATCTTCACTCATCGGACGGTCGGCCTTTCTGTCCAGTTCTCGTCTCCGATGAGGGTCGACCAGCCGTCCGCCCGCGTTTGCGCGAACAACTGAACCTTGACGGCACAGTTCGGAAAGAAGGATTCGGCGAGCACCAAGACGCTATTGCAGGGCGTAAAGCCTAACAGGGGGCGGGGCCGGAAACTCCCCCGCTTAGCGACCACAATAACTTCGCGGTTCGTGATTTCGGGCTGTTGCACCGGGCTCTCGAAGAAGAGCCCCTGAGGTGCGCCGAATCCCATCAAAGGCATCAGTGTCCGCTCGATGGTCCCCATCATGAGGATAGGGATGATCGCGACGAAGCCGGCATCGTCAGCCGGAGGCGGACGGCGCAGGCACTCGTCCAATGCGTCCGAGCGCGCATATTCGTTCGCGAAGAAACGCGCGTCCTGTGTCGTCAAACGAAGCGCGAACAGCTCAGCCGAGCCGTCGATCTGCGGGGCCGGCTGCGACTCATGTGCAGTACCCTGCGGCGGCTTTGCGGCAGCTCGCACCTTGATCACGTCATCTCGGGTCACTTCCGTCCGCTTCGCCAACTCGTCGACTGCTCGGTCGGAACCCACCTCTTCGATCAACAGGCAGATCTGATAGATGATAGAGTAGTGAGCTGGCAGGAGAGGCAGGAGCGACTGCTGCAGAAGTGTTTCGGCATGGCGGCCGATCTTAGCCAACATGGCCAACTTACCGTTGGTCTTGAGCCGCGCAAGGACGTCGTTGTCCGAGAGTACCCGCCTGGCAACGAGGCGTGTCAGAAACGCATTGAGCATTTCGGGCTGTTCGGCAAAAGAGTTCAGCCCGGCGTTCAAATGAAAGCAAGCGATTACGAGCGATTGGGCAGCGTCGGCCCAGTACTGGGCGACCGTGTCAGCGGCAACTTCTGCATCCATTCCGGCGAGAGCTGGCCCGTGAGGCGAAGCATTGTCGCTGGAGCTGGCGAGGACCCTTCCGGCAAGACGCCGCGCCCGGTCCTCTGAACCGCTTTCCGCGAGGCTCATGGCTTGTCCGAAGTCCGTGAGCCAGCGTTAGCTCGGGGAATGCCTTCCTCGATGAGCCTGCAAATATCTTGCTCCTTCCAGAGAACAAGCCTTCCGCCCAGCCGAACGGGAGGCGGAAAGCGGCCGGATTTTACACCGGCCCACCATGTCGAGCGGCTAATTTGGAGGGGGCCTAGAGGCTTGATGATCGATTTGAGCCGGCAAAGACCGCGCCCGGAGAATGAAGATTCCATTGCCGTTCCTTAAGGGGCTGAGCGCAGTGGCTCGGAACGGTTCGGAAATTTACGCACACCTTCGAGCGGAGCAACACCTCAGTGTGGGAATTAAGTTCGCATAATCCCTCGATTAAAGCCCACAACTCTTTCGGTAACGGGCTAGATCATCCTCTTAGGAAATGGACGATCGTGCTTGTCGCGATCCATGATGTAATCCCTTAAAACGGTATCTACCGTTGCTTCAGCAATCTGCCGATCCGCAATCTGCATCATCATCCAGACGTAATGCTTCGATGTGACCGTTGCAGGGTCGTCACGTATCATTCGCTTCTCTGACCGCGTAATCCTTTGGCCGTGCTGAGCGTAAAAGATATAATCGAGATGGTGGATCAGATCATATACGGGACCGTATGATGGTTGACCCCTTCCGCGAGTGTGGCGCTTCTCCAACGAAGCCAAAATGATGTCGGCTCCTGAAATGCGTTCACAGAAAGCTTCAAGCTCCTTTCGTTGTTCAAGGGGACTTATCTGGCAATGCGCGACTCGGCCTTTGAAGACGTCCTCTTGAATGATGAGCTTCAACAGTGACTGCCTTGCAGCTTCCAACTTGCTTCGGGATTCAGTGATCTCTTTCTTCGCGTTAGGCGCAGCCGATTTATCTAGCCTTTCGGTCCAATATCTCCTCAGCGCGATATTGAGTTCGAATCGAGCGCTTGTTCGAAACTTTGTCTTTGACTGAATCTCATTCCACTGGTGCTCGGTGAGGTATGCGTAGGGAATGCCTAGCGCTTGCTCGAGCCTAGCGTTCAGCTTCCGGCCAGAGGCGACGCCGCTCGTTATTTGAGCCTTGACTAAGTCGTCCTCCGACATCGCTTCAGGCTCACGGGGGGGAGCTTTTGGTTGCTTCGATCTCTTGATGTTCATCGACAATTGATCGCCTGAGCCTGAATGTATTCTTCCCAAGCGATCATCAGTTCAAGTCGCTTAGAGAATAGGTCACCTCGGCGATAGGCGGCTTCGGTCTTGTCTTTGATCGAGTGGGCCAGCGCCATCTCGCATACCTCTCTAGGGAAATTCGTGCATTCAGCTGCCCAGTCTCTAAAGGCTGAGCGAAAGCCGTGAGCGGTGAAGTTAGCCTCCATTCTTCGGAGCATCATCAAAAACACCATATTCGACATGGGTTTGCCAGGGGCGCGGCCCGGAAAGATCAATAATGAACCGTCGCTTATCTCGCGAGCGGATCGAAGTAGTGACGCAGCTCGCGGCCCCAGTGGCACACGATGTTCCCGGCCCGCTTTCATCCTCTCTGCCGGAATGGTCCATACTGTTGTCTCGGAGTCGACCTCGGACCATCCGGCACGCAAAACTTCATTCGTGCGAGCCGCCGTCAAGATCAAGAACTCGAAAGCGAGCCGAGCAATTTCGTTTGTGGGGACTTCCGGCAGTCCCCGCACGAATTGCGGTACTTCGGCGTAAGGGATTGCGCTGAAATGACCGCGCTTTTCATTCTGGCGAGGTAGGCCCTTGCCAACGCCTTCGACCGGGTTGTCACCACTTCGATGACCTGCAGCCTTGGCCCAATCCAAAACGACTGATATCCGCTGGCGGACGCGGCGGGCAGTCTCAGGTTTGGAGAGCCATATCGGCGAAAGGGCGCGAAGCACGTCTGAGGTCTCGATCCGGTCGACCCGCTTGTCACCCATGTCGGGGAAAGCATAGGTGGACAAGCTCTTCAGCCACTGCGAAGCGCTCTTCCCATCCTTCCAACCCGCTCGTCGCTGCTCCAGCGTGGTCCGAGCGGCTTCCGCAAACGTGGGTACGGTCGCTTGCGCTGAACGCTTGGCGGCGATCGGGTCACCGCCTTCACGCGCCAGCTTCCGATAATCGATCGCTTTGTTTCGAGCTTCTGCTAGCGTGACGAGCCGCAGGCTGCCGAGACCCATGTCCCTCCTCTTGCCATGGACGACCGTCCGCAGCACCCATCGTTTTGCGCCGGACTCATCGACGACGAGGTAAAGGCCGTTCCCGTCAGCATATCGGCCGGGTTGGGAAAGGCTATTGATCCGAACGGGGGTAAGGGCCTTTTGAGGATGCTTGCGCCGGGTTTCCATACCACAATCCATACCACAAAAAATTTCGGATTGGGACGGCTTTTCTTGGACCTTGCTGGACGTCAGGTTGACTTAAGAGATTGAGTCGATTGGCCTAGTTGAACTTCAATGGACGCTCATGGACACTAACAATAAGGACACTCTCTCCGCCAGCCTTCGCAAACAAAGTTTGCGCAAGGCTGTCGCGCCGAAGCCCGCGGGGCGGAGGCGGACTCGTTGCCGTTTGCTTTGGTTCAGCAAGCCGGGACGAACTTTTTTTCGAGGTCTCCGCTCCGACGCCGCCAGCATTCCCTGGACGGAATGCCGATGCCATCCTCTTCTGATGATCCACCGCGGACGCCGCACGAGCGTTCAGCACCGACCTGACGGGAAGCCGACACGCGTCGGATTACACTCCGGCAGCTTGTCCAACGAGCTGCCAAACCATCTACTCGCCAACGAGCCATCATTGTCGATCCAGGGGATCGGTGGCAATTGCGGCAGGTAGGATGCATACGGCATGACTTTCGCAAGCGTCACTCTGCCCGGAAATTGTGTGAGGAATGCCTTGTTCATTCCGCCGTCCAGTCCGCTGTATATCGGGGCAGCCGGAACGTTGTCTTCAAGCAATCGCGCGTATTCGAGCTCGTCGGAGCGCCTCTTCTCCAGCGCCCGCCGCGCGATTTCCGGATTGACGACGAAGGGGGGACATTTTTCGGTAGGGTTGAACACTGGAGGCGACGGCGAATTCAGGGGAGGTCGCGCATCGAACACATAGCGGCGGTCGCACACATCCACCCTTGGTTCGAGTCGCGTCGTCTCGAAATGATCGTTGCCGATCTTGAGCATTTTCCAGAAGGCCAGGTTGGGGCTATTTCGATGCCGCGCCAGGTTTGCCGGCGTCAGGCGGAACGGATAGGCCTGGACCTGGAACGACGGCCGGCCGCCGAGGAATGAGTCGCGTGCCAGCGAATAGATTTCGCTGATCTGTTCGTCGGTCATGGCATAGCAACCGCTCGACCAGCAGTCGCCGTGGATCATGAGGAAGCTGCCGTTGCGCTTGTTCGCCTTGTCGAACGTGTTGGGAAAGCCGAGGTTGATCGAAAGATGGAAGTTGGAGTTGGGATTCATCAGCTCGGGTGTAATCGTATAGAACCCTTCCGGAGCCTGTCGGTCGCCCTCGTACAATTTCGGCCCGAGATCGCCCGACCACCGACAGATCGGATAGGTTTTGAGGATCTGGAAATGGCCGGTCGCGTCCTGCTTCCAGACCTCGAGCTCGGCCTCCTCCTTGAACAGGCGCACGACGATAGGTGAATATTTCGGCATCTTCTTCTGTTCGAGCAGCGAGAGCAGCTCAGCGGGTAGTTCCCTCGTTGCCTTGGCTGGCAACGGCTTGCTGCTTTCGCCAAGACAAATGACCGGCGTCAAGGCAGTGGCAAAAGCCGCCGCCAGCACAAGTACACGTCGGACCATGGCGCGGATCAATGCTGTGCCTCCAGCCCTTCCGACCGCACGCCGCTACGTCTCGAAACCGACGAACACCGTCGCTTCCTCGACGGACTTCCGCTCCGACACCACGGCATTCGCCGGAAAAGTTTCATCCGGCCAGCCCAGCGCGATGCTTTTCATGATGACTTGATCGTCGGCTATGCCCGCGTGCTCGCGCACCACGGGGGACTGCATGATGCCCTGGCTGTTGATCACGGCGCCGAGCCCGCGCGACCACGCGGCATTGACCAGGGCGGTCGCCACGGCGCCGCAGTCGAAGGGCGTATCGTCGCTACCGTCAAGCACGCGATCATAGGTGATGATCACGCAGACGGGCGCGTCGAACTGGCGGAAGCCGCGCAGCACCCAGTCCTGGCGCTTTTCCGTGTTGTCGCGCTCGATTCCCATTGCGGAGAATAATTGCTTGGCGACGCCGACCTGCCTGTCACGGTGCTTGCCTGCAAAGGCCTGGCCCGTGCGGAACTCGCGCGACTGCGGGATGCCCGCCACCATCCGTTCGGTGTTGCCGGCGCGGATCCGATCCAGCGGTTCGCCGGTGATGACATAGAAATTCCAGGGCTGGGTGTTCATCGACGAGGGAGCGCGCATCGCCAAACCAATGATTTCCGCAATCAGCTCCTTGGGTACCGGATCGGGTTTGTAGCCGCGGATACTCCGGCGACCGAGGATGACGTCATCGAACTGCATTTGTGTGGAATTCCCCTGACAAGCTCTGAAACAGTTAGGACTTTCGCGGTTTCGGCACCCTCGCGCAAGCGTCGGCGGTGCGTCCTCAACGGTCCAGCCACGCGGAACACGATCGCATCAGTCTGGATTGACTGACGCTCTCTCCGCCATCAGCCTCATCCCGCCAGTTTCCACCTCCCATCCCCCGCCCGCTTCAGCGCGGGATCGCTCACTCGTACATGCTCGGCAAGGAAATCGATGAACGCACGGACGCGTGCGGGCAGGGAGGCGGTGTGGCCGACATAGACGGCGTGGATGTCTTCGCGGTCGCCGGGATTGTAGTTCTGCAGCACCGGCACGAGGCGGCCGGATTCGATGTCGGGGCCGATATGGAAGAGCGCGAGGCGGGCGAGGCCGACGCCGCCCAGCGCCAGCCGGCGGGCGACTTCGCCGTCGCTGGCGCGTGCGACCGGCGGCGGCACGGCTTCCTCGGTGCGATCGCCGCGCCGGAATGGCCACCCGCCGCGGATGCGCGGAAAGGTCCAGCCGATGCCGCGGTGCTCAGTGAGATCCGCCGGCGTCCTGGGCGTGCCAAAGCGCGCCAGATAGTTGGGGGTGCCGACGACCACCATGCGGCTGCTGCCGAGCTTGCGCGCGATCAGGCGGGACGCTTTCAGAGGCCCTACGCGGATCGCAACGTCGGCACGCTCCTGCATCAGGTCGACCAGCGTGTCGGTCAGCACGAGATCGAGCGTGACCTCGGGATGCTGTTCCAGGAAACGGGGGATCAACGGCATCATATGCAGCATGCCGAACGGGATGTTGCAGTTGACCGTGAGGCGGCCGCGCGGCGCCGCGCCTGACGCCGCCTCGCGCTCGGCTTCCTCCATCTCCGCGAGGATCCGCACGGCCCGCTGATAGAACGCCTGGCCTTCCTCGGTCAGGGTCAGCTTGCGCGTGGTGCGGTTGACGAGGCGCGAGCCGAGGCGGGCTTCCAGTCGCGACATCAGCTTGCTCACGCCCGACGGCGTCAGCCGCAGCTTTCGCGCGGCCTGGGTGAACCCGCCGAGATCGACGACGCGGACGAAGACCTCCATCTCGGCGGAGCGGTTGGTGTCGAAGCGGGCCATGTTGAATTCACGTCATAAATGATTGGATTGAGGACATTCTAATGGTTTTGCACGGGCACGGCTATCTGTGGCTCGTCTCATCCATCGGAGCCCACGCATGCCTCCCGCCGTCCTCGCGCTCACCGCCGGTGCCTTCGGCATCGGCACCACTGAATTCATCATCATGGGCCTCTTGCTCCAGGTCGCCGCCGACATGCATGTCTCGGTACCGGTCGCGGGCCTGCTCATCTCCGGTTATGCCCTCGGCGTGTTCGTCGGTGCGCCCGTCCTGACGCTGGCGACGCGGCGGATGCCGCGCAAAACCGTGCTGCTCGCGCTGATGGCGATCTTCACGCTCGGCAATGCGGCCTGTGCGCTGGCGCCGAACTACGAATTGCTGATGGCCGCGCGGGTGCTGACCTCGCTTGCCCACGGTACTTTCTTCGGTGTCGGGTCGGTGGTGGCGACGAGCCTCGTCGCCGAGGACAAGCGGGCCTCCGCGATTTCCACCATGTTCATCGGTCTCACCGTCGCGACGTTGCTGGGCGTGCCCTTCGGCGCCTGGTTCGGTCTGATGCTCGGCTGGCGCGCGGCGTTCTGGGCCGTGACGGTCATCGGCGTGATCGCCTTTGCCGTGGTTGCGGCCCTCGTGCCCGGCCATGTCGGCAACGGCGACAAGCCGGTCTCGCTTGCCGAGGAAGTATCGGTGCTCGGCCGCCCGCAAGTGTTGCTCGGCCTTGCCATGACCGTGTTCGGCTTTGCCGGCCTGTTCGTCGTCTTCACTTACATCCAGCCGATCCTGACGCGCTTCACCGGCTTTTCGGAAGGCGCGGTGTCGCCGATCCTGCTGGTGTTCGGCGTCGGCCTCGCGATCGGCAACGTTGCCGGCGGCAAGCTCGCCGACCGGGGCCTCGCCGGCGCGCTGATCGGAACGCTTGCCGCGCTCGCCATCGTGCTGCTTGGCCTTGCCGCCGTGCTGTCGGTCAAGATCCCGGCGATCGCGCTGATCCTGCTGCTGGGTATCGCCGCCTTTGCGACCGTCGCCCCGCTCCAGCTTCGCGTGCTGGAAGCGGCCGGCCCCAGCGGCCGGACGCTCGCCTCCAGCCTCAACATCGCCGCGTTCAATCTCGGCAACGCGCTTGGCGCCTGGGCCGGCGGCGTCACCATCGACCGCGGGCTCGGCCTCTCGGCGCTGCCTCTGGTCGCAGCCGGCATCACCGCTGTCGGTCTGGTGCTGGCGCTGTGGAGCCTGCGGCTCGACCGCGCGCCGGCGGCCGTCGCGGCCTGCCCCGCGGAATAGCGCAAGCGGCGCGATCGCGGACAATTCGCCGCGTCGCGCCGTTGGCCCATGCAGAAAACGCACCTGTACACATCCTTTCGCCATCCGTAACTTCCTCGGCGCAATTTCAGGAGGTGCGACGTGGCGAAGAAGACGGCCAAGAAGACTGCCGAGAAGAAGACAGCTTCGAAGAAACCGGCGAAAACCTCCAGCAAGACCAGCGCAAGCCGCAAGGCCGTCGTTGCAAAGAAGGCGAAGAAGGCCGCGCAGCTCAAGCCGGCTTCATCGCGCCGTCCCAAGGGACCGGCCTGGCAGTGGTCGGCGGTGGAGACCGCGGCTGCAATCCGCTCCGGCGCAATCTCCGCAGTCGAAACCGTCGAAGCGCATCTCGAACGGATGCGCGCCGTCAATCCGAAGCTGAACGCGATCGTCGTCGATCTCTCGGAAGAGGCGTTGAAGGCGGCGCATGCCGCGGACAAGCAGCGCGCCAAGGGCGGCGAGCTCGGCCTCCTGCACGGCGTGCCCATCACCATCAAGGAAAACGTCGATTACGAGGGGCGGCCGAATTTCAACGGCGTGCCCGCCAACAAGGACCTGGTCGCGCCGTCGGATGCGCCGGTCGTGCGCAACCTGAAGAAATCAGGCGCGATCGTCATTGGGCTCACCAACACACCGGAATTCTCCTTTCGCGGTTTTACCGACAATCCGCTGCACGGGCTGACGCTCAATCCCTGGGATCCCAATATCACCTGCGGCGGCTCCTCGGGCGGTGCGGGTTCGGCGGTCGCCGCCGGCATCGGCACCATCGCCCATGGCAATGACATCGGCGGCTCGCTGCGCTGGCCCGCGCATTGCAACGGTGTCGCCACCATCAAGCCGACGCAGGGGCGCATCCCCGCGTTCAACGCGAGCGCAACGGCCGAGCGGCCGATGCTGGCGCATCTGATGTCGGCGCAGGGGCCGCTCGCGCGCCATGTCGCGGACGTTCGCCTTGCACTCGAGGTGATGAGCCGGCGCGATCCGCGCGATCCCTGGTGGGTGCCGGCGCCGCTGGTCGGCGAGAGGCCGAAGGGGCCGATCAAGGTGGCGCTGGCCAAGATCCCCGAGGACATGGAGGTCGACCCCTCCGTACGCGCCGCACTGCGCCAGGCCGCCGATCATCTCGAACGTTCCGGCTATCGCGTCAGCGAGGTCGAGGTGCCCGACATCAACGGCGTCTGGCAGACCTGGTGCGACATCATCACCAACGAGACCGTGGTGATGCAGGAGGCCGGCATGCTGAAGGTCACCTCCGAGGACTTCCACAAGGCCTGGGGCGGCATGAAGGCCAAGGCCAATGTGCTCGATCTCAAGGCCTGGATGCAGGCGACCGCCGCGCGCAACGGCCACATCCGCGCCTGGCAATTGTTCTTCGAGGAGTACCCGGTCGTGCTGGCGCCGACCACGGTGAAGCCGACGCCGGGCCCGCGCGAGGATACCGTCAGCGCCGAGCGCGTGCGCGAGATCTTCTGGGGCGAGATCCGCTTCATCTCGGCGATCAACGTGCTGGGCCTGCCCGGCGCCGTGGTGCCGGTGGCCGTGCACGACGGCAAGCCGATCGGCGTGCAGCTCATTGCCGGGCGTTATCGCGAGGACCTCGCGCTCGACGCGGCGGCCGCGATCGAGAAGCGCGCCGGCGTGCTCGCGCATCGGCTGTGGGAGAGCATGGTTTAGTCCATGATTGTCGCCGCATTGGCGGCGCCATCTTTCTCCGCAAGGAGAAGGCATGGCGCCGCCACGGCCGTGCAGGTCGCACTTCGTTAATCCGCTTTAACCCGAATTCCGGCCAATTCGCCGACAAGCATTAGGGTTACTTCCTCGATCTCTAAGCGAATTATTGTCCGCTTTACCACCCGCCTCTAACACGGGGGCGGCGGACAACGCACATGCCTCATACAGGCCAATAAGTGCGGCCCGCCCCACGCGGAGGTGGCACGATGCGCAACGAGACGATCGCTATTCACGCCGGCTACGAGCCCGAAGCGACCACGCACGCGGTCGCCGTGCCGATCTACCAGACCGCGGCCTACGCTTTCGATAGCGCCGATCACGGCGCGGCGCTCTTCAATCTCGAGGCCGAAGGCTTTCGCTACAGCCGCATCGCCAATCCGACCAGCGCCGTGCTGGAGAAGCGCATCGCCCAGCTCGAAGGCGGCGTCGGTGCGCTTGCGGTTGCGACCGGACAGGCGGCGCTGCATTTCGCCTTCGTCAACGTCGCCGATCACGGCGGCAACATCGTTTCCGTGCCGCAGCTTTACGGCACCACGCACACGCTGCTCTCACACATCCTGCCGCGGCAGGGCATCACTGGCCGCTTCGCCGAGAGCGACAAGCCGGAGGCGGTCGCGAAGCTGATCGACGAGAACACCCGCGCGGTGTTCGCCGAGACCATCGGCAATCCCGCCGGCAATGTCTGCGATATCGAGGCGCTGGCCAAAATCGCGCATGCACATGGCGTGCCCCTGATCGTCGACAACACCGTCGCAACCCCGATTCTGCTCAAGCCGTTCGACTACGGCGCCGACATCGCCGTGCACTCACTGACAAAGTTTCTGGGAGGCCACGGCACCACGCTCGGCGGTGCCATCGTCGATTCCGGGAACTTCCCGTGGGCGAAATACGCCGATCGCTTCCCGGCCTACAACAAGCCCGACGCCTCCTATCACGGCCTCGTCTATGCCGAGCGCTTCGGCAAGACCGCCTATATCGAGCGCGCGCGCAGCGTCTATCAGCGCACCATGGGCTCGGTGCTGTCGCCGTTCAACGCTTTCCTGCTGCTGCAGGGCATCGAGACCGTGGCGCTGCGCATGGAGCGCCATGTCGAGAACGCGCGCAAGGTCGCCGAATTCCTCCGCAAGGATCCGCGCGTTGCCTGGGTCAATTACACCGGCTTTCCCGACAGCCCCTATTATCCGCTGGTGCAGAAATATCTCGATGGCAACGCCTCGTCACTGTTCACCTTCGGCATCAAGGGCGGGATGGAGGCCGGCAAGTCCTTCTATGACGCGCTGAAGCTGATCACGCGCCTCGTCAATATCGGCGATGCCAAGTCGCTGGCCTGCCATCCGGCCTCGACCACCCATCGGCAGATGTCGGCAGAGCAGCAGCGCGTCGCCGGCGTGCTGCCGGAAACGATCCGGCTCTCGATCGGCATCGAGCATGTCTCTGACATCATCGAGGACATCGACCAGGCGCTGGACAAGGCCTGCCTCTCGGCGCGCCTCGAGGCCGCGGAGTAGGCGGCGGCGTCAATGACGATCTTGATCGACAGGGATCAAGTCATATCGAGCCCGGCGCTGGTGCCGGCCGAGCGCGATCTCGCGCGCGATCACGGCGCTGAGCTCACGATCGGGCTCGTCAACAACATGCCGGATCCGGCGCTGAAGGCGACCGAGCGTCAGTTCTTGAAGCTGCTTCAGGCGGCGGCCGGTCCGCGCCGCATCCGCTTCCATTGCTTCTCGCTGCCCAGCGTGAAGCGCTCGCCGGAGGCGAAGTGGCATGTCGAGAGCGAATATTCCGACCTCTCCGATCTGAAGCGCCAGAAATTCGACGGGCTGATCGTGACAGGCGCCGAACCGGTTGCGCCCGAGCTCGACCGGGAGCCTTATTGGCGTGACCTCGCCGACCTCATTGACTGGGCCAAGGCCAACACGCGCTCGACGATCTGGTCGTGCCTTGCCGCGCATGCGGCGGTGCTGCATCTCGACGGCATCGAACGGCGGCGGCTGCCTGCCAAATGTCACGGCATCTTCGATTGCGACGCCGTGACGAGCGATGCCCTGACGCGTGCCGCGCCGGCGCCGCTGAAGGTGTCGCATTCGCGCCTCAACGAGCTCGCGGAGAGCGACCTGGTGCAGGCCGGTTATCAGGTGCTGACACGCTCGGCGGAGGCCGGCGTCGACGTTTTCGTTCGCCAATATGCCAGCCGGTTCGTGTTCTTCCAGGGGCATCCGGAATATGACGCGCTGTCGCTCCAGCGCGAATATCTGCGCGACATCGGCCGCTACCTTGCGCGGGAGCGCGAGAACTATCCGCGCCTGCCCGTGAGCTATTTTGACGCAGCGACGGAAGAGAAATTGGTCCGCTTCGAGAAGAAGGCGGCGCACCAACGCCATCCGGCGCTCACCAACGAACTGCCCGGTCTGAATTTGCGCGCCGATATCGGCGCCGGCAGTGCGGCCGCGGTGCTTTTCCGCAATTGGTTGCAATATCTCAGTGTGGAAACCGAAGCGCCGGCCCTTGCGCGTTAGCGAAGGATATTGGTTCCGCGTTAGGATTACCCAGGCGTTAGGCTTGCCTCGACCAGCGCGCGAATGTTTCAGTACAGATATACGGAATCACGGGAAACGCAGTCGTGTGGTCGGCACTCCAGGGACGCGTGAGCAATCGGCTGGCCCGGCATTTCCGCGCCGCGCCGCACCGGCTGCCCGCGCATGCGCCGATCGTGAGCTTCACCTTCGACGATGCCCCGGATAGCGCCGCAGGCGAGGGCGCCGCGCTACTGGAAGAGCATGGCGGCCGCGGTACGTTTTATCTCGCCGGCAGCCTGATCGGGCAGCCGTCGGACCATTGGCATGGCCTGTCGGACGATGCGATCGTGCGGCTTCACCGCGCCGGTCACGAGATTGCCTGCCACACCTTCTCGCACCAGAGCTCGGCCAATCTCGACGAGGCCGCGATGGCTCGGGAGATCGAGCGGAACCGCACCTATTTTCGCAGCATCGATTCCTCGATCAATCTGGAGAACTTCGCCTATCCCTATGGGATTGCCTCGGTCTGGCGCAAGCCGCAGCTCGCCAAGGCCTTCCGTTCTGCGCGCGGCATCCTTCCCGGCGTCAACAGCGACGTCATCGATCTCCAGTTCCTGCGTGCGTCGCCCTTGGTCAATTGTGAGATCGACAAGGCAGGCGTCGATCGCTATTTCGACGAGGCGGTGGCGAGCGGTGGATGGCTGATCTTCTACGGCCATGACGTCGCGGACGCGCCGAGCCCCTATGGCTGCACGCCGGACCTGATGCGTCATGCGCTGGAAGCCGCCGGACAGCGCAACATGCCGATCGTGACGGTCGCAGAAGCGCTGCGCAGGATCGGGGCGTAGGGCTTATTCACCTCTCCCCGTAGGAATGGGGAGAGGGAGGAAGCAGCCGCGCCTCGACCCTCAAACGCTCTTGCCACGCCGACGCCAGCATGCGACTGGCCTTGTGACGAATCTCTTGGCCTTGTTCCCCGAACGCCCATGAATGCCCCTTCCACCGCCCCGCGACCTGCGCCGGCCAACGGCCGCGATGCGCTGTCGGTGCTGCATTCGGTGTTCGGCCTGCCGGGCTTTCGCGGTTCGCAGGGCGAGATCATCCGGCACGTCACGGACGGCGGCAATTGCCTGGTGCTGATGCCCACCGGCGGCGGCAAGTCGTTGTGCTATCAGCTGCCGTCCCTGCTGCGCGAAGGCTGCGGCATCGTGGTGTCGCCGTTGATCGCCCTGATGCGCGACCAGGTTGCCGGCCTGCTCGAGGCCGGCGTCAACGCCGCCGCGCTGAATTCGTCGCTGACGCTGCAGGAGGCCTCCGACATCGAGCGGCGCCTGCTCGCGGGCGATCTCGATCTGCTCTATGTCGCGCCGGAACGCCTGGTGACGCCGCGGTGCCTGTCGCTGCTGGCGCAGGCCAAGGTGGCGCTGTTCGCGATCGACGAGGCGCATTGCGTCTCGCAATGGGGCCACGACTTCCGCCCCGAATATGTCGGCCTCTCCATCATCGCCGAACGGTTCCCCGACGTGCCGCGCATCGCGCTGACCGCGACCGCCGACGAGTTGACGCGCAAGGAGATCGTTGCGCGGCTTCAGCTCACGGACTCGCCGCAGTTCGTCTCCAGCTTCGACCGGCCCAACATCCGCTACGAGATCGTCGACAAGCGCAGTGCGGTGTCGCAGCTGAAGGAGTTCATCCGGGAGCGCCATGCCGGGGACGCCGGCGTGGTCTATTGCCTGTCCCGCAACCGTGTCGAGGAGGTCGCCGCCGCGCTCGACGAGGCCGGCATAGCCGCGCTGCCATATCACGCCGGGCTCGACAGCCAGGTGCGTTCGCGCAACCAGGACCGCTTCCTCAACGAGGACGGCATCGTCATCGTCGCGACCGTCGCGTTCGGCATGGGCATCGACAAGCCCGACGTGCGCTTCGTCGCCCATCTCGACCTGCCCAAGAGCATCGAGGCCTATTACCAGGAGACCGGGCGCGCCGGTCGCGACGGCAAGCCGTCGGCGGCCTGGATGGCCTACGGCCTCTCCGACATCGTGCAGCAGCGTCGCATGATCGACGAATCCAGCGCCTCCGACGAATTCAAGCGAGTCTCGATCGGCAAGCTCGATGCGCTGGTCGGCCTTGCCGAGACGCCGCACTGCCGGCGTCGGCGGCTGCTCGCCTATTTCGGCGAGATCGTGATGGGCGAGAGCTGCGGCAATTGCGACAACTGCCTGACGCCGCCGAAAATGCGCGACGGCAAGGTGCTGGCGCAGAAGCTGCTGTCGTGCGTCTATCGCACCGGGCAACGTTTCGGCGCGATGCATCTGATCGACGTGCTGGTCGGGCGCCTGACCGAGAAGGTGACGCAGTTCGGCCACGACAAATTGTCCGTGTTCGGCATCGGACGCGAGCTCAACGAAAAGCAGTGGCGCACCGTGCTGCGGCAACTCGTGGCGATGGGGCATTTGCAGAGCGACAGCGAAGCCTATGGCGCGCTGAAGTTGACCGAGACCGCGCGCGGCGTGTTGCGCGGTGAGACCGAGGTGTGGCTGCGCGAGGAAGCGCCCGGCACGCGCCTTCGCGCAAGCCGCGGCAAATCCCGCCGCGGCGACCTTGCGCCCGACGCCAACGCCCCGCAAGGCGATGTCGATCCCGAACTGCGCGCGCGGCTGCGCTCGTGGCGTTCGGACATTGCGCGCGAGCGCGGTGTGCCGGCCTATGTGGTGCTGCACGATGCCACCATCGACGGCATCGTCCGGGCCTGGCCGACGACACTCGACGAGCTGCGCAACGTGCCCGGCATCGGCGACAAGAAGCTCGAGCATTATGGCGACGAGCTGCTGCAGATCGTCAGGACGCGGTAGGGCTTCTCGTCATCCCGGACAAGCGGAAGCGCAGATCCGGGATCCATACCGCGTGATTTATCTTGGGGCACGCGGGGAGACGTTCTTCGCCAAACGTCTCCCTGGGGTTATGGGTCCCGGGTCTGCGCTTCCGCTTGCCCGGGACGACAGCGAGTGGAGGCGCGAGGTACGGCGCAGCCTCACCCATTCCTAAACGCGTAGGCATACCCGTTCAGCGCGGGCGCGCCGCCGAGATGCGCGTACAGAATCTTCGCGCCCTTCTCGAAATAGCCCTTCTGCGCGAGGTCGATCAGGCCCTGCATCGACTTGCCCTCGTAGACGGGGTCGGTGATCATGCCTTCGAGACGCGCGGTGAGGCGGATCGCTTCCTTGGTCTCTTCCGACGGCACGCCGTAGGCGGGATAGGCGTAGTCCTCGATCAGCACGACGTCCTCAGTGACGAGGTCCTTGCCGAGCTCGACCAGCTTTGCGGTGTTCTGCGCGATCTCGAGCACCTGCGATTTCGTCTGCGCCGGCGTGAAGGACGCATCGATGCCGATCACCTTGCGGGCGCGGCCGTCGGCGGCGAAGCCGACCAGCATGCCGGCATGGGTCGAGCCGGTGACGGTGCAGACGACGATGTAGTCGAACTTGAAGCCAAGCTCGGCTTCCTGCTTGCGCACCTCTTCGGCGAAGCCGACATAGCCGAGGCCGCCGAACTTGTGCACGGAGGCGCCGGCGGGAATCGCGTAGGGCTTGCCGCCCGCCGCCTTCACCTCGTCGATCGCCTGCTCCCAGCTCTTGCGGATGCCGATGTCGAAGCCGTCGTCGACGAGGCGCACGTCGGCGCCCATGATGCGCGAGAGCATGATGTTGCCGACACGGTCATAGACCGCGTCCTCGTGCGGCACCCAGGCTTCCTGCACCAGGCGGCACTTCATTCCGATCTTGGCGGCGACGGCGGCGATCATGCGGGTGTGGTTCGACTGCACGCCGCCGATCGAGACCAGCGTGTCGGCGTTGGACGCGATCGCGTCGGGGATGATGTATTCGAGCTTGCGCAGCTTGTTGCCGCCATAGGCGAGGCCGGAATTGCAGTCCTCGCGCTTGGCGTAGACCTCGACATTGCCGCCGAGATGTTTTGACAGCCGCTCCAGCTTCTCGATGGGCGTGGGGCCGAAGGTCAGCGGGTAGCGCGGAAATTTGTCCAGCTTCATGGGTCATCCCGATTGGCGTTGGCGTTGGCAGCTGCCTAGCATCGCGTCGGAAAAATGTGCTCTCGAATATTGCGCCAATGTTGCGCCATTTCTTGCGGAAATAGTGGCAAACGCTAATAATCCTTCCAGAAGATCACCTGTTTATGAGAGCTTCTTTCATGGCTGCGCGGCTCGATCGGACCGACCTTAAGATATTGAGATTGCTCCAAAACAACGGTCGGCTGAGCAATGCCGAGCTGGCCGAAACCGTCGCAATCAGCCCCGCCACCTGCCATCGCCGCACCCAGCGCCTGTTCGAGGACGGGTTCATCGCCACTGTGCGCGCCATGGTCGCGCCGAAGAAGGTGGCGAAGGGCACGTTGGTGATGGTCGGTGTCGTGCTCGACCGCTCGACGCCGGAGAGCTTTGCGATCTTCGAGCAGGCGATCGCCAAGCTGAAATTCGTGCTCGACTGCCACCTCGTCGCCGGCGACTTCGACTATTTCCTCAAGATCCGCGTCGGCGACATGGAGGATTTCAACCGCATCCATGGCGAGCAGCTCATCGCACTGCCCGGCGTGCGCCAGACCCGCACCTTCTTCGTGATGAAGGAAGTCGTCGACAACGCGCCGCTGGAATTTTGAGCGCGCCCTTGATGCGCAATGCGTGTCGTGAGAGATTCGCTCGATGCAGACATTTCCCTTCCGCCCGCACAATCCGGCCGGACCGGCCTATCGGCGCGGCTGGGTCGACGAGGCCGTGGCCGCGATCGAGGCCGACCAGTGCCGCACAGCGGACACGCATCTGATCCGGCTGATCGTGCCGGCGCTATCAGGCATCGACATCTATCTGAAGGATGAGTCGACCCATCCGACCGGCAGCCTGAAGCATCGCCTCGCGCGCTCGCTGTTCCTCTACGCGCTCTGCAACGGCCACATCCGTGAAGGCACGCCCGTCGTCGAGGCCTCGTCCGGGTCGACCGCGGTGTCGGAGGCCTATTTCGCGCAGATGATCGGCGTGCCCTTCTACGCCGTGATGCCGCGCACGACCTCGGCGGAGAAGATCGCCGCGATCGAGCATTATGGCGGCAATTGCCATCTGATCGACGACGGCCGCGCGCTGTATGCGGAGGCCGCCGCGCTCGCCGCGCGCCTGAACGGCCATTACATGGACCAGTTCACCTTCGCCGAGCGCGCGACGGACTGGCGCGGCAACAACAACATCGCTGAATCGATCTTCACGCAATTGCAGGGCGAGCCGCGGCCGTTGCCGGACTGGATCGTGATGGGCGCGGGCACCGGCGGCACCTCGGCCACCATCGGACGCTATCTGCGCTATCGCCAATATCCGACGCGGCTCTGCGTTGCCGATGTCGAGCATTCCGCCTTCTTCGATTGCTTCCGCTCGCAGGACCGGTCTCGTGTGTGCGACCGCCCGTCGCTGATCGAGGGCGTCGGCCGTCCGCGCTGCGAGCCGTCCTTCGTGCCTGGTGTGGTCGACCGCATGATGAAGATCCCGGATGCGGCCACGATCGCGGCGATGAACGTGTTGTCGCGCCGGCTGCGCCGCCCGGTGGGCGGCTCCACCGGCACAAATTTCCTGGCGCTGTGCCGGCTTGCCTCGGAGATGCGCCAGTCGAACGCGACGGGATCGCTGGTGACGCTGATCTGCGATTCCGGCGAGCGCTATCGGCAGACCTATTACGAGCCCGCTTGGCTGAAGGCGCGCGGGCTCGATCCGACGCCGTTCGAGGCCAATTTGTCGTCGTTTCTCGCGACAGGTGAGCCGCTGACGCTCGCCGTCGACGATTTCGCAAATCCCCAGAGCGCACGAGGCCCCGAGGCGATATAATCGAATTTGTCGGAACGCCCGCCTGGCGTGCGATGTCACGGCAACTTCACTTGCGTTGCGCGCACCTGCGGGCAAGCCTCGTATTCTCAACGAGGAGATCTCCACCGTGCGCCTTCCCATTCTCGATCCGAAGGATCTGACCGACGAACAGAAGCCGCTCTATGACGACATGCGAGCCGGCATCAAGGACCACTTCAAGGGCTTCGTGAACATGCGCGACGACGGGGCGCTGCTCGGGCCCTGGAATCCCTGGGTCCGCGAGCCGCGCTTCGGCAAGCCGGTGTGGGAGCTGGTCAAGGCGATCGCGTCGAACCCGCTGCTGCCGGCCCCGGTGCGCGAGGTCGCCATCCTCGTCACCGGCTCGCACTTCCGCTCCGGTTACGAGCTCTATGCCCATGTGCTGGTCGCCGAGCAGCGCGGCCTGTCTGACGAAAAGCTCGCGACCATCGTCGCCGGTCAGCGGCCGGTGGATCTCACCAGGCAGGAGGCCATCGCGTATGACGTGGCGTCCGCGCTGGTCAGTGGCGGCGTGCTGCCGGAATTGACCTGGCGCGCCGCCGTGAAGGAGTTCGGCGAGCACGGCGCGGCCGAACTGTCCTATCTCGTCGGCGTCTATTGCATGGTGTCGGTCACGCTCAACACGTTCGACGTGCCGGTGCCGGACTAAAAGCCGCGTCCTTCGATCACTCCGCCGCCTTGCTTGCAGGCGGCGGGGGCGCGAAGGCGATGCAGCGGTTGCGGCCCTCGGCCTTGGCCTGGTAGAGCGCATGATCGGCCGCGCCCATCAGCGCGTCGATGCCGGACATGCTGACTGCGGCCTCGGCGATCCCGACGCTCACGGTGAGGCCGAACTGAATTTCGCAGGCGACGATTTGCGCGCTCATCACACGTTTGCGGATGCGATCGGCCACGGTCCTTGCACGAGACAGGCTGGTCTCGGGAGATCCGGTTTACCACCTATCCACCATGATCCCAGTCAGTTGCGGATCGCATAGAGCGGCGTTCGCAAGGTCACCTGGTAGGACGGCTTCGGCATCCACGTGATCTGCGCGGTGATGCCGAACAGGCGGTTGTCGTTGTCGTCCATGCGATCGAGGTCGAGCCGCAGGATCGGCTGCGTGAAGGACTCCGCCAGCGTCCGGCCCGCGAGCTGCGCCCCGCCGAACGACTGCATGCCGAGGCGCCCGGTGAACTTCCAGTTGCTCGGCCATTGGTAATAGCCGCCGGCATAGAGGATCGTGTTGGGCCGGATGCTGGCGAACGGACTGGCGATGGTGGTGGTGGTGTACTGCACGCCGGCCAGCCCGCCGCGCGTCTCGTCCTCGTCGAGGGCGTAGTCGAATTCCAGGATGTTGTTGAACGAATTGGTCATGCCCTGATCGTTCGGCACCGATTGCGTCAGGGTCGATTGCAAAGTGATGGTCGGGATCGAGCCGCCATTCTGCCGATAGAGGTCGGCCTGCACGCCAATGTTCCAGCTTGTGACGTCGAACGTCGACCAGCCGCCGCCGATGTCGGTCGTCGAGCCCGACACGCCGCCATAGAGCGAGACGCGGTCGTTGACGTCGACGGTCAGCGGCAGGTCGACGGCAATCGATTTCGCGGCCGGCAAGCCGTTCGACGGCGCTGCGCCTCTGCGCACCGCCAAAGCCTCGAGCGCGGCCGACAGTGACGTGTTGCCGAAGCCGAGCCCGAGCGTGCCCGCCGGAATCGTCGCGTAGGTCGTGCGCAGATCGAGATAGATGTTCGGGACCGCCGGCTTTGCCGGTGCGTCCTCCTCGGCTTCGGCGGAGCAGGCGGCGCTGGTCGAAATCGCCAGACAGGCCAGTCCCATTGCGACAGTGCGCAGAGCCGGACGATGCGATAGGCAGTGACTGGGCACGTGACAATCCGACGCGCGGGGACTGTGTGGCGAAATCGTGTGCTAGATGGAACGTGATCGCTCCCGTGGTCAAGCGCTATCCGCAAACGATGGACGGCATCGACGGGCGCGGCTACCCTGTCGTGATTGCACCGATACGCTTTTCGCCGGCCAGAGTGCAGGCCGGGCAATGGAGGACGACAGTCATGACCACGTCACGCCGCATCCTGCTCGCCGGAATGGCGGGGCTCGCCGTCGCTCCGACCGCTGTCGCGGCCGCACCCGCGCCAGTGCGCGATGACGCGACGGTTGCCGAAGAACGCTTTGCGCGCCTGATCGCCGCGGCGCATGCGCCCGACGTCACCTGCGCCCGGCAGGCCGAACGTTATGCGGACGCGCATTGGCCTGACTATGTTGTGGCAGCGAGGGCCGTTATCGATGCGCGCGCCTGATACGCGCTCTTACCTCGCAACCGCTCGTCGCACCTGCTCGCCGATCTGCGACAGCACCAGCTGCGCCTGCGGCAGGATCGCGCCCATGGCGTGGAAATTGTGAACCATGCCGTCGTGGCAGACATGCTCGACGGCGACGCCCGCGGCGAGCAGCTTGCGGGCATAGGCATTGCCTTCATCGCGCATCGGATCGTACTCGGCCGTGTGGATGATCGCGGTCGGCAGACCCGTGAGCCGTGTTGCCCGCAAGGGAGAAACGCGGGGATCGGCGGTGTCGATACCGTCAGGCAGATAGTCGGAGAGATCGGCCTCGATCGTGACGCGGTCGATCAGATGGCCCTCGGCAAAGGCCTCTCGTGAGGGCGAGGTTTCCTCGAAATCCAGCACCGGGCAAATCAGGCATTGAGCGGCGATGGCGAGGCCGGCGGTCTGCGCTGCCTCCTGGCACACGATCGCAGCGAGCGTTGCACCCGCGGAATCGCCGCCGACCACCAGACGGTCCGCATCGATGCCGAGCGATTCGGCCTCGCGCGCGACCCATTCGGTGGCGGCAATCGCGTCATCGACGGCGGCAGGGAATTTGTGCTCCGGTGCGAGCCGGTAGTCGACCGAGACGAGGCGGCAGCCGGTGGCATGCGCCAGCGCCGCCGCGATGCGATCATGCGTGGCAATGCCGCCCGCGACCATGCCGCCGCCATGGAAGAACACGAAGCCCGGCGCACGCTGATCGGCATTTGCAGGCGTGTAGAGCCGATAGGGCAGTTCGCTGGCGCGGCCGGGCATCATACCGTCGCGCACCGTCACGTCCGGCGCATCGGTGCGCGCGAACTGCATCAGCTTCGCCAGCGATTGCCGCCGCGCCTCCACGCTCGGCCGGCCCCTCGCCCGCGGCCCAGCCGCAGCCATCATGGTCAACAGGCGCTTTGCGAGCGGATCGAGCGACATGCTGCTTCCTTTTTCCCCTGGCAGGAGAGGGTAAACCACCAATTCCGCGCAGGGAATCATTTAGATGTTGCGTCCAATAGTGGCGCTATATTGCGGCAGCATGCCAAGGGAGGCCTGATATGGCCGAGATCAGGAAGCCGATCGAATATTCGCCGAGCTGGACCTTCTTCGAGGGTAAATGGCACGACGGCAATGTGCCGATCATGGGCCCGCGCACGCATGCGGCCTGGCTCGGCTCGATCGTGTTCGACGGTGCACGCGCGTTCGAGGGTGTTGCGCCCGATCTCGATCGTCACGTCGCCCGCGCCAATCAATCCGCGATCAATTTTGGCCTGAAGCCGGTAGTCGATACCGGCACCTGGCTCACGCTCGCGACCGAAGGCATTGCCCGCTTTGCGGCCAATGCAGAGCTCTACGTCCGTCCGATGTATTGGGCGCAGAACGGCTCGGGCGGCGGCGTGCTGTTCGACCCCGAGACCACCAATTGGTGCCTGTGCATCTACGAGGCGCCGATGCCCAAACCCGTCGGCAACGCCATCACCCTGTCGCCATTCCGCAGGCCGACCGCCGAATGCGCCCCGGTCGAGGCCAAGGCGGCCTGCCTCTACCCGAACAATTCGCGTGCGCTCGCGGAAGCCGCCTCGCGCGGCTTCCAGAACGCGTTGATGCTCGACATGCTCGGCAACGTCGCCGAGTTCGGCAATTCCAACGTGTTCATGGCCAAGGACGGCGTGGTCTATACGCCGGTACCGAACGGCACCTTCCTCAACGGCATCACGCGCCAGCGCGTCATCACCCTGCTTCGCGGCGACGGCGTCACCGTGGTCGAGAAGACGCTGCGCTATGCCGACTTCCTGGCTGCCGACGAGATCTTCTCCACCGGCAATTTCGCCAAGGTCGCCCCGGTGATCCGCATCGACGAGCGTGAGCTGAAGCCGGGCCCGTTCTACACCCGTGCGCGCAAGCTCTATTGGGACTTCGCGCATGCGGTGAAGCTGGCGGCGTAGCTGCCATTTACTCCGCTGTCATCCAGTATTCCAGAGACGGCAGTGATTGAACCGATGGGCCTCGGCGTACTGGATGCCTCGCCTTCGCGGGGCATGACAGCTGATCTTAGTTGCGCTTTCGAAACCGGCTGAACTGAAACGCCTGCGTCGAGCCCCAAGGCGTATGATGCGTCTCGCGGCGCGTCTCGACCAGCTCGAAATCCGGCCCGAGCTCCGCAGCAAGGCTGGCGCTGTCATGGCGTTGCACCGGCAAGCCGCTGCATTTCTCCGGACCGTCGGGCGCAAAGGTCGCGATGATGATCTGGCCGCCAGGCGCAATCGCGGATCGCAGGCGCTGGACATAGGCGTCCCTGTCGTGCGGGTCGGTCAGGAAGTGAAACGCCGCGCGGTCGTGCCACACATCGTAAGTCCTGGCCGGCCGCCAAGCCGTGGCGTCGGCGACGATCCAGTCGACCGCGGAAGAGGCCCGACCGATTCGCGTCTTCGCCGCGTCGAGCGCGTTGGCGGAGAGGTCCAGCACGGTGAGATCGCGATATCCGTCTTGAAGAAGAGCATCGACCAGCCGCGAAGCGCCCCCGCCGATATCGATGATCGCCGCGTCGCGATCCGGATTGGCAGCGCGGATCATGTCGCGCGAGATCGTCGGGCTATCCTGAAACCAGCTGACCTCGGCCTCGCCCTTGGTGGCGTAGACGTTGTCCCAATGCATGGTGCGGTCGGGCATCGCGCGCTCCGTGCGTGTCAACCCGTCATCCTGAGGCGCCGGAGCGGAGGCCTCCAGCGACAACGGCTTCGCCGTTGCGCGAGGATGACTGGGTTAAAGCCGGTGAGGAAGAAATGGTAGGCGCGCGCGAAATTGCCAATCGCGCGCCCGCCGCGGGCGGACGCGCTGGTCGACGCGAAAGGTCCTACTCGTCCTTCTTCGACATGCGCTCGAGGCGCTCCTGCATGTCCTTCATCTGCTGGCGCAAATCGTCGATGTTGCTGTCCTTCGGCGTCTCGGCGTTCGCGTCGGACTCCGGCTCGGCGGCGGCCGCCGGACGGCCCGCATTGGGAGCAAACGGCTTGAACATCGAGAAGGTCTGCTGGAACAGCTCCATGTTCCGGCGGACTTGTTCTTCCAGAGGAGCAAAAGGAGTGCCGGACAGGGTGTTGGCGATCTGCTTGCGGAACTTCTCTTGCTCCTGGGTCAGGGTCGCAATCGACTGCTCCAGATATTTCGGCACCACCATCTGCATGCTGTCGCCGTAGAAGCGGATGAGCTGGCGCAGGAAGGTGGTCGGGAGCAGGTTCTGGCCGGCCTTGTTCTCCTGCTCGAAGATGATCTGGGCGAGCACGGAGCGGGTGATGTCGTCGCCGGTCTTGGCGTCATAGACCAGGAAATCTTCGCCATCCTTGACCATCGCGGCGAGGTCTTCCAGCGTCACATAGGTACTCGTTCCGGTGTTATAGAGCCGGCGGTTCGCGTATTTCTTGATGGTCGTGGGTTGGTCTGATTTCGCCATGGGCTCTCACTTGCAAGCGCGGAGAACGGGAACCGAGCGGGCTATGCCGCAGGGCGGGAAGAGTACGCAACGCAACAAAATAAGCATTTTCAAAGGGCTCACGCTACCGTTTTGTGCGGCACGGTTAATCGCAGAGCAAAATCTTGCTTGCGAAAGCGCCAAGAACGCTATTTTGAATGCGCTGCGGTATGAATTCGGTCGCCGGCCGATTGACATGCCTCAACGACGTTAACAGGATGGCTGACGAGACTGGCGAGCCGTTTTCTCAAAGCCCCGCCTGCCCCTTTCAAGAAACCTCAAGCCTCAGGAGATGCCCATGTCAGACGATGTCGTCATCGTCAGCGCCGCCCGCACCCCGGTCGGAAGCTTCAACGGAGCGTTCGCGACACTTCCCGCCCACGATCTCGGCGCCATTGCCATTAAGGCCGCGCTGGAGCGCGGTGGCATCGAGCCCGGTCGGGTCTCGGAAGTCATCATGGGTCAGATCCTGACCGCCGCCCAGGGCCAGAACCCGGCCCGTCAGGCCTCGATCGCCGCCGGTATTCCGGTGGAGAGCCCGGCCTGGGGCGTCAACCAGCTTTGCGGTTCGGGCCTGCGCACGGTCGCACTCGGTTACCAGGCGCTGCTTAACGGCGATTCCGAGATCGTGGTCGCCGGCGGCCAGGAATCCATGAGCATGGCCCCGCACGCCCAGTATCTGCGTGGCGGCGTCAAGATGGGTCCTGTCGAGTTCGTCGACACCATGATCAAGGACGGCCTGTGGGATGCCTTCAACGGCTACCACATGGGCAACACCGCCGAGAACGTCGCACGGCAGTGGCAGATCACCCGCGCCCAGCAGGACGAGTTCGCGGTCGCCTCGCAGCAGAAGGCCGAAGCGGCGCAGAAGGCCGGCAAGTTCACCGACGAGATCGTTCCCGTCACCATCAAGACCCGCAAGGGCGACATCGTCGTCAGCGCCGACGAATATCCGCGTCATGGCGCCACGCTCGACGGCATGGCCAAGCTCAAGCCCGCCTTCGAGAAGGACGGCACGGTCACCGCGGGCTCGGCATCCGGCATCAATGACGGCGCCGCCGCCGTGGTGCTGATGACCGCCAAGCAGGCCGCCAAGGAAGGCAAGAAGCCGCTCGCCCGGATCGTGTCCTGGGCGCAGGCCGGCGTCGATCCGAAGATCATGGGCTCCGGCCCCATCCCGGCCTCGCGCGCCGCGCTGAAGAAGGCCGGCTGGAATGTCGGCGATCTCGACCTGATCGAGGCCAACGAGGCCTTCGCGGCGCAAGCCTGCGCCGTCAACAAGGATCTCGGCTGGGATACCTCCAAGGTCAATGTCAACGGCGGCGCGATCGCGATCGGTCATCCGGTCGGAGCGTCCGGCGCACGCGTCCTGGTGACGCTGCTGCACGAGATGCAGAAGCGCGATTCGAAGAAGGGCCTCGCCACGCTGTGCATCGGCGGCGGCATGGGCATCGCGATGTGCATCGCGCGCGACTGAAGATGGCTGACACGTAGCTTACGCGCAGTTTGCGCGTGCGCTGCACACGTCAATGCGTGCGTTGCACGCGACTAAAAAGGCAGCGGTTGCAAATCAAATATTCTTCGCAATCTTGCAGGCCTCGACTAAATACAAACGCCCGGCTCAACGCCGGGCGTTTTGTTCTTGATGTCCGTCAAACCAACCGCATAATCCAACGTTAAAAAACAATCGCTTCAGAAACGTCCGAAGAGTCCAAGGGAAGGAATACGACATGGCACGTGTTGCATTGGTCACGGGTGGTACGCGGGGCATCGGTGCTGCGATCAGCAAGGCACTGAAGGCGGCGGGATACAAGGTTGCGGCGAGCTATGCCGGCAACGATACGGCGGCGGAGAAGTTCAAGGCCGAGACCGGCATCGCCGTCTACAAATGGGACGTCAGCAGTTTCGATGCCTGCGCCGAGGGCGTGAAGAAGGTCGAGGCCGAACTCGGACCGATCGAGGTGCTCGTCAACAATGCCGGCATCACTCGCGACACCGCCTTCCACAAGATGACGCTGGAGCAGTGGAACGCGGTCATCAACACCAATCTCGGCTCGCTCTTCAACATGACGCGCCAGGTCATCGAGGGCATGCGTTCGCGCAAGTTCGGCCGCATCATCTCGATCTCGTCGATCAACGGCCAGAAGGGGCAGTTCGGTCAGGTCAATTATTCCGCGGCGAAGGCCGGCGACATCGGCTTCACCAAGGCGCTCGCGCTGGAGAATGCCAAGGGCGGCATCACCGTCAATGCGATCTGCCCCGGCTACATCAACACCGAAATGGTGCAGGCGGTGCCGAAGGACGTCCTGGAGAAGAACGTGATCCCGCAGATCCCGGTCAGCCGGCTCGGCGAGCCCGAGGAGATCGCGCGGGCGGTCGTGTTCCTGGCGGCCGACGAAGCCGGTTTCATCACGGGCTCGACGATGACCATCAATGGCGGCCAGTATCAGGCCTGATATGGCGCCAAGCCTTCAGGTCAAAAGCCTGTAGCTTCAGGCGCGACAAGGCGTTAGTGAAGACGACAATGCCCGGCCTCGTGCCGGGCATCGTTGTCCTCAGAGCCTTCGTCAATGACCCCGCGCACAGCCACGCTGATCGGATTGACCGCGATCCTGATGTGGTCGCTGCTGTCGGTGATGACGGTGGCGACCGGAACGATCCCGGCGTTCCAGCTCGCCGCGATGACCTTCGCGATCGGCGGCCTGGTCGGCCTGCTCACCTGGATCGGCCGCGGCGAGGCGGCGAAGAGCCTGCGTCAGCCGCTGGTCGTCTGGGCTGTCGGCGTCGGCGGCCTGTTCGGCTATCACGCGCTGTATTTTCTCGCGCTGCGCTTTGCGCCGCCGGCCGAAGCCGGCCTGCTGAATTATCTGTGGCCGCTGCTGATCGTGCTGTTCTCGTCCTTCCTGCCGGGCGAGCGGCTCGCCCTCCATCACATCGTCGGCGCGATGCTCGGCCTTGTCGGCACCGTGCTGCTGTTCGCCGGCAACACCTCCGGCTTCGTGGCGGGGCAGGTGCCGGGATTGGCTGCGGCCTTCATCGCCGCGTTCGTCTGGGCGGCCTATTCGGTGCTGTCGCGCCGGCTCAAGGCCGTTCCGACCGATGCGGTCGCCGGATTCTGTCTGGCCACCGCCGTGCTTGCCACGCTGATGCATGGCCTGCTCGAGACCACCGTCTGGCCGGAGACCACGCTGCAATGGCTCTCGGTGATCGCGCTCGGCATCGGTCCCGTCGGTGCCGCGTTCTACGCCTGGGACATCGGCATGAAGCGCGGTGACATCCGCGTGCTCGGCGCTGCCTCCTACGCGACGCCGCTGCTCTCGACCGGCTTCCTCATCGCCGCCGGTTTCGCCAAGGCCAGCGCCAACATCGCGATTGCTGCGATCCTGATTGCCGGCGGCGGTTTGATTGCCGCGAAGGATATGGTGCTACGGAAGCGGTGATCGTCATTCCGGGCGAATCCGGAATGACGGTGCGGGACTACGGCTCCCAGCCCTGTGGTGCGAGCTCGAAGCCTGCGAATTCGAATGCCGGGGCCACGGTGCAGCCGACCAGCGTCCACTCGCCCGTCGTCTCCGCCGATTGCCAGGCCTGTGCCGGCACGATCGCCTGCGGCCGGTCTCCATTCGCAAGGTCAGTGCCGAGCCGCACCTGGTGCTGCGAGCAGCCGTCGTGGGCGATGCGCAGCATCAAGGGACTGCCGGCGTAATAGTGCCATGTCTCGACCGCGTCGACGCGATGCCAGTGCGAACGCTCGCCGCGTGCCAGCAGGAAGTAGATCAGGGTCGAGCGCGAACGCCCGTTGGCGTCCGTGGTCTGGTCGCGAAACGTCTCGCGATAGTGGCCGCCCTCGGGATGCGGACGGAGTTCGAGGCGCGCGATGATCTCGGCTGCAGTCGGCATCGATCCAGTCAGGACTTTCTTCTGCAGGACTTGTACTTCAGGACTTGTTTTTGCGCTCGCGCAGCTCGCCGAAGACTGCGGCGGCATCCGCGCCCTTCATGTGCAGCCTTGCCGCGACCTGCGGCTCATCGGCGCGCAGGAACACGTTGGCCCGCTTCTCGTCGCCAAGCAGCGTGGGAATGGTCGGCTTGTTCTCGGCCCGGAGCCTCGTCACCTCCGCTGCACGCGCCTGGAGCGCCGCATTGTCGGGATCGACGGTGAGCGCGAACTTGACGTTGGAGGCCGTGTATTCGTGGCCGCAATAGAGCTTGAAGTCGTCGGGCAGGGCACGCAGCTTCAGAAGCGAATCCCACATCATCGGATAGGTGCCCTCGAACACCCGGCCGCAGCCGATCGAGAACAGCGTGTCGGCGGCGAACACCGTCTTCTCGGTGTCGAACACGTAGGAGATGTGGTCGAGCGTGTGGCCGGGCGTCTCCAGGACGCGCGCCAGCAAATTGCCGATCTTGATCACGTCGGCATTGGCAACACGCAGATCGACGTCCGCAATTTTCGTGGTCTTGTCGTGCGGCGCGACGACGCGGCAGTTGTATTTCTGCTTGAGTTCGGCGACCCCGCCGACATGATCGCCGTGATGATGGGTGATCAGGATGTCTGTGAGCTGCCAGCCCTCGCGCTCCAGCGCTGCCAGGATGGGGCCGGCCTCGGGCGCGTCGATCGACGCCGTCGCCTTGGTTTCCACATCGTGGATCAGATAGCCGAAATTGTCGTTTAAACAGCTGAAAGTACGAATTTCGGCGGCCATGTCATCTCCATCGGGCTCAGCCCCGCCAGACAAATATGGCGTTAACGTTGCGCAGGCAATGCAATATTCCGCGCGCGGCGGCGGTCTCGCGCATGTTACATTGCCGTCATGACCATCGACGTCGTCGACCTCCGCGAGTTCTATTCCCGCCGCCTCGGGATCGTGGCGCGGCAAATGATCAATCGCGGCATCAGGGAACGCTGGCCGAGGGCGGAGGGCCACCGCGTGCTCGGCCTCGGCTATCCCACCCCCTATCTGGGGTTGTTCCGCGAAGACGCCGAGCGCTGCCTCGCCTTCATGCCGGCGGCCCAGGGCGTCCTGAAATGGCCGACGGGACGGCCGGCGCTGGCCTCTCTGGTCGACGAATTCTCGCTGCCGCTTTCCGACGCCGCGGTCGACCGCATCCTGCTGGTCCACGCGCTGGAGATGTCGGACGATCCGGCCGCGCTGCTGCGCGAGGTCTGGCGCGTACTGTCGCCGTCCGGGCGCGTGATCGCGGTGATCCCGAACCGGCGCGGGGTGTGGACCCGCACCGACAGCACGCCGTTCGGTCACGGCCGGCCCTATTCACGCTCGCAGATCACCGACCTGCTGCGCCAGACCTGGTTCACGCCGACCGCCTGGGGCGAGGCGCTGTTCATGCCGCCCTATGCCGGCGGCTGGGTGCTGAAATCGGCGCAGATGTGGGAGCGCGCCGGTGCGGCACTGTCGCTGCCCTTTGCCGGCGTCCATATCGTGGAGGCGACCAAGCAGGTCTACCGCGCGATCCCCGCCAAGCGCGAGCGGGCGCGGCTCATTCCCTCACTCGCGAAGCCCGTGCTGGTGCCATCCTCGACGACGGTGACGCGCAGCTAGGTCACAAGCGTTGCCGCGACCGGTGGTCGTCAAAAACAAAATCGTCCCGGCGAGGCCGGGACGATTCCAGATCAGTCGATCAGAAGAAGCTCACTTACTCGCTGGGCGCGAGATCATCGCCCGACGCGGCCGGAGCTGCTTCGCGCTCGGGGCGCGGGCCATGCGGCCGGCGCCGCCGGCGCGGGAAGCGTTCGCCACCGCCGGCACCGCCCTCGAAACCGGCCTGGCCGCCATTCGCGCCGCCGTTCACCTGCGGCTGCGCGCCGGTGATGAAGGAGGGCAGGCGATCGACGCTGCCGGTGTCGGTGACGACGGGCTGCGGCTGATTCTGCGGTTGCGGCTGGGGCTGATATTGCGGCTGCGGGCGATGGTCGCGCTCGCGGTGCTCGCGCGGTTGCTGCTGATCGCGCTGATAGGGCTGGTTTTCGCGCTGCTGATGGTCACGCTGGTGATGATCGCGCTGGCCGTCGCGGTCGCGCGCGAAGGGCTGCTGCTGTTGCGGCTGCGGGACGAAGCCCGGCTCCTGGCCGAAATTCGAGAAATTCTCGCCGTCGTCGTCGCCGTCGTCGCTGTTGCTGCTGATCGGCTCGTCGCCGCGCGGCTGCTGATTCTGGCGGAACTGTTCCTGGGCCGCGGCGATCAGACGGAAATAATGCTCGGCGTGCTGGTAGTAGTTCTCGGCTGCAACGGGGTCGCCGGAAGAGCGCGCGTCGCGCGCGAGCTGGAGATACTTTTCAGCGATGTGCGAGGCGGTGCCGCGGATCTTGATGTCGGGTCCGTTGGACTCGTAGACCCGGGTCATCGGGTTCTGGCTGCGCCGGTTGTTGTTGTTATTGTTATTGTTGCGGTTGCGCATCCGCTGCTTGTTCTGACCGTTTCTCATGTCCTGCCTTTAATTCCAGCCCTAAACGTTGCACGCATTACTTGATTGCTAGGAGTGACCTGGACAGCGGTTCACATCGCTCGCGCGCACCGCGCCCAAGAGCGGATCGAACCCTGCCGATGTTCGTCGACCGTCGCGTTCAAACAAGGACGCGTTCCCCACCCGCCAGCACTGATCGCCAGCGAACCCATTCATTTTGCCTGCCGAAACAAGCCCAGCTGTGTTGCGTAAGTCTTCAAGCGCAATATCAGGCTTTCGTTCACTTTGCGGTCGGAGAGCAGCGCAGCTCCAATGGCTATCGCGCTTCACAGGACCTGCGGCTTGGAACCTTTATCAGTAAAGCTCTCGCCCGAGAGCCCGGCTTTCGCCCGTAGGTCTACGGGGCCGGCACCGATGTGTTGATCGGAACGTAGTCGTTCCCAAGGGATATTCCAAGAGCTTTTTGCAAGCCAATCCGGCTTTTATGGGGGCATTTTTCGGGCCGAAACGGCCCGCAGAATGCCCCCCAGGTCGGCCTTGGGTGGCCTGTCCACCGTTAACGCGCCTGCTATCATCAAGGTTTCAATATTTCTGGCCTGCCCCTGTCCGGCCTCGACGATCAGCGCTCCGCCGGGGGCGAGACGCTCGGCGGCCTGCGGGATCAGGGCGCGATAGGCGTCATATCCGTCATTGCCGCCGTCGAGCGCTAGATGCGGATCGTGCTCGCGCACCTCGATGCTCAGTTTCGGAATTTCGGCGGAGGGAATATAGGGCGGGTTCGAGACGATGAGGTCAAACGGGCCGCGCAGCGCCGTCAGATAGGAGCAGGCGACGAAGCCGGCGCGATCGACGAGGCCGAGGGCGGCCGCATTGTCGCGCGCCGTATCGAGCGCCGTCGGGCTGACATCGGTGCCGACGCCAAACGCGTCGGGAATCTCCCGCAGCAATGCGAGCAGGATGGCGCCCGATCCGACGCCGATATCAGCGATTCGCGGGCGCCGCCCCGATATCGACAGGCCCCAGAAGATCTCGAGCGCCAGTTCGACGACGGTCTCGGTGTCCGGCCGCGGTACCAGCGTCGCCTCCGACAACCGCAACGGCATGCCCCAGAAGTCTCGCACGCCGAGAATGCGGGCGACCGGCTCATGCGCGAGCCGGCGTTGCGCGTATCGTTCGAGCCGCGTGGTCTCCTCAGGCGTGAGTTGTCGCGATGCCTGCGTCACCATACCGGTCAGATCGAGCTCCAACGCGGCCCCGACGAGCAGGCGCGCATCGAGGGCCGCCTGCTCGATGCCGGCCGCTTGCAGCCGTGCCCCGAGCGCGCGCCGCGCACTCTCGACATTATGTCCGGGATCGATATTTGTCGCCAATGGAGCCATCCTGCCTGCCATCGTGGATAGATCGGCCGGCTCGCTTGCGTCAACGGAAAGGAGCGCGTTTGATCGCGCCTCGCAAGCGTGGAGGGGTCCATGACGGCCTATGACGATCAGAACGTCTTCGCAAAGATCCTGCGCGGCGAGATTCCCTGCTTCGAGGTTTTCAGGGACGACCGCAGTCTGGCCTTCCTCGACATCATGCCGCGCGCGCCCGGACACACGCTGGTGATTCCGCGGGCGCCGGCGCGCGGCATCCTGGATATCGCGGAGGACGATCTGGCCGCCGTCGCCCGGACGGCCAAGCGAATCGCGATTGCGGCGATGAAGGCGTTTGACGCGGAGGGTATCATCCTCCAGCAGTTCAGCGAGCCGGCCAGCGGGCAGGTGGTGCTTCACCTGCACATGCACGTCATGCCTGTCAGGGCCGGCGTCGATCTCTTGCCGGCGCAGACGCGCAAGGAAGATATGGCCGTGCTCGCCGATCACGCCAAGCGGATGATCGCGGCGCTTGGCGGCTGAGCCTGACAGCCGAGATCGGCGGGTGGCTAGACGCCGAGATAGCGCTGCAGCAGCTCCGGCTGGGCCTTGAGCTCCTGCGCCGGACCCTCGTGCACGATGTGGCCGTTGTTGACGATGTAGATCCGGCTTGCCAGCGCCAGCGTCGCCGCCAAATTCTGCTCGACCAGCACGATGGTCTGGCCGGCCGCCGCCAGCTCGCGGCAGGCCTTGACGAGATCGTGGACGATGACGGGCGCGAGCCCCTCGAACGGCTCGTCCAGCAGCACGATCTTGGGATCGCGCACCAGCGCCCGCGCGATCGCGAGCATCTGCTGCTCGCCGCCGGAGAGCTCGGTGCCGCGGTTGCTCCGTCGCTCCTTCAGCCGCGGAAACATCTCGTAGACGCGGTCGAGCGGCCAGCGTTTCGGCGCGGTGATCCCGGCAAGGGTGATGTTCTCCTCCACCGACAGGCTGCCGAAGATACGGCGCTCCTCGTGCACGAGCTGCATGCCCGCCTGCGCGATCCTGTGGCTCCTGCGTCCGGCGATATTGATGCCGTCGAACTTCACGCTGCCGCTGCGCGGCGTCACGACGCCCATCAGGCTCTTCAGCGTCGTGCTCTTGCCGGCGCCGTTGCGGCCGAGCAGCGCCACCACCTCGTGACGTTCGACGTGCATGGCGACGTCGAACAGGATGTGGGAATCCCCGTAATAGCTGTTCAGGCCGTTGACCTCGATCAGGCTCATGCGGCGATCTCCCCGTGCACGCCGCCGAGATAGGCCTCCTGCACCGCGGCGTTGGTCCTGATTTCCTCCGGCGTGCCGTCGAGCAGCACCTTGCCCTCCTGAAGCACCGTCACGCGCTCGACCAGCTCGAACAGCGAATCCATGTCGTGGTCGATGATGATCGTGGTGCGGCCGCGCGCGATCGATTTGAGCAGCTTGACGGTCTCGACCCGCTCGCGCGGGCTCATGCCCGCGAGCGGCTCGTCGAGCAGCAGCAGGCGTGGCGAGGTCGCCAGCGCGAGCCCGATCTCGAGCCGGCGCTTCTCGCCATAAGCGAGTTCGGCGACCGGCGTGTCGGCGCGGCGGGTCAGATTGACCAAAGCGAGCGTATGCTCCACCTGCTCCGCCAGGCCCTTGACGCTGGAGAGCTTGCGGAAGAGATCGAGGCGGAACTTGCCGCGCAGCTCGGCGAGCGCGGCAATCGTCAGGTTCTGCCGTACCGTCAGCCCGGTGAAGAGCTGGTTGACCTGGTAGCTCTTGGTGAGCCCGAGCTGGCACACCTCGGTGACCTTCAATCCCGTGATGTCGCGTCCCTCGAACACGATCTGGCCCGATGTCGGCGCGATCTCGCAGGTCAGCATCTTGAAGAAGGTCGACTTGCCGGCGCCGTTGGGGCCGATGATGCCGCGCAGCTCGCCTTGATTGACGCTGAAATCGATGTCGCTGTTGGCGACGAGGCCGCCATAGCGCTTGGTGAGACCGGTGGCTTTCAGGATCGGCCCGGAATAGGCGGGGTGCGCGACCTCCTTGGCCTGCATCGGCGCGGGCGCAAGGTGCAGTGTCGTCTCAGTGTCCGGCTCGGCCTCCATATCGCTCCGCTTACGCCTGCCGGAGAGAAGGCGATAAAGGTCCGCAAGACCGCCGATGATACCGCCGCGCAGGAAGCAGACCAGCAGCACGAACACGACGCCGAGCACCAGCTTCCAGGCGGCACCCAGGCCCAGCGCGGACTGGAGGAAATCCTGGAGGAAGAGCCAGACGGTCGCGCCGACCAGCGGCCCGAACAGCGTGCCTCGGCCGCCAATGGCGGTCTGCATCACCAGCTGGCCGGACGTGTCGAAAGTGAAGGCGTCCGGCGGCATGAAGGCCTGGAGCACGCCGAGCAGGCCGCCGGCGAAACCGGCGTAGGCGGCTGCGATCACGAAAGCAGTCAATTTGTAGCCGTGGATGTTGTGGCCGACCGCGGTGGCGCGCAGCGGATTGTCGCGGATTGCGCTGAGGACGGCGCCGACCGGCGAGCGCACGATCCTCAGCGCGATGATGACGCCGATGAAATAGCACAGCGCGATGAACTGGTAGAGCGACCAGCCATTGGTGAAGTGGACGGTGGTGAAGCCGAGATTGAAGCTCGGCGTTGGCACGCCCGGCAGGCCGTTCTCGCCGCCGGTGAAGTCGGAGAGCGGATTGAACTCGACAAAGAAGAACACCTCTGCGATCGCCACGGTGATCATGGCGAAGTAGATGCCGGTGCGGCGGAGCGCGATCAGGCCGATCAGATAGCCGGTCGCAGCCGCCGCGATCATGCCGATGATCAGCGCGCCCAGCACGTTGCCGAAGCCGGCGCGGGTCAGGAGGTAGGCGGCGACGAAGCCGCCGGTGCCGTAGAAGGCGGCCTGGCCGAACGACAACAGGCCCGTGAAGCCGAACAGGATGTCGAAGCCGAGGCCGAACAGGCCCCAGACCAGGATCCGGTTCACGGTGTTGGGCGCGAAGCCGAGATGGGGCAGCACGAAGGGAGCCACGATCAGGCCGATGGCCGTCAGCGTCTCGATCAGGAAGGGGCGTTGCTTGAGCATCAGGAGATCACTCACTCGCGGCCCTGGACGCCGAGCAGGCCATGCGGTCGCACCACGAGCACGAGCGTCATCGCCGCAAACAGCATCACATAGGCGTAGCCGGGGTTGAACATGGAGGTGACGCTGATGATCTCGCCGGCGATCAGGCCGCCCAGGATCGCGCCTGGGAACGAGCCGACGCCGCCGATCACCACCACCACGAAGGTCTGGACCAGGATGTCGTCACCGATGCCCGGCGTCAGCGACACCACCGGCGCGTTGACGATGCCGGCAAAGCCGGCGGCCATCGCGCCGATGCCGAACACCACCATGAAGACCCGGTAGACATTGATGCCGAGCGAATCCACCATCACGGAATCCTCGATGCCGGCCCGCACGATCATGCCGAGACGGGTCCGGTAGAGGATGATGAACAGCGCGCCGAGTGCGATCGCGACGATGCCGACCACCGCGAGGCGGTAGGTCGGATAGAACATGAAGCCGAGATTGGTGATGCCCTGGAATATCGCCGGCGGCGGCACCAGCTGCGACTGGCTGGAGAAGATCAGCCGGATGATCTCGACGAAGCAGATGCCGAGCCCGAAGGTCACGAGCAACTGGTCCTCGTGCGGCCGATGATAGAAATGGCGAATGATGACGCGTTCCATCGCAACGCCCAGTAGCATCACGAACAGCGAGCCGGCGATCACCGCGAGGATGAACGATTCGGTGTACTGGTAGGCGACGAAGCCGGCATAGCCGCCGATCATGAACATCGCGCCATGCGCGAGGTTGAGCACGCCGAGCGTGCCGTAGATAATGGTCAGGCCGGAGCTGATCAGCGCGAGCAGCGCGCCGAGCGCGAGCCCGTTGAAGAGCTGCGAGACGAGGTTGGGCCAACTAATCATGCAATGGTCACGGTTGTGGCGCGTTCCGGCGGTGCGCAAAAATGGGTGACGCCGCAGGAGCCGGAAGCGACCTACGGCGTCACAGGGGGTTAGCGCGAGCTCAGCTGTAGTCGCCGGGATGGCAGCCAAAGGCGTCCGGCTTCTGCATCAAGCCTTCGCCGGGCACGATCTCGACCACATCGTACCAGTCTTCCTTGGTCTTCATGTCCTTCTGCTGCTTGCCCTTGACGATGATCACCGGGCGGACGCACTGATGGTCCTCGGGGCGGTAATGCACGTCGCCGACCAGGGACGGCAGCGTCTCGCCCTTCTCATAGGCCTTGATCACGTCGGGCGGGTTGAAGCTGCCGGCCTGCTCGCACATGCGGGCCCAGTGCGCGAAGCTGACATAGGCGTTCTCCGCGCCCCATTCCGGCTTGTAGCCGTACTTCTTCTCGAAGGCCTCGTTGAACATCTTGGCGAGCGGAAACTTGTCCTCGAGCGTCCACCAATAGTCGGTCGCGGCGTAGACGCCCTGCATCAGCCCGCCGGTCTCGCGCGCGATGAAGGGCACCTGGTAGGGGACGACCAGCTTCATCTTGTCGAGCACGCCGAACTGCTTGGCCTGCTGGGTCGACAGCACCGCGTCGTGGCCCCAGTTGACGTTGATCAGCACGTCGGCGCCGGAATTCGCGACGTTCAGCAGATAGGAGGAATAGTCGGGCGCGCCGAGCGGCGCGACCTGGTTGGTGACGGTGGTCCAGCCGGCAGTCGCAAGGAAGTCCTGCATCGACTTGGTGACGGTGTGACCGTAGGTGTAATCAGGCGTGAGATACGCAGCCTTTTTGCCCTTGCCGAACTCCTTGACCATGACGGGGCCGATCGCCGCCGCGGCGGTCTGGCCGAAGAAGTTCTGGCGGAAGCCGTAGCGGACGCAGTCCTTGCCGGTGGTGTCGTTCGAGCCGGAGATGCCGCAGACGAAGATCACCTTCTCGCGCTGGGCGAGCTTGTTCAGCGCGACCGCAACGGCGCTCGAGGTGCCGCCGGTGATCATGATCGCCTTGTTCTCGCTGATGAAGCGCTGCTGCGCCTGCACCGCCTCGTTCGGCTTGGCCGCGGAATCCGCGACGCCGAATTTAAGCTCCTTGCCGAGCACGCCCTTGCTGGTCTTCGGCGAGATCTTCTTGATCAGGTCGTGACCGCTGTTGATGTGCTCGATCGCGAGCTGATAGCCCTTGAGCTCGTCCTCGCCCTGCACGGCATAGGTGCCGGTGCGCGGCACCGAGATGCCGATGAAGGCGGTGGAGCCCGAAACGCCCGCGGGATAGGAGCCGACGGCCGGCTTGTCCTCGGCGAAGGCCGGCATCGCAGGCAGCACCGAGCCGCCGATGAGGCCTGCCGTGGTCTGGAGCAGGCCGCGGCGCGAGAGGCCACGGCGAATGAGATGGTCGGTCATGATCGTTTCCTCCGGATATCGTTCTTGTTTGCAGGCAAAACACGACCTGTCCGGCGGCAACCGGCCTCGAAAGGCCTGCCTGCACCGGGCGCGTCACATCCGCGTGTAGCTCCTGGACCTAAACATTGCTCGTGAGCACCATCTGTCAATTTCGCCTTTGGTCGAACGACGAAAATTATCGCGTGAAAACATATCGGATCACGATATATATTAGCCTTTGTGAGTACGAGATTGGCAGGTTCGGCGAGAGAGATGCCGCGGCAGACGACAGTAGCGGGTACCCGGAAGCGACGGTCCTGGCCGCAAGAGGCGGAGCGGCAGGAGGCGGCGTGGCCTGCCGGGGAGGGAAGCGACCAGCGCGCATCGCCGCAGTCCGGCGATGCCTCGCGCATGCCGGAGTCGCGCGGCCGGTCCGCCGGGCAGCGGGGGCCGGCCATCGGCTCCGTTCAGGCCAAACGCACGCCGGTGCCGATGCAGAGACTGAGCGTGCGGGCCCAGAATGTCCTGAAGGAGCTCGCGGTCGAGCTCACCGGCGAGCAGCCGCCGAAGGGGACCTGGTCGCCCTCGCGCGAGCTGCTGCTCGCACTGACGGCGGAGCGGCTTGCGACGACGCGCAATTGCGGTCCTCACACCATGCGGGAGATCGTGGACTGGGCGCAGGGCTGCGGCGTGACCATCAAGCCGGTGATCCCGCCCGGCGGCTCGCTGTCGCAGATGTGGGGCGAGTTGATCACGAATGCATCCGAAGGCGCCTTGACCAGCGCCGAGATCGCCAGTGCGCTCCAGCGCTCGATCAGGCGGAAGAGCGTTCGTATTCCGATCGCGTTTCAGGTCATCCTGGTGAAGATCCTGCTCTCCAACTTCGAATAGGAGGGCTGCAAAGCCCGCTATATTTGTGCATCTGCGAGGCCCATCGGTGGTTCCGCCCCGCCTTCCTTGCTAGTCTCGGCAGCGCCCGCTCCGCCGGCGGGCGGAGGTCGAAAGGCACGGAATGGCTGACTCGAAGCGGAAGACGGGACGCACGGCGCGTGCTGCGCCCTCGAGGGGCGGCGCGATGCGCGAGGCTGACTACGCCGCGCTCGCCCAATTCCGCTACCAGCTGCGCACCTTCCTCGCCTTCAGCGAAGCGGCGGCCCAGAACGCCGGATTGACGCCGCAGCAGCACCAGGCGCTGCTGGCGATCAAGGGATTGGCCGACCCCAACGGCGCCAGCGTCGGCGACATCGCCGGCTTCCTCCTGATCCGGCACCATACGGCGGTGGAGCTGGTGGACCGCATGGCGAAGTTGAAGCTGATCGGCCGGGAGGCCGATCCCGAGGATGCAAGGCGCGTCCTGGTCAAGCTGACGGCCAAGGGCGAGCAGAAGCTTCGCTCGCTCTCGCGCATTCACCTGGACGAGCTGAGCGCCGCTGCACCCGCATTGGGCAAGATCCTGCGATCGTTCCTGGCAAAGGTGCGCTGAGCAGGGATCAGGCTGCCGCGCCTTGTGCGGCGAGCTGCGCGGCCTGGTGTTCGGTGGTCAGCGCGTCGGTCAACTCGCCGAGCGCTTCGCCCGCGATCACCTGCGGCAGCTTGTAGAGCGTCAGGTTGATGCGGTGGTCGGTGACGCGGCCTTGCGGAAAATTGTAGGTGCGGATGCGCTCGGAGCGGTCGCCTGAGCCGACCTTCTCCTTGCGCTCGGCCGACCGTGCCGCATCGACGCGCTGGCGTTCGGCGTCGTAGATGCGCGAGCGCAGAATGTTCATGGCCGAGGCGCGATTCTTGTGCTGCGACCGGCTGTCCTGCATCATCACCACGATGCCGGTCGGGATGTGGGTGATGCGGATCGCCGATTCGGTCTTGTTGACGTGCTGGCCGCCGGCGCCTTGCGCGCGCATGGTCTCGATGCGCAAATCGTCGTTCTTGATGTCGACGTCGACGTCCTCGACCTCCGGCAGCACGGCCACCGTCGCGGCCGAAGTGTGGATGCGCCCCTGCGTCTCGGTGTCCGGCACGCGCTGCACGCGATGCACGCCGGACTCGAACTTCAGCTTGGAGAACGCGCCGCGGCCCTGCACCTCCGCGATGATTTCCTTGTAGCCGCCGACGGTGCCTTCGCTGGCCGAGATCACCTCGACCTTCCAGCCCTGCAAGGCAGCGAAGCGCTCGTACATCCGGAACAGGTCGCCGGCAAACAGCGAAGCCTCGTCGCCGCCGGTGCCGGCGCGGATTTCCAGCACCACGTTGCGGTCGTCCATGGCGTCCTTGGGCAGCAGCGCAACGCGAATCTTCTGGACCAGCTCCTCGATTTTCGGCGCGAGCTCGTCGCGCTCGGCTTCCGCCATGCCGCGCATCTCGGCATCGGTCGCGGGATCGGCGATCAGCGCCTCGGTGTCGGCGAGTTCTTTGACGGCAGACCGATATGCCTTCACCGCTTCGATCAGCGGGGTGATCTCGGCGAGCTCGCGCGTGATCTGCACGTAGCGCTCGGAGGCGAGCTGTCCCAACGATTCGGCCTCGAGAGAGGCATGATGTGCAAGGAGCACGTCCAGTTTGGCTTCGGGGAGTGACGACATCGGTTCAGTCTCAAATGGCGGAAGGAGGCGAGGCGGCAGGGAGCGGCGACAGGCCCGCTACAACGCCAGGCCTTCGGCCTCGGCGAATTCCGTCAGTTTCTGCCGGATCGAGACGCTGCCCGCCGGCGCGTCGAGGAGCGGACCGAGCACGGCTTCGGCCTTCTTTGCATCGAGATCGATGACCATGGCCTTCACCGGACCGAGCGCGGTTGCCGAAAGCGACAACGAGCGGTAGCCCAGCGCAATCAGCGCCAGCGCGCCAAGTGGCTTGGACGCCATCTCGCCGCAGAGCGAGAGCGACTTCTTCGCCGCCTGTGACTTGCGTGCGATCTCGCGCAGCGCGCGCAGGATCGGCGCCGACATGGTGTCGAAGCGCTCGGAGACCTTGGCATTGCCGCGGTCGACCGCGAACAGGAACTGGAACAGATCGTTGGAACCGACCGAGATGAAGTCGACCTTCTTCAAGAGCTCGTCGAGCTGATAGAGCAAAGCGGGGACCTCGACCATGGTGCCGATGTCGATACGCTCCGGCAGCGTGTGGCCGTGCTGGCGCAGATAAGTGAGCTCGCGTTCGACCAGCGCCTTCGCCGAATCGAATTCGGCGACTTCCGAGATCATCGGGAACATGATGCGCAGCGCGCGGCCGCCACCGGCGCGCAGCAGCGCGCGGATCTGGCCGCGCAGCAGGCCGGGACGATCGAGCCCGAGCCGGATCGCGCGCCAGCCGAGCGCGGGATTTTCCTCGATCACGGCTTCCATATAGGGCAGCGCCTTGTCGCCGCCGATGTCGAGGGTGCGGAAGGTGACGGGCTTGGTGCCGGCCGCATCCAGCACGGTGCGATACAGCGCCAGCTGGTCGCTGGTGCGCGGCAGGCTCTGGCCGACCATGAATTGCAGCTCGGTGCGAAACAGGCCGATGCCGGCGCTGCCGGTGTCCTCGATATGCGGCAGGTCGATGGCAAGACCCGCGTTGATCATCAGCTCGACCTTCTGGCCGTCCCTGGTGACGCAGGGCAGGTCGCGCAGCGCCAGATATTGCGCCTGGCGGCGGGCGCGGAAGCGCACGCGCTCGGCGAAGGCCGCCTCGACTTCCTGCGAGGGGCGCACATAGATCGAACCGGAGGTGCCGTCGACGATGATGGCATCGCCGGGATCGGCAATGCCGGGCGCGTTCGGCACCTCACCGACCGCGGGGATGCCGAGCGCGCGCGCCACGATCGAGACGTGGGAGTTGGCAGTGCCTTCCTCCAGCACGATGCCGCGCAGGCGCTTGCGGTCGTAGTCGAGCAGCGCCGCCGGGCCCATCGCGCGGGCGATGACGATGGCGTTGTCGGGCAGCTGCTCGCGCGAGGGCGCGTGGTCCTGGCCGACCAGCTGCCGCATCAGGCGGTAGCCGAGATCCTCGAGATCGTGCAGCCGGTCGCGCAAATAGGGGTCGGTCGAGCGCAGCATGCGCGCGCGGGTGTCGGATTGCACGCGCTCGACGGCGGCTTCCGCTGTGAGGCCGGTGGCGACCGCCTCGTGCAGCTTGTGCGACCAGCCCTGGTCGTTGGCGAACATGCGATAGGCTTCCAGCACCTCGCGATGCTCGCCGCCCTCGGCGACGTCGCCGCGCTCCAGCATGCGGTCGAGATCGGCGCGGAGCTTGGCCAGCGCGGTGTCGAGCCGCTTGACTTCCTTGGGCAGGTCCTCGGCGATGTAGTCCTTGATGACGACGCGCGGCTCGTGCAGCACGACATGGCCGAGCGCGATGCCCTCCGAGAGGATCGCGCCGACCTTCTGCGCGGAATGGCGCGCGGCAGGCTCCAGCCCCGGCTGGGCCAGCGCGGACAGCTCGCCCGAGGCGATCAGCTCGGCCAGCACCATCGCGGTGGTCTGCAGCGCCTCGAGCTCCTCCTCGACATAGTTGCGCTTGGCGCGGTTCTGCACCACCAGCACGCCAAGCGTGTTGCCGGCCCGCAGGATCGGCACGCCGAGGAAGGAGTGGTAGATTTCTTCGCCGGTCTCCGGGCGGAACGAGAAGGCCGGGTGGGTTTGCGCATCGCTCAGGTTGAGCGGCGTCGCCTCGCTGGCGACGAGGCCGACCAGGCCCTCATGGGCGCTCAGCACGGTGTGATGCACGGCCTCGCGGTTGAGGCCTTCGGTGGCGTAGAGCTCCAGCGTGTTGTCGATGCGCAGCACATAGACCGAGCACACCTCGGCCACCATGTTGGCGGCGATCAGCACCACGATCTTGTCCAGCCGCTCCTGGGCCGAGACCTGTTCCGCCATGGTTTCGCGGAGCCGTCTCAACAAGACGCGGGGACCTCCCGACGCGCTCCGCATGTCCCGTCAATCTCCTCCGTGTGCCCGGCCCGGCCGTATCGGCCGGCGGCTGGCCTAAAATTCCAGAAAAACAACCAATTTGTTTGTCCGGCGCCGGCACAAGCCCAAAATCCACTGGAGATTTAGCGCTTGCACCGAATCAGCGCCGCCTAACTGGGACACAGTCTGCGGCAGCCCACCCTGTTCGCCGTATAGCGAATTGAGGCTTGTTTTGCCAAGCAAAACGCCTGCCAAACGCGAAGGTGTGTACACCTTCGCGTTTGCTGCGACCGCTAAGAGAAAATTAGTCCAGGCATGGTCCGGAAAGTGCGAAACGGTTTTCCGGAAAGACCATGCTCAAACAACAACCTGAAGCGCGACGATGGTCGCGTTTCAGGCCTGATCGAGACCGTAGAGCGTGTGCAGGGTGCGCACCGCGAGCTCGGTATAGGCGGTATCGATCAAAACCGAGAATTTGATCTCGGAGGTTGTAATGGCCCGGATGTTGATATTCCGTCCGGCGAGGGCCGAGAACGCCTGGGCGGCGACGCCGGCATGGCTGCGCATGCCGCTGCCGATCACCGAGATCTTGGCGACGTCGGTGGCGGTATCGAGCCGCGCGTAGCCGATCTTGCCCTTGGCGGCGGTAATCGTGTCCTTGGCGCGGGTATAGTCGGCCGCCGGCACCGTGAAGGTGAGGTCGGTCGTCTTGCCGTCCTCGGAGACGTTCTGCACGATCATGTCGACGTTGATGTTTGCATCCGCCAGCGGGCCGAAGATCGAGGCCGCAACGCCCGGCTTGTCCTCGATCTGGCGCACCGAGATCTGGGCCTCGTCCTTGGAGAAGGCGATACCAGTGACGACGTGGCTTTCCATGATCTCCTCCTCGCTGCAGATCAGCGTGCCGGGCGGCTGGTTGGCATGCGGGTCGATATCCTCGGGCTTGTCGAAGCTCGAGCGGACGAAGATCGGCATGTTGTGGACCATGCCGAGTTCCACCGAGCGGACCTGGAGCACTTTTGCGCCCTGGGAGGCCAGTTCCAGCATGTCTTCGAATGCGATCTTGTCGAGCCTCTTGGCCTTCGGCACGATTCGCGGGTCGGTTGTGTAGACGCCGTCGACGTCGGTGTAGATGTCGCAGCGGTCGGCCTTGACGGCGGCGGCGATCGCCACGGCCGAGGTGTCGGAGCCGCCGCGGCCGAGCGTGGTGATGCGGTTGGTCTTCGGGTCGATGCCCTGGAAGCCGGCGATGACCGCGACTTCCTTGCGATCCTTGAAACGGCTGATGATCTCGCTGCCGTCGATGTCCTCGATCCGGGCCGAGGCGTGGGCGTCGCTGGTCTTGATCGGGATCTGCCAGCCCTGCCAGGAGCGGGCCTGGATGCCCATGCCCTGAAGCACGATGGCAAGCAGGCCGGATGTCACCTGTTCGCCGGAGGCGACGACGGCGTCGTATTCGCGCGCGTCGTGCATCGGCGAGGCCTCGGTGCACCAGGCCACCAGCTCGTTGGTTTTGCCGGACATCGCCGAGACGACCACGGCCACTTCGTGGCCGGCGTCGACCTCACGCTTCACATGGCGTGCGACGTTGCGGATACGTTCGATGTTGGCGACGGATGTGCCGCCGAATTTCATCACGAGGCGGCTCATGACGACGCGTGCATTCCCTCATAAGGATAAGTATGGTGACCCGCGCGAGGCGATGCCGCAGGCCCGACCGCGCGTATACAGAGGGGCGGGGCCGGGGGCAAGCGGGTTCCTGCTGCGGCCAATCCGGGCAATGGGTTATCAGAGGTTATGGCGCGCTATATTGACGAAATCCTGCAGCCCGGGGAGCGGGTGCTGTATTCGACCAATGCGCATTGGATCTTCTATTTTCCGGCGATTTTGGCCTGGATCGCGGCTTTGGGCCTGCTGATCCTGTCGCGGCAGGCGGCCGTCGACTGGCTCGTTTTGCTTTGCCTGGGAGCCGCAAGTGTCGCGGCGCTGGCGGCCGTGTATTGGACCCTCAAGGGCTGGTTCCACCGCTTCACCACCGAGACCGACGTCACCAATCTCAGGGTCGTGCACAAGACCGGCTTCATCAAGCGCCGCACCTTCGAGATGGCGCTCGACAAGGTCGAGAGCGTCGATGTCGATCAGACCATCCTTGGACGTATTCTCAACTACGGCGACGTGACGATTCGCGGCGTCGGCGAGGGGATCGAGACGATCAAGACCATCGCCTCGCCGCTCGCCTTCCGTAGTTCGATCACCACGCGGTAGGACCGCGCGTAACCATGAGCATGCAGCAAAATACTTCTCTCTCCGCCAGCCCGCAGCCGGGCTCGACCGTCGACGCCGCCGAGATCGCAAAATTCTCGAAGCTCTCGGCGGAGTGGTGGGACCCCAACGGCAAGATGGCGCCGCTGCACCGGATCAACCCGCTGCGGCTCGGCTACATCCGCGACGCCGCCTGCCGCAAGTTCGAGCGCAACGTGCGCAGCCTCAACTGCCTCGGCGGCCTGCGCGTGCTCGACATCGGCTGCGGCGCCGGCCTGTTGTGCGAGCCGCTGTCGCGGCTGGGAGCGCAGGTCATCGGCGTCGACCCTTCCCAGAGCAACATCGCCGCGGCCAAGCTGCACGCCGACAAGGGCCATCTTGCGATCGACTACCGCTGTACCACGGTGGAGGAGATCGACCCGCGCGAGCGCTTCGATATCGTGCTGGCGATGGAAGTGGTCGAGCACGTCGTCGATGTCGGCGTCTTCCTGAAGCGCTGCGCCGCGATGCTGAAGCCGAACGGCCTCATGGTGGTCTCGACGCTGAACCGCAACTGGAAGAGCTTCGCGCTCGCCATCGTCGGCGCCGAATACGTCCTGCGCTGGCTGCCGCGCGGCACCCACGAATGGAACAAGTTCGTCACCCCCGACGAGCTGACAAAATACCTGCTCGACAATCGCCTCGTCATCACCGAGCAGACCGGCGTGGTCTACAGCCCCTTCGCTGACAAATGGACGCTCTCGTCGGACATGGACGTGAACTACATGGTGGTGGCGGAAGGGATGGTGTGAGTGTGATGCGAGTTGCGACTCCTCTGCCGATGTCGTCCCTGCGAACGCAGGGACCCATAACCACAGGCCCGTCTAGTTAGCCCAATCAGGCGCCCCGAGCATGTACTACGTCTACATCCTCGCCAGCCGCCATCATGGGACGCTCTACATCGGCGTAACCAACTCTCTCCAGAAACGCCTGGAGCAGCACCGCGCCGGCAAGGGCTCGGAGTTCGTCAAGCGCTATGGCGTGCACCGCCTCGTCTACACCGAATCCTTCGAGCGAGCGGAATTGCCCGCGAAAAACAGCTCAAGCGCTGGAAGCGCGACTGGAAGATCGAGCTGATCGAGCGCGATAATCCCGAGTGGCGGGATCCAAGTGATCTGTTGGTTTGACGGTGTGACGCGGCCCAGAAAATGCTGTCGTCCCTGCGAACGCAGGGACCCATACCGCGTGATCTGTCGGTGGGGCGCGGTGTTGGATGCGCGGGCTGGCAGTCGTCGCAAAACTGCTCCCTGGGGTTATGGGTCCCTGCGTGCGCAGGGACGACACCGAGTTTGTGGCGAGAGCATCGCTCCCATGACGTCCGTGTGGTTGACCGCGCTGGCCTCAACTTGCAGGTTGGCCGCAGTTATTTCCCGCTAATGCCCGCCCACCCCATGCTCACCATCGCCAGCCTCTGGATTCCCTTCACCCTCGTTGCTGCGCTCGGCCAAGTCGCGCGCAATGCGATGCAGCGGTCGTTGACGAAGCCGCTGGGGACCTGGGGCGCGACCAATATCCGCTTCCTGTTCGGCTTCCCGTTTTCGGTGCTGTTCCTCGGCGTGGTGCTGGTCGCCACCGGCGATCGTCTGGGCATGCCGCCGACCGTGTTCTGGCCGTGGCTCTTGCTCGGCGCGCTCAGCCAGATCGTCGCCACCGGCCTGATGCTGCTCGCCATGAACGATCGCTCCTTCGTGGTGACGACGGCGTACCTGAAGACCGAGGCGATCCAGACCGCGATCTTCGGTTTCGTCTTCCTCGGCGATCACCTGACCTGGCTGAAGGTGCTGGCGATCGTGATCGCGACCGTCGGCGTCGTCATCACCGCGCTCAGGCCCGGCGGCGAGAAGAGTTTTGCCGAATTGAAGCCGACCATCACCGGCCTCGTTGCGGCTGCCGCGTTCGCGCTGTCTGCGGTTGGCTTTCGCGGTGCGATCATCAACGTTCCCGGCGTCTCATTCGTGACCTCGGCCTCGTTCACGCTGGTGCTCGGCCTGTTCGTGCAGACGCTGGTGCTGACGATCTATCTGCTCTGGCGCGCGCCAAAGGTGCTGCAGGCGATCCTCGGCCTGTGGAAGCCGTCGATGCTGGCCGGCTTCATGGGCGCCTTCGCGTCACAATTCTGGTTCCTGGCGTTCGCGCTGACGGCCGCCGCCAATGTCCGCACGCTCGCTCTGATCGAGGTGCTGTTCGCGCAAGCGGTGGCGTATTATTCGTTCAAGCAGCCGATCGCGCCGCGCGAGCTTGCAGGTATCGCGCTGATCATCATCGGTGTGGCGGTGCTGGTGGGGGCCTAATTCCGGTCTTCCGGCAATGTCGGCAGCGGCGACACCTCGATGCCCTCATCGATCAGCGACTTCGCCTCCTCCGGCGAGGCCTCGCCGTAGATCGGACGGTGCTCCTTGTCGCCGTAGTGCATCGCGCGGGCTTCATTGGCGAAGCGCTCGCCGACATTGTCGGCGTTCTTCACGATGTGATCGCGCAGCTCCTTCAGCTTGGTGCGCAGCTCTTTCTCCTGCGCCAGCATCAGCGAGGTCGGTCCTGATGGTGTTGCCTCGGGCGTGGGGGCAGCCGCCGGTTCCGGCGGTGGCGCCGCGCGCCCACGGCCCTTCTTGCCGACGATGCGCGGGGCCATGATCGCCTTGTCGACCTTGGCGGAGCCGCAGATCGGGCAGGTCACGAGCTTGCGCTTGACCTGCGAATCATAGGCCGACGAGCTCTGGAACCAGCTCTCGAAGCCGTGGTCGCGGTCGCAGCGAAGCGCGTAGCGGATCATGCCGATCCCCGCACGAGGTGCAAATGATCCGGCCCAGCCTTGGGATCGGACACGCCGAAGCGGCGGCCGTGCTGGAGCGAGGGAATCGCGCGGCGGGCAGTCTCGACCTTGGCCGGGTCGATCCTGGCCATGATGATGCCGGGCTCGACATCGCCCTCGGCGAGAATCTCGCCCCAGGGATCGACGATCAGCGAATGGCCATAGGTCTCGCGCTTGTTCTCGTGGGTGCCTGCCTGGGCAGCTGCGAAGATGAAGCAGCCGGTCTCGATCGCGCGCGCGCGCAGCAGCACGTGCCAGTGCGCTTCGCCAGTCTTGCGGGTGAAGGCCGAGGGCACGGTGATGAAGTATGCACCGCTCTCGGCGAGGGCGCGGTAAAGCGCGGGAAAGCGCAAATCGTAGCAGATCGTCAAGCCCACCCGGCCCCACGGCAGGTCGGAGATCACCGCGGTCTCGCCCGGCTGGTAATTGGCGGATTCGCGATAGCTCTCGCCGTCCGGCAGCTCGATATCGAACATGTGGATCTTGTCGTAGCTCGCGAGCACATTCCCCTCGGGCCCGATCAGGAAGGAGCGGTTGACCGCCTTTTCGGCCGAGAAGCGCAGCGCCAGCGAGCCGACATGGAGATGGATCTTCAGTTCCGCCGCGAGCGCCCGGTAGGCCTTCAGCGAAGTGTCGTCCTCCTCGCTCTGCAGATGCTCGAACAGCGCCTTGCGGTTCAGCTGCATCATGTTGCTGACTTCGGGCGTCTGCACGTAGTCGGCGCCGCCCGCCGCAGCCTGCCGGATCAGCTTCGTGGCCTGTTCGAGGCTGGGCCCGGGCATCAGGCCGGTGCGCATCTGCACCATGGCGGCCGTGAAGGTGCGGTTCTCGCTCATGACACCGCCTTCACGCTGTCCAGCATGCCGTCGAGCTTGCCTTCGCGATCGAGGGCGTAGAGATCGTCGCAGCCGCCGACATGGGTTCCGCCGATCCAGATCTGCGGGAAGGTCGAGCCTTCGCCGGCGCGGTCGTACATCTCGTCCCGCCAGGAGGGGTTCTTGGCGACGTCGAATTCAGTAAAGGTCGCCTTCTTGCGGGTCAGCAGGGACCTCGCCGCGGAACAATAGCCGCAGCCCGGCCTGGTGTAGATCTCGACAGCAGCAGTCATGGCGTCCGGCGCTCTCATCTCATGAAGTCATTGAATTATATGGGACGGGGGCCGCTCTCGACAACCCGGGCGAAGACCAGCACGTCGACCTGGGCGGCCTTGGCCCGGAGCAGGACCCGCGCGCAGGCATCCAGCGTCGCCCCCGACGTCAGGACGTCGTCGATCAGGACAATGCGGCGGCCCTGGATTTCGGCCTGACGGTCGGGAGATACCTGGAACGCGCCCTGCACATTGGTGGCGCGCTGGGCCCGCGACAGGCCGATCTGCTGCTCGGTGGCGCGCACCCGGCGCAGCACCTCAGCCCTCGCCCTGACACCGCTCTGCCGCCCGATGATCTGCGCCAGGGCTCCGGACTGGTTGTAGCGGCGGCGCCAGGCTCGCCGCCAATGCAGGGGCACCGGCACCAGCATGTCGGCCCCGGCCAGCAGCTCGCCGCCCGCGCGCGCCATCCAGCGGCCCATGGCGGGCGCCAAATCGGTGCGGTCCTGGTATTTCAACGCATGCACCAGCGTGCGCGCGACGTCGTCATAGCGCACGGCCGCGCGGGCGCGCTGGTAGGCCGGCGGGCTCGCGATCGCCTCCATCGACAGCATGTCGGGGCCGGGATCATAGACGAAGGGAATGCCGAGCCGCGGGCAGTAGGGACGTTCGATGAATGACAGCCGCGCCCAGCACGAAGCGCAAACGCCCTCGCCATCGACCGGTTCGCGGCAGGACACGCACTGCGTCGGCAGCGCGATGTCGAGCGCGAGCCGTGCCGCGCGCGACAGCGCGTGGCGGCCGGCCGTCCACGCCGCCCGGAAGGGGGCGGCGATGGAACGGGTGGGGGCGGCGTCGGCGTCCATGCGGGAAGGCTAGCGTTCTGAGGCTCCGGGCTCAAGCCACGCTCTCGTGCCCCGGACGCAGTGCAGCGCCCCGGCGATGCGAAGCATCGTCCGGTGCGGTGCGCTGCAGAGCCGGGGCCCATCTCACGGCATCGTCCGGTGTTGGTGTCTGGGTCCCGGCTCTGCGCAGCAGCGCAAGAGCGCTGCGGCGCGTCCGGGACACGGGAGCGATTGCCAGAACCAGCATGATCGGCGTAACCAGCGGCATGGTTCAGTCCCCGCAAACCCCGCCCGCTCTGTTCGATCGCGCTTTGCTGCAATCGCGGCAGCGGCGTGCGCAGACACAGGGCGAGGTGACCTTCCTGCTTGATCGCGTCGCCGAGGACATGTCCGACCGGTTGGCTGCGGTGATGCGGGAGTTTCACGCGGCGGTCGATCTCTGGACGCCTGGTGAGGGGCTGGCGGCGTTGCGCACGCGCCTGCCTTCCCTCCAACGGATCGCGCTCGATGCTGCGGGTTCAGAGACGCTGCCCTTCGCGCCCGAAAGCCTCGATCTCGTCGTCTCCGCGCTGGCGCTGCAATTCGTCAACGATCTGCCGGGCGTGCTCGCGCAAATCCGCCGCGCGCTCAAGCCCGACGGCCTGCTGCTCGCGGCGATGATCGGCGGCGACAGCCTGACCGAGCTGCGCCAGGCCTTTGCCGCCGCGGAAGCCGAATGCGAGGGCGGCGTTTCGCCGCGCGTCGCGCCATTTGCTGACCTGCGCGACATCGGCGCGCTGTTGCAGCGCGCGGGCTTTGCGCTGCCGGTGACCGACGTCGACCGCGTCGTGGTGCGCTATTCCAACGCATTCGCGCTGATGCAGGATCTCCGGCGCATGGGCGCTGCCAATGTGCTGATCGAGCGGCGGCGAACACCGAGCCGGCGCGCGACGCTGCTGCGGATGGCCGAGATCTACACTGAGCGCTTTGCCGATGCCGACGGCCGCATCCGTGCCACCTTCGACATCATCTGGCTCTCCGGCTGGGCCCCGCATGCGAGCCAGCAGCAGCCGCTGAAGCCGGGATCGGCGAAAGCGAGCCTGGCGGAGGCGGTGAAGAAGGCGGGGAAAGAGTGATGCGTGTCCCGGACGCGCTGCAGCGTGAAACGCTGCTGCGCAGAGCCGGGACCAGCTCCGCGGCAAGCGTGGGCCCCGGCTCTGCAGCGCATCGCTGAAGGAGCGCTGCGCTGCGTCCGGGGCACAGTGCATCTCACATCAATAGATCAATCAAATGCGGGATCAGCGGAATGTCCGCGGGCGGCATCGGGTAGTCGCGCAGCTTGTTGGCACGGACCCAGGCCAGGGTCTGGCCTTCGCGCGGCGTCACCTGTCCCTCCCAGCGCCGGCAGATATAGAGCGGCATCAGGAGGTGGAAGGTCTCGTAGCCGTAGCTCGCGAAGGTCAGTGGGGCCAGGCACGGCTCGGCGACGGTGATGCCGAGCTCCTCGTGCAGCTCGCGGATCAGGCTCTGCTCCGGCCGCTCGCCTGGCTCGAGCTTGCCGCCGGGAAACTCCCAGAGGCCGGCCAGCGTCTTGCCCGCGGGGCGCTGCGCGATCAGGACGCGCTTGTCGGGGTCGATCAGCGCGCAAGCCACAACCAGTGTCAGTTTCAGATCGGCCATACGCGATGTCGCTCGCTGAAGATCATCCGCAACGGTTTATTAACCCTATTGCGGCCCATGTTTTCGAGGTTCCCATAAGTCATATTTAATCGACGGTTCCTAGAGTGGAAACGCTTAAACCACTCGGGCCCAAGCCATGCGCGCAGCGAATTCCACCATCATCCGCCGGTTCGTCCAAGACCGGCGCGGCAATATCGCGGTGATCTTCGCGCTCGCCTGCGTCCCGTTGATCACGGCGGTCGGCTGCGCGGTCGACTACTCGCGCGCGACGCAGACCCGGGCCAAGCTTCAGGCCGCAGCCGATGCTGCCAGCGTCGGCTCGATCGCCAAGGCATCGCCGGCCTTCAAGGCCGCCGGCTCCATGACGTCGGATGGCTCGATCTCCGTGGGCGTCACCGACGCCCAGAACATCTTCGACGCCAATCGCGCCAATCAGACCGGCTACACTCTCAACAGCGTCACGCCGACCGTGGTCAAAACCGGATCGACCGTCACCTCGACCGTCGCGTTCAACGCCACCGTGAACACCATGTTTCTCGGCCTGATCGGCAAGACCGCGCTGACGCTGACCGGTACGTCGAAAGCGACGGCCAGCATGCCGCTCTATATCGATTTCTACCTGCTGCTGGACAATTCGCCGTCGATGGGTGTCGGCGCCACGCCGACCGACGTGCAGACGATGGTCAACAACACATCGGACAAGTGCGCTTTCGCCTGCCACGACCTCAAGGACAAGAACAATTACTACGACCTTGCCAAAAAGCTTGGCGTGACCACCCGGATCGACGTGCTGCGGACCGCAACGCAGTCGTTGATGGATACTGCGAGTGCGACTGAAACCTATTCAAACCAGTTCAGAATGGCGATCTACGATTTCGGCGGCTCCGCAAGCACGCTCGGCCTGCGCAATCTGTTTTCGTTGTCGGGCTCTCTCTCCAGCGCCAAATCGGCGGCGGGTAATATCGACCTGATGTCGGTGAACGGTCAGAACGAAAATAACGACCAGGACACGGCATTCACCGCGATATTCCCTGCGATCAACGGCGAGATCAGCTCCCCCGGAACCGGCACGTCGTCCAGCCCGCTCAAATATCTGTTCTTCGTCTCCGACGGGGTCGCTGACGAGAGCAACACCGGATGCCTGAAACCGCTCTCCGGCACCACGCGGTGCCAATCGCCGCTCAATGCTGCGCTCTGCAAGACGATGAAGGACCGGGGCGTCAAGATTGCCGTGCTGTACACAACGTACCTCGCGCTGCCCACCAACAGCTGGTACATGAAATGGGTCGCTCCGTTCAATACCGGCCCCTACGGGCCGTCGCCGAACAGCGAGATCGCGCAGAACATGCAGAGCTGCGCGTCGTCCGGGCTCTATTTCGAGGTGAGCCCGACGCAAGGCATCTCGGACGCCATGAACGCGCTGTTCAAGAAAGCGGTCGCGGACGCGCGGATTTCAGGGTGATTTGAAGCACGGCTCTCGCGCTCTCTTACCGTCACCCTTGGGGTGGCCGCTCCTTCGGCGGCCCTCGAAGGGCGACGGCCCGGCTCTCTCCACGCGGCTGTAGCGGTCGCCGTGCATCCTTCGAGGCTCCCGATGGGGCGCTTCGCGCCCCATCACTCGCACCTCCAGCGACAATGGCTTCGCCATTGCGCGGGGATGGGTCTGAGAGTAGCGAAACTACGACCTGTAATCGCCGTTGATCGCGACATATTCCTTGGTGAGGTCGCAGGTCAGCACGCGGTCGCGGCCCTTGCCGAGGCCGAGCGAGACCTTGATCGCGATCTCCGGGGCCTTCATCGCTTCCGAGACCTGCGCCTCGTCATAATCCGGATCGCGCGCGCCGCTCTTGGCGACGCGGATGCCGTTGAAGGAAATCGAAAGCTTGTCGCGATCGGCCGGCTCGCCGGCCTTGCCGACTGCCATCACGACGCGGCCCCAATTGGCGTCCTCGCCGGCGATCGCGGTCTTGACCAGCGGCGAGTTGGCGATCGACATCGCGATCTTGCGCGCGGAGGTCTTGGTCTTGGCGCCCTCGACGGTGATCTCGACCAGCTTGCGCGCGCCTTCGCCGTCCCGGGCCACTTGTTCAGAAAGATTGGCGAGCACCTGGTTGAAGGCTTTGACGAAGGCCTTCAGGCGCGGATCGCTGGCGCGGCTGATCTTCGGTGCGCCGTGCTCGGCGGCAGCGCCGGTGGCGAAGGCCAGCAGCGTGTCCGACGTGGACGTGTCGCCGTCGATCGTCACCGCGTTGAAGGTGTCCTCGACGCCGTTCTTGAGCAGCGCCTGCAAGGCCGCGGGCGCGATCGGTGCGTCGGTGAAGATGAAGGACAGCATCGTCGCCATGTCGGGGGCGATCATGCCGGCGCCCTTGGCCATGCCGTTGATGGTGACCTTGGCCTTGCCGAGCTTGACGGTCGCGGTCGCGACCTTCGGGAATGTGTCGGTGGTCATGATCGCCTTGGCCGCAGCGAGGTAGTCGCCGGGCTCGGCGGCTTCAGCCAATCGGCCCAGCACGCCGTCGAACTTGGTCGCGTCCAGCGGCTCACCGATCACGCCGGTCGAGGCCAGGAAGATTTCGCCCTCGCTGCATCCGACCGCCTTGGCCGCGATCTTCGCGGTCAGCGCGGTGGAGGCGCGGCCGGTCTTGCCGGTGAAGGCATTGGCGTTGCCGGAATTGACCACCAACGCGCGCGCCTTGCCGCCTTTCAGCTTGGCGCGGCACCATTCCACCGGTGCGGAGGGGCATTTCGACTTGGTGAAGACGCCGGCGACCGCGGTGCCCTTGTCCATCACCGCCAGCAACACGTCGGTTCGGTTCTTGTAGCGGATGCCGGCTTCGGCCGTCGCGAGACGGATGCCCGCAATGGTGGGCATGTCGGGAACTGTTTTCGGGGCGAGCGGGGAGACGGAGGAGGACATCGCGGGGCGCCTTGGTGGGATCTGAATATGCAGATGCCCGGCGCGGGGGCCGGGCATCACGAAGGCTTAGATACTCTTCACGTCACCGAAGTGACAGCGAATTCTTACTTCTTTGCAGGCGGCGCCATCTTGCTGTCGGAGGGCTTCGCCGCATCCGCCGGCTTGGCGTCCGCCGCCGGCTGGTCCAGCCGCTCGACCTTGGCTTCGGCGCGCAGCTTGGCGACGTAGTCGGCCTGGGCCTTGCGGGTGACGTACTGCTCGATCTGGGCCTTGACCTGCTCGAAGTCCGGCGCCTTGCGGTTGCGCTTTTCCTCGACCTTGATGACGTGCCAGCCGAACTGCGACTTGACGGGGTCGGAGATCTTGCCGGGCTCGAGCGCGAAGGCGATCGTCGAGAATTCCGGCACCATCTGCTCCTTGGTGAAGAAGCCGAGATCGCCGCCGTCGGCCGAACCCGGATCCTTGGACTTCTTCTTGGCGAGCTCGGCGAAATCGGCGCCCTTGTCGAGCTCGGCCTTCACCGCCTTGGCCTCGTCCTCGGTCTCGACCAGGATGTGGCGGGCGCGCACTTCCTGCTCGCCGGTGATCTGCTTGGAGGCCTCTTCATAGACCTTCTTCATGGCGTCGGGGGTGGTGGCGGCCTTGCCCTCACCCGCGAGCAGGCTGTCCATCAGAAGCCGGTTGCGGGCGAATGCCAGGCGCTTTTTGAATTCCTCGCTATCGGCAACCTTCTTGTCCTCGGCAGCCTTGCTGACGATTTTCATGTCGATCAGGAAGGACAGGACGTTCTCGTCCTTGGTCGCCGGGTCCATCTGGGCGAGGCTCGGCCCGAGCTCCTCCTCGGCCATGGCGACGTCGCTCTTCTTGATTTCAGCGCCATTGACCTTCGCCAGCACCGGATCGTCGGCGGCCCGGCCGGGACCCGCGATCAGCGCCAGCGCAAGGCAGCCCACGAGGGCGGTGGCGAGGCCGAAGCGCAGGCCGGTTTTGGTTACCGGGAACGAGGTGGTCATGGAAAATCCTTATGTTGAAGCAGGGGGCTGCTCGAGCGGGGCGGACACTCGCCCAATACAGGGGGGCTTGGCAACGCGAAAAGTCTGTCAAAATGATGAATTAGCCGCAATGCGCCCGCCGTTGACAAGGCCCTGACCGGGCCATATCTCTGCCCGGTCGCGACCATGGCGATGGCGTTTATTTTGCTGCGTTTTTGGCCGTTGAACCCAGACTTGCCCAATTCCCACCCATATGGCGGATGACCCCCCGCAGTCCGGGCTCTGACGCCATCAGGCGTCACGGTGAGTTGATAGGCAGGCGGGTGACAACTTCTTGGCTGCAACGCGTTTGAATCGCGAACACAGGAACTAGGCATGATCGGCGCGCTCGCCCGCAAGTTTTTCGGCTCCGCCAACGACCGGCGGGTGAAGGGATATCAGTCCCGCGTCAACGCGATCAACGCGCTGGAAGGAGAGGTCTCGCAGCTCTCCGACGAGGCGCTCAAGGCCCGCACCGCCGACTTCAAGAAGCAGCTCGCCGAGGGCAAGACGCTGGACGAGCTGCTGGTCCCCGCCTTCGCCACCGTGCGCGAGGCCGCCAAGCGTACGCTCGGCCAGCGCCATTTCGACGTCCAGCTGATCGGCGGCATGGTGCTGCACGAGGGCGATATCGCCGAGATGAAGACCGGCGAAGGCAAGACGCTGGTCGCGACCCTCGCGGTCTACCTCAACGCGCTCGCCGGCAAGGGCGTCCACGTCGTCACCGTCAACGACTACCTCGCCCGCCGCGACTCCGGCTGGATGGGCCAGATCTACGGCTTCCTCGGCATGACCACCGGCGTGATCGTGCACGGCCTCGACGATGCCGAGCGCAAGGCGGCCTATGCCTGCGACATCACCTACGGCACCAACAACGAATACGGCTTCGACTATCTGCGCGACAACATGAAGTACCGGCTCGAGGACATGGTCCAGCGCCCGCACTTCTTCGCCATCGTCGACGAGGTCGATTCCATCCTGATCGACGAAGCGCGCACGCCGCTGATCATCTCCGGTCCGCTCGACGACCGCTCCGATTTCTACAACACCATCGACGGCTTCCTGCCCAAGCTCGACAAGACCGACTACGAGGTCGACGAGAAGCAGCGCACGGTGACGCTGACCGAAGCCGGCATGGAGAAGATCGAGACCCTGCTGCGCGATGCCGGCCAGCTCAAGGGCGAGTCGCTCTACGACGTCGAGAACGTCTCCGTCGTGCACCACATCAACCAGGCGCTGCGCGCGCACACGCTGTTCACGCGCGACAAGGACTACATCGTCCGCGACGACGAGGTCGTCATCATCGACGAGTTCACCGGACGCATGATGCAGGGCCGCCGCTATTCCGAGGGTCTGCACCAGGCGCTGGAAGCCAAGGAGCACGTGCAGGTTCAGCCGGAAAACCAGACCCTGGCCTCGATCACTTTCCAGAACTATTTCCGGATGTACGAGAAGCTCGCCGGCATGACCGGCACGGCGTTGACCGAAGCCGACGAGCTCTTCGACATCTACAAGCTCGAAGTCGTTGAGATCCCGACCAACGTGCCGATCGGCCGCCTCGACGAGGACGACGAGGTTTATCGCACCCACAAGGAAAAATACGCGGCCATCCTCGCCGAGATCGAGCGGGCCAATTCGCGACTCCAGCCGGTGCTGGTCGGCACGGCGTCGATCGAGAAGTCGGAAGTGCTGGCCGAGTTTCTCAAGCAGAACGGCTACAAGCAGATCGATTTCGGCAAGGAGAACGCGCTCGACAAGCTCTACGCTGCCGCGCGCGCCGGCAAGCCGGCGAAACTGTTCGCGGTGCTGAATGCGCGCTTCCACGAGCAGGAAGCCTATATCGTCGCGGAAGCCGGCGTGCCCGGCGCGATCACGATCGCGACCAACATGGCCGGTCGCGGTACCGACATCAAGCTCGGCGGCTCGCTCGAGATGCGCATCCCGAAGGAGACCGCGGGCATCGAGGACGAGGCCGAGAAAGCCAGGAAGATCGAGCAGATCAAGGCCGACGTCGAGCGCTTCCGCGACATCGTGCTGAAGGCTGAAGAGATCGTCGAGATCGAGCCGGCGAAGGGCAACAAGCCCGCCAAGACCGTGACCAAGCCCGGCGGCCTCTACATCATGGGCTCCGAGCGCCACGAATCCCGCCGTATCGACAATCAGCTGCGCGGCCGTTCCGGCCGTCAGGGCGATCCCGGCCGCTCGAAATTCTTCCTGTCGCTGGAAGACGATCTGATGCGCATCTTCGGCTCGGATCGCCTCGACAGCATGCTCCAGCGTCTCGGCCTGCAAGAGGGCGAGGCCATCATCCATCCCTGGATCAACAAGGCGCTGGAGAAGGCGCAGCAGAAGGTCGAGGCGCGCAACTTCGACATCCGCAAGAACCTCCTGAAGTTCGACAACGTCCAGAACGACCAGCGCAAGGTGATCTTCGACCAGCGCGTCGACCTGATGAAGGACGAGAGCGTCGCCGAGACCGTCACCGACATGCGTCACGCCTTCATCGACGACCTCGTCGCCAAGCACGTGCCGGAGCATGCCTATGCCGAGCAGTGGGACGTCGCCGGCCTGAAGGACGAATTGAAGCGCGTGCTCGATCTCGACCTGCCGGTCGACGAATGGGCCAAGGAAGAAGGCATCGCCGACGAGGAGCTGCTCACGCGCATCGAGACCAAGGCCGACGAGCACATGGCGGCCAAGGTGGCGCAATGGGGTCCCGACGTGATGCGTTACGTCGAGAAGACCATTTTGCTTCAGACGCTCGACCATCTCTGGCGCGAGCATCTGATCATGCTCGACCATCTGCGCCAGGTCATCGGGCTGCGCGGTTACGGCCAGCGCGATCCCTTGCAGGAGTACAAGACCGAAGCCTTCAATCTCTTCCAGGAGATGAGCGCTCACTTGCGCGAGGCCGTCACGGCGCAGCTGATGCGGGTCGAGATCGTTCCGCCGGAGCAGGAAGCGCCCGTCCTGCCGCCGATGGAGGCGCACAAGTTCGACCCGAACACCGGCGAGGACGAAATGGCGCTCGCCAGCGTCACGCTCGGCGCTCAGGCCAGCGATGCAGCGTTGCGCGATCCGAAGAACCCGGCAAGCTGGGGCAAGGTCGGCCGCAACGAGGATTGCCCGTGCGGCTCAGGCAAGAAGTACAAGCACTGCCACGGGCGGTATGCCTGATCGATGATCTCAATACCCAGCGAACTCGCGGTGCTGTATTGGCCTTCGAGTTCGCGAGGGATTGAAATGCTTCCGATCCATATGGTGCCTGCTGATCTTCAGGTGCATCACGAATGGTAGGCACACGCCATTGAGGATGGCTGGCTCACATTTGTCAGGGGGGCTGGCTTCCGTCACGCGCGGCTGAGCACGCTTTGCCCACCTGGCAACCAGCCCCGATGTTGAGCGAACAGGTACTTGGCCCGTTCATCACCCTCGTGAGAAGCATCGCCCTGTTCCATGCGCGTGGCCTGCAGCGCCTGTTCCTTTGGTCACTCCCGGGTGCCGCTGCAGCAGATTGTCGGCGGCCACTCGCTCGTCCGGCTGCGCAGCTGAAGCCTGGAAAGCCGACGGTCAAAGCGCGGCATCGTGTCTCGGGGATCGCCTTGGGGTAGACCATCCAATATTTTGCCACTGCTCATTGTGATCTGGATCACCTCTAATGAGCTCAATCCGTGTTTTGATTGAATCGCACGGGGGCCGAAAATTGGGAGCCAGCAATGTCCAAACGCGCGCTGCCAACCACCTTGTGTGTTCTTGCCCTGAGTTTCTACGCTTGCGGTCCCGCCCCTGCGAGCCAAGTGGGCGGATGGTGGGGCGGAACATGGTCGTGCAACATAGACGGCCGGTCGGCCCGGATGAAATGGGCCGCCGTTGATGACAGTCAGACAAGCTGTAACGGCGACACTTGCACCACCAGCTCGGGAGCACGCTGGGCAGGCAGCTTCTCAGATAATGGCTCGCGATGGGTGAGGTTAACAAATCCACGCAGCGGAACGCAGGGCGGCGTGTACTTCAACCATGCCGACGGCAATAAATGGTATTTAGCCAAACCGGTCAGCAACAAGTCCGCGGGCTGGACGACATGGAACGGCCAACGCTATCCCCTCTCGTGCTGGCGATGATGCAGTTATGCGGCGCCTGCTCATTCTCCGCCTGGACGCGAGGGCGAGCCTTGAGAACTGAATAAGGCCTGCTGCGCTCTGTGAGCGCCACCAATGCCAGCGTGACCAACGCGCGTGCTTTCATGGAGGTCCTCTCTCCATGCATTGAATGGCAGATGAGTGTGTCGGCTTCGCAGGGCCCCCACGCTCCAATTCACGAGGTCTAATTCGAGCTGTCGATCAAGCTCTCCAGCAGCCGCTTGAGCTCGCTCGTCGACTTGTCACCGTAGCTCTCCAGGATGTGCTCCTCCTGGTCGACCGCGAGCGAGTTGAGCTTCTTGCACAACACTTTGCCGCGGTCGGAGATGAACATCAGCACCTTGCGGCGGTCGCCCGGGTCCTGCACGCGATAGACCAGCGTGTCGGAGACCATGCGGTCGATCATCTTGGTCAGCGTCGGATGGTTGAGCAGCACGGCGCCCGCAAGCTCGCCCATCGAATGGCCGTTGCCATCGGACAGCACCTTCAGGATGCGCCACTGCTCGACCGGCACGCCTTCCTTGCTCAACCGCAGCTCGAGCTGCCGGTTGATCTCCCGGTTGGCTTGCGCGAGCAAATAAGCGAGGTGTTCGGTGATCGGGGTGTTTTCTTTCGACGGTTTTGCCACGGCTAAGACTTTGTCTTGACCTAATTGAGTGAATGTCTTGCAATCGATGCTGCATCTATATGCACTTCAATTCTTGAATATTCAATATTTTCAAAATAGGATCATTGCACAACAAAAGGGCGGAAGCCGCGGCCGCCTGCTCAATGTGCTTTCAGGTCTGGTGCCAGACAGGAGTTGGCGTGCGCGCGACGGTAAACTTCCCGGCTCATGGCGGTCCGGCGTTGCCACCGTCTTTGCTGTTCAGGAATCTGTCGTCCGCGGCAGCGGATTTCGACCTGTCGCCGTTTGACACGCATGTCATGAAACGCCGCGGCGCGCGCAACAAGCTGCGCATCGGCAATTTCCTCACCTTCACCGGCTCGCCCGGAATCTGGGGCCCGACCTCCACCAACAGCGCCATGCTCGCGGTCGCCGAGATCAACAAGCGCGGCGGCATCCTGGGGCGCGAGCTCGAGCTCTCGATCTACGATTCCGGCGGCCCGATCGAAGACGTCGTGCAACGCGCCGAGCAGGCGATCGCCTTCGACGAGGTCGACCTGATCATGGGCTCGCATATCAGCGCCGTCCGTGTCGCTTTGCGCAAGGTCACCGGCAACCGCATCCCCTACATCTACACTCCCGTCTATGAAGGCGGCGAGCGCACGCCGGGCGTGATGGCGATCGGCGAGACGCCGCGCTGGCAGAGCCGGCCGTCGATCCACTGGCTGGCGGACGTCAAGAAGGCGGCGCGCTGGTATCTGATCGGCAGCGACTATGTCTGGCCCTGGCAGTCGCATCGCGCGGTGAAGCGCTACATCAAGGAGGCCGGCGGCCAGGTCGTCGGCGAGGAATTTGTCCCCGTCGGCGAGGACAATCACGAGCCGCATCTGGCGCGCATCCGCGCCGCCAAGCCCGATGTCGTGCTGATCTCGCTGATCGGCACCGACAGCATCACCTTCAATCGCGCCTTCGCGGAAGCCGGCCTTGCGACCTCGACGCTGCGGCTTGCCGGCGCGATGGACGAGACCGTGCTGCTCGGCATCGGCGCCGACAACACCGAGAATTTGTTCTGCGCCTCCGGCTATTTCAACTGTATGGCCTCGCGTGCCAATGACGAGTTCCTCGGTGGCTACCAGGCCATGTTCGGCCCGCACGCGCCGCCGGTCGGCTCGGTCGGCCAGTCGAATTATGAGGGGTTGCGGTTCCTGGAGTCGGTGGCCAATCGTGCCGGGTCGCTGGCCTTTCGTCCGCTGCTGAAGGCCGCACGCAACACCGTTTACTCGGCGGGCTGCGGTCCCGTGGTTCTTCGCGACGGGCGCGCCGAGATGCCGATGTACCTCGCTGAAGCCGACGGTCTCGACTTCAAGATCATCAAGACGCTTTGAGGGGCGGCTGTTGATACGTCGCAGCGGCTTCGCGAAATAATACTTGAAAAGGAAAATATTTCCGTCTGTAATATCGACGCGAAGCCGAACGGGCCGCGCTTGTGCAAGCGCGACCGCGAGACTCCGTCCAACGCCAGGGACCAAGAAGCCTCAGAGGAGAGCGCCGTGACAGTTGTCCTTCCCACCCCCGCCCAATTGCGCAGTGTCGCCGAGCAATGCGGCCTTTCGCTCACCGATGACGACGTCGCCTCGTTCCGCGGCCTGATGCAGGGCTCGATCGAGGCCTACAATCTCGTTGCCGCGATGCCGGACGAGGTGCCCGAGGTGAAATATCCGCGCACCCCGGGCTATCGCCCCTCGGCTGAGGAGAACCCCCGCAACGCCTGGTATCGCAAGTCGACCGTGAAGGGCGCCGCGAGCGGCAAGCTCAAGGGCAAGACCGTCGCGCTGAAAGACAACATCATGCTGGCCGGCGTTCCCATGACGAATGGCTCGTCGACGCTGGAAGGCTATGTCCCCGATTTCGACGCCACCATCGTCACGCGCATGCTGGATGCCGGCGCCGAGATCGCCGGCAAGGTGCATTGCGAGCACTTCTGCCTGTCCGGCGGCAGCCACACCGGGTCCTACGGGCCAGTGCACAATCCACACAAGATGGGCTACTCGGCCGGCGGATCGTCGTCGGGCTCGGGCGTCGTGGTCGCGCTCGGCGAGGTCGACATGGCGATCGGCGGCGATCAGGGCGGCTCGATCCGCATGCCGGCCTCGTTCTGCGGCATCTACGGCATGAAGCCGACCTGGGGTCTCGTGCCCTATACCGGCATCATGCCGATCGAGATCTATGTCGACCATACCGGGCCGATGACGGCGACGGTCGCCGACAACGCGCTGCTGCTCGAAGTGCTCGCCGGCGACGACGGCTATGATCCGCGCATCAAGTCGCCAAAGGTCGAGGAGTACACCAAGGCGCTCGGCCAGGGCGTCAAGGGCATGAAGATCGGCATCGTCAAGGAAGGTTTTGAACAGCCGGTTGCAGAAGCCGCCGTGAATGAAAGCGTGCGCGAGGCCGCAAAGCGCTTCAAGGATATCGGCGCCACCGTCGAGACGGTGTCGATCCCGATGCACCTCCTGGGCGGTGCGATCTGGACCCCGATCGGCACCGAAGGCCTGACCCAGACCATGATGTTCGGCGACGGCTACGGCCTCAGCCGCGGCGATCTCTATTCGACCTCGCTGATGGATTTCCATCGCGGCTGGCGCCGCCAGGCCGATTCGCTGTCCGAAACCACGAAATTGTTCATGATGCTCGGCACCTACATCAACAACAATTTCGGTCCACGCTTCTACGGCAAGGCGCTCAACATCTCGCGCCGGCTGACCGCGGCCTACGACAAGGCGTTCGGGGACTACGATCTGCTGCTGATGCCGACCACGCCGATGAAGGCGACCAAGCTGCCGGAGCCCAATGCCAGCCGCGAGGAGTACGTCGCCCGCGCCCTCGAGATGATCTCCAACACCGCGCCGTTCGACATCACCCATCATCCCGCGATGTCGCTGCCCTGCGGCATGGTCGATGGCCTGCCGGTCGGGCTGATGCTGGTCGGCCGCATGTTCGAGGAATCCACCATCTACCGCGCCGCGCACGCCTTCGAGCAGATCGGCGACTGGAAGAAGATGTGAGCGGGGCCTCAGTGAAGACGAGCGGAACAGCAAAGCATGGCTAACGCGTTCGTCGCGGCGTTCGAGATCCTGAGCTTCGGTGCGATCATCGTCCTGATCGTGCTGGGGCTCGGGATCATCGCCAGCATGATGGGCATCTTCAACTTCGCGCAGGGCGAGTTCGTCCTGCTCGGGGCCTACATCACCTATCTCGCCTACGCCAAGGGCCTGCCGATCTGGGCCGGCATGGTCGCGGCGCCCTTCGTCGTCGGCGCGCTCGGCTTCGTGCTGGAGGGGCTGATCATCCGGAGATTCTACGCCGCGCCGATCGTGGCGATGCTCGGCACCTATGCGCTCGGTCTGATCATCCGCGAATCCGTGCGCGGCCTGATCGGCGGCTTCTATCTCACCGTGCCCGAGCCGATCGGCGGCTCGATCGACATCGGCGCCATGCACATCTCGGCCTGGCGCTTCACCATCATCGTCATCACGCTTCTGGTGATGGCCGGCTGCTATCTGCTGCTGTCGCGCACCAACTTTGGTCTGCGCATGCGCGCCACGCTCGAGAATCCATCGCTGGCGCGGGCCTCGGGCATTTCCACGCCCCTGATGTACGGCGCCACCTTCGCGTTCGGCTCCGCGCTCGCCGGCCTTGCCGGTGCGCTGATCGTCCCGGTGTTCAGCCTCTACGCCGATCTCGGCCTGCGCTTCCTGATCCAGGGGTTCGTCGCGGTCATGGTCGGCGGCGTCGGCTCCTTCATCGGGCCGGTCGCGGGCGCCGGTGTCATCGGCACGCTCAGCGCCGCGCTGCCCTGGGTGATGGCGCCCGTCGTCGCCGACGTGCTCGTCTTCGTCCTTGCCATTGTCTTCATCAAATTCCGCCCGCAGGGCCTCATCGCTGGAAAAGGGGTTTAGTCATGTTCGATCGCACGCAGCTCTCACGTCGCCGCTTCCTCTCCAATTTCGCCTTTGCCTCCGGCGCGGTCGCAACCGGGGTCGGCAGCTGGGTGATTCCGGCGCCCTGGGCCAATGCCGCAGAGGCTCCGATCAAGGTCGGCATCGCGACCGACCTCACCGGCCCGATCGCCTATGCCGGCAATGCCGACGCCAACGTCGCCAAAATGGTGATCAAGGAGATCAATGCCGCCGGCGGTCTGCTCGGCCGTCCGGTCGAGCTCTACATCGAGGACACCGCCTCCAACGAATCCGTCGCCGTCGGCAATGTGCGCAAGCTGATCCAGCGCGATAAGGTCGACATGGTCTTGGGCGGCATCACCTCCTCGATGCGCAACGCGATCAAGGATCCCATCGTGGCGCGCGGCAAGACGCTCTACATCTATCCGCAGCTCTACGAGGGCAAGGAGTGCACGCCCTATCTGTTCTGCACCGGTCCGACGCCGGCGCAGCAATGTGACGAGTTCATTCCCTGGCTGATCAAAAACGGCGGCAAGAAGTTCGCGCTGCCGAGCGCCAACTACGTCTGGCCGCACACGCTCAACGTTTATGCCCGCAAGGTGATCGAGGCGAATGGCGGCGAGGTCGTGTTCGAGGAATACTACCCGCTCGACCAGGTGGATTTCTCCGCGACCGTCAACCGCATCATCTCCAACAAGGTCGACGTCGTCTTCAACACCGTCATCCCGCCGGGCGTCGGCCCGTTCTTCAAGCAGCTCTATGAAGCGGGCTTCCTCAAGAACGGCGGACGGCTCGCCTGCGTCTACTATGACGAGAACACGCTCAACATCAATCAGGCCGCGGAGATCGAGGGACTCGCCAGCTGCCTCGACTATTTCAAGGTGTTGACCAAGGAGAACCCGTTCGACGCCAAAATCCAGGCGGCCTACGAGAAGGATTTTCCCGGCAACTTCCTTTTCGCCGCCGGCAGTGCGGCGACCGGCACCTATCGCGGCCTGAAGCTGTGGGAAGCCGCGGTGAAGGAAGCCGGCAAGATCGATCGTGAGTCGGTCGCGGCGGCGCTCGACCACGCCAAGATCGCCGAAGGTCCGGGCGGGCCTGCCGAGATGGTGCCGGGCAAGCGGCACTGCAAGATGAAGATGTACACCGCGGTCGCCAAGGGCGGAAACTACGAGATCGTCGGGCGCAGCAACGGCCTCGTCGATCCCAAGGAATGCTGAAGTGGAATGCTGAAGTGGAATGCTGAAGTCGATGGGCGCAGTGAAACAGGCGATCCCCGCCGAGATCGGCGGGGAGGCGGACGTCGCCATGGATAGCGGTCGGACGGCGAAGCGAGCGTCGGCGCGGAAAGTGCTGCCGATCGTCGAGGGCGTCGTGCTGGTCGCGGCGCTGCTCGCGCCGCTGCTGCTGCAGGACTATCTCACGGTGTTCGCGACGCGCGTGATCATTCTGGCGCTGTTCGCGCTGTCGTTCGATCTGGTCTGGGGCTATGCCGGCATCATGAGCTTCGGCCAGGCCCTGTTCTTCGGCTCGGCCGGCTATGGCGTGGCGCTGCTCGCGCGCGACCTCGACATCACCAACATCTTCCTGGTGCTGCCGGCGGGCACCATCATCGGCCTCACCTTCGCGCTGCTGCTTGGCGGCTTCCTGCTGCTCGGACGGCATCCCTCCAGCGTGATCTTCGTCTCGCTCGGCACGCTGACCGGCTCCTACGCCGCCGATCGCCTGGCGCGCGGCTGGTATTATCTCGGCGGCCAGAACGGCATCCCCTCGATCGCGCCGATGTCGCTCGGGACTTACGAGTTCACGGAAGGACCGGCGTTCTATTATCTCGTGCTCGGCATCCTGGTCGTGGTCTACCTGCTCTGCCGTTTCCTGGTGCGTTCGCAATTCGGCCTCGCGCTCGCCGGCCTGCGCGAGAACGAGCAGCGCATCGCTTTCTTCGGCTACAAGGCGCAGCACCTCAAGGCGATCATCTTCACCATCGGCGGCGGCGTTGCCGGGCTTGCCGGCAGCCTCTACGCCTTCCACGAGGGTTTCGTCTGGCCCAACATGGTCGGCGTCGTCGTCTCGACCCAGGTCGTGCTCTACGTGCTGTTCGGCGGCTCCGGCACGCTGATCGGCGCCGTCATCGGGGCCGTCATCGTCGAGGGCGTCAGCTTCTGGCTCTCGGACAATTATCGCGACATCTGGCCGATCATTCTGGGCTTGCTGCTGCTGCTCGTCATCCTGTTCCGGCCGCTGGGCCTGATCAGCTTCGTGCTCGGGGAGCGCGAGCGAGTCGGCAGCTTCGGTGCCAAGGCCAAGGAAAACGTCGGGGAGCATCGCGATGCTCCTTGAGGCCGCCGGCATCACGAAAATCTTCGGCAAGCTCACCGCGCTCGACGGTGCCGCGCTCAGCGTCGGCGCCAACGAATTCCACGGCCTGATCGGTCCGAACGGCTCCGGCAAGAGCACGCTGATGAAGTGCATCGCCGGCGCCGAGGTGCCGACGCAGGGCAAGGTGTCGTTCGTCAATACCGACATCACCGCCTTCACGCCGACCGAGCGCGCCCGCGCCGGCATGAGCCTGAAATTCCAGATCACCAGCGTGCTGCCGTCGCTGACGCTGTACGACAACATCCTGCTCGCGCTGCAGGCGCAGTCCTCGCTGGTCGACCTCGTGTTCTCGCGCACGAGAGCCGCGCTGCACGACCAGGTCATGACCATGCTGACGCAGTTCCGCCTCGCGAATCGCGCCTTCGAGGCCGCAGCGGCGCTGTCGCACGGCCAGCAGCAATGGCTGGAGATCGCGATGGCGCTTGCCGGCAAGCCGAAATTGCTGCTGCTCGACGAGCCGACCGGCGGCATGAGCCTGGAGGAGCGCCGCGTCACCGGCGAACTGCTTCAGCCGATCAAGCAGCATTGCTCGCTCGTCATCGTCGAACACGACCTCGATTTCATCCGCGACATCTGCGATCGCCTCACCGTGCTCGACCAGGGCAAGGTGCTGGCGTCTGGTACCGTGTCCGAGATCCAGGCCAACAAAGCCGTCCAGGAGATTTATCTGCGCCGTGCCTGAATTTTTGGACATCAAACATCTCGATGCCGGCTATGGCCGCAGCCAGGTGCTGTTCGACGTCACCCTCGGCATTCCCTGGCGCGGCGGCGTCGCCGTGCTCGGGCGCAACGGCGCCGGCAAGACTACGCTGATGAAGACCATCGTCGGCGAATTGCCGGCCTGGAAGGGCGAGGTCGCCTTCGACGGCCGCGACATCAGTCGCCGCGCCACCCAGGAGCGGGTGCGCGCCGGCATCGGCTACGTGCCGCAGGAGCATTCGGTGTTCGCGCGCCTGTCGGTGCGCGACAATCTCGCCGTCGGCTCGCTCGCGAGCAAGAAGGCAGACGCGGTCGACCAGGTGCTAACCATCTTCCCGAAGCTCGGCCAGCGCCTCGACCAGCCCGCCGGCACGCTGTCCGGCGGCGAGCGCAAGATGCTCGCGATCGGCCGCGCCATGCTCGGCGATCCAAAACTGCTGCTGCTGGACGAGCCGACCGAAGGCGTCTGGATCGGCGTCATCGAGGAGATCACCGAACGCCTGATCGAGCTCGCCAAGAGCATCGCCGTCATCATCGTCGAGCAGCACCTCGACCTCGCGCTGCGCGTCGCCGACTACGCCTACGTGCTCGACCGCGGCCGCGTCGCGCTGCAGGGAGAGGCGGGCGAGGTGCGGGGCAATCCGGAGCTGATGCGGTATCTGGCGCCGTAGCTCGAGCTGCCGTAGCCCCCATGAGCGAAGCGACATGCGGGGGCATTCGCAGCATCCCCGGATATCGCTTCGCTCATCCGGTCTACGTGCCGCTGGTCCGGTCATCGTGCGGCGAGCCTCGAGGAATGGACGGCCGAAGAGCAAAGGTCCGGAGTCATCTGTTTGTGTTCTGAAGAGCCGCAATCCGTTTTTGCACCGCCGCCACCAACTCAGGAAAAGGCAGGCATGAATTCGGGTAGGGAGTCATCGAGCCCGACGTCTTGTCTTCATGCTCCCCGATGAGCTCCTTGAGCTGGTTGATATCGGTGGACTTGCGCCGATCCAAGCAGGCTGACGCTTTTATCGCGCGTTTGACGATCTCGATGTCGTCAGTCAGGCGAAGGATCTGATATTTGACGATCGACCGCTGGAATATCTCGATTGCCTTCTTGTAGTCTCCGGCTTCGTACACCTCGTTGCCTTCTCTCCATATGGCGGCTCCGTCATCGTGAATCTGCTTTTTCTTCGCGGGGTCGGTCACGGGTGCGTAATTCTTCGGCTCCCAGTAATCGCCCGCCCGAGCGGGCGAGACGATCGAAATCGCGGCGAGAAAGAGGGCGCTGACCGAAACCGAAAGGCGGGTCGCGCGAGAGTGCCCAATCACGGAAAGCTCCTTCTTGAAGGCGATTGTGGTCTAGCCGCCGCACCTTTCAATGGCGGCCCGCCAGCCGGCCGCATCGATCCTGGGAAGTTGGTAGCTCGTCGTCCTGCTCGAAATCGTCAGCGGCGACGCTCTCTCCATCAGGCCGAGCAGGCGCGCCTGGGCCCGCTTCCAGCGCTTGCCGAACAGCTCCGGGTCCGGCCTCGAGTAGCCCAGATCCCATTGGACAAAATTGGTCGCGTCGTCGTCGGCCGAAATCTCCTCGAATTCGCCAGCGAGCTTGATTGACTTGCGGCCGTTTCCGATCGTGATCGTTGCCTTTCCGGCGCGGCCGGCCTCGCCGGGATATCTTGCATGCAGGCCCAGAGCGCGTCCGCAGCCCAGCATGAACGTCACCTTGCCCTGATCCCTGTAGCTCAGCGAGGGAAGATCGCGATTGTCGAATTCCAGCTTCCAGCTTCCCGCAGCGAGAGAAGGAGCCGTCAGGAGAGCCAAGGCAGGTGCAACGGCAAAGGCAAGGCCGGCGGCCTTCATGGTCACGTCCTTCGCGGGTTCGGAACGATCTTGATGTGCCGTGCGATGGCTTTGAGCAGCTCCGGGTCCTCGACCGCGACCGGCGGCGGTGGCTTGCCCTCGAGCGCCTGGCCGATCGTATGTCGCTGGTCATCCCTGGCCGCGATCTTGTCGCGATGGAAGGCAACGATCTCGGCAAAGGGATAGTCCAGCTCTTCAGCCGTCAATTCGGCGGTCAGTGCCTCGGCGGCTTCCCAGCTCGATGCCCGTCGCAGCACGTCGAGCAGCAGCAGGCGGGTATCGATCGAGGTGATCCGGGGCCCCTCGAGATGACCGGCGGCTCTGAGGCGGAGTGCAGCCGCGTCGGAGGGCCGGTTGCTGTCGTCGGCCACCCATGCCGCCGACAGCGTGCTCAGGAATGCCGATCTGCGTTCTCCGTCATAGGCGTGCTGCGCGGCGCGCACCAGGAAGCGGCGCGATACCGGGTCGGGCGCAGGGTCGAGCGAGGCGGCGCGGAATTCGGCGGTATCGAGGAAGCTCCGCGCCTTCGCGTCGCCCTTGTCGATGCTCGGGGCGACGTAGCCGCAATAGGGGCATTCCTGCAGCCAGCTTGCGATGGTCCAGCGGTACATTTTCGGCGGCCGCTGGTCGAGGTCGCGAGAGCCGAACGAGTTCGAGCTCATCAGCACGGAATGCTCGGAGGTCTTGCCGCAGCAATGGCATTGCAGCTTCCAGGTGTCGTAATCTGTCATCCGAGGTCCACCTACGCTCCCCATCGCTTTCGCAGATTGTCGCGAAACGTCTCCGACGCCTGGACCAGCGTCTCGAGCACGCCTTTCTGACTGCCGCCGTAGAGCACCTTCCGGTTGCCGGCCATGTCCAGGATGCTGCGACGAAAGATCGGCTTGCCGGCATCGAGGAAAGTCCGCAGCACCGCGAAGCCCCGCTCCAGGACCGGCTCGGCATCTTCCACCCGTTCGCGCGCATAACCCGTGGCGAGCTCCGCCAGGATCCAGAGCAGGGCCGCAGCGTCGTCTCCATAAGTCCGCTCGCAGATATCAAGCAGCCGCTTCAGCAAAGGCTCGGCCTTCCAGAACTCTCCACAGTCGAGATAGGCCGATATCATGGCTTCGAGAGCCTTCTGAACCTCCAGGCTGTCCGGTCCAAATCGTTCCTCGATGATGTCGAGACCGGACGCGAAGGCGGTCACGGCCTTGCGCAGACCCTCGAATTTGGCCCCGTGTCGCTGCAGTTTGCAGGAATTGGCATGGACGATGGCGGAGGTGAGCAGCGTCCGGGCCGCTTCCTCGCTTCTCTTCCCGAATATCTTCTCTTTCAGATGCAGGCTGCGCTGCAGATTCGTCTCGGCGTCCTCCCATTTCGTCAGGCGCGCGCCGATCTCGGCGAGCGTGTCGACGGCGGCTGCCACTTCGATGCTGACGGCGCCGTGGACCTTCTCCAGGATCGAGATGCTTCGCTCCAGAAAAGCCCTGGCGCGGGAATAATCCCCGGCGGAGGCCCATTTCCGGGCGATCGCTTCGCATTCCTCGGCGGCCTGCCAACTGTGCTCGCCGGAAAGCCTGGTCCTGATAGCCAGCCGCCGCAGCTGAAACGGCTCGACCAATTTGAAGTCGACGCGGCCTGCCTGGCGGATCCATTCATCGAGGTCGCCCAGGATGGACTGCGGCCCATGCAGGCTCTCCTGGATCGAGATGCAGCGGTCGAGAAAGGGGATGGCCTCGACCGGGTCCTCGCTACGGCAGATCAGCTTGATCAGCGTGCGCAGGGCTGTGACGACCTCGTCGCTGATCGGACCGTGGCGCTTTTCCAGCCCGGCGATGTGTCGAAGGTGGTTCTCTGCGTAGAAGGATGCCATGGACCGCTCTGTTCAACCTCGGCCGCTCAAAGCCGCATCCTGGCCAATTTTTCGCCGGGAGCCCGGCTCGGTCGTGAGCCGAATGCCTTGCGGCACAGCGGCCCGAAGGCTTCGATGGATGCGAGGGCGCCGGCGCCGACATCCGCGGGCCTGGCCTCGAAGGTCTTGACCCGCCCGTTCTGTCCAACGATGGCGGTCACATCGCAGAAGAAATCCTCGCGCCGTTCGCCTTGGTCGGCTGCCTCGAAGGTGGCCGTCGTCTTCATTCGCCAGTGATAGGCCTGGTCCTGGTCCTGGTCCTTGCGGCCGAAAGGGACGATCTGGTCAGGGTGGCCGTATTTTCGCATCAGCTCGACGACGGCGGTGCCCCTGAAATCGTCGCGTGGTCTGCCCTGGGCGCGCTGGTTCGGAATTGCGACCGCCGACAGAACGAAAAGAAAAATCACGGTGCGAAGGAAAGTGCGTTGCAGCATGCCTTGGGCTCTATTGGAGGCAGTCGAAAGATATCTGATTACGTCCTGACAACGCGGTTTGCACGCGCAACTTTCGGCCGAGCGAGAGCCGTTGGCGAACGATGCGGGGGCCGCTCGCGAAATTGCCGGATAGCGCTTCCCGGCTTCGCTCTCCGAGCTACGGCTGACACCTCGCTCATCCCGGCTGCGCTCACCCGCTCCGGTTCTTCCAGTGTCAAACAGCCGACATGACATCGCGATCCCGCGGCGCCCAGCGCCCGGGTTTTACTTCGCTTCTGGCGCCCTTCGGAATCGGAAGGGCGCAGGGAAGGCCGGGTACCGGCTGGCACCCGAGAGCCCCTGTGCAATGATGCGTGGATAGACGCTCACAGGGGAGACACAGGTGCAGCCCGATAACCGGCCTTCCCTGCGCAGTGGGTTGACGGCTTATGTCGCGCTCTCCCCGGGGAGCGATGCACTCTTGCCCCCGTCGCCTCGCGAGATCGCTGATGTGCGCTACCCGGTCGGGCACGCACACCACCGCGGAGACTTGACGCCAGCCTGCGGGCGCCAGGACCACACGATTTTGCCGTACGCGGCCCCGCTTCACCCTTCGGGCTTCGCAGGGCATGGCCGCGCTGTCGTACCGCGCCCGCTGATCGCTCACGGGGACTACCCGCCCTGCGACCGCATCTGGCGCCAACACCGCCCGCGTCCACCGCAACTCACCCCACGAACCGTGACGATCGCGACCCGCCCCTTCCGGCAGGATGAGATGGCGAGGGAGTATAGGGTGTGTCGAGGTTCGGGTAAAGAGAAATTACTTTTATCCGAAGGGACGATTGAATGGATCATCGTTCGGGCTGCGAACCCTGCTGATGCCGTCATCCTGAGGTGCGAGCAGTGCGGTGCATGAGCACCGCGTAGCGAGCCTCGAAGGATGTACGGGCGAGCTGCCAGCCGGGCCGTCGCCCTTCGAGGGCCGCTGAAGAAGCGGCCACCTCAGGGTGACGGGGAGGCATGGTCGATCGCGAGAACAGGTGCGCGGTGTGCCCGCCTACTTCACCGCCCCAAAGCGGCTGTCGAACGAGTTCGACGAGATCACCGGCGCGGCGCCCATGATCTGCGTCGCTTCACCGGCACCATCGCTCACCGACGGCTTCAGCGCCGGGCGCGTTGCGGCGAGGCGGGTGTCGGGCTGCTTTGCCGGTTCGGCGGGCTTGGCGGCCACGGTCGCAGCCGGCTTCGGCGCGTCCTTCGCCGCTTCCTTTGTCGCGTCCTTGGACTTGTCATGCCCCGGCACGAACCGGGTCACTGCGGCCTTGAGCCGCGACGCCGCGGTCGGCGGCGTCGTGGTCGTGGTGGCCGGGGCCACGGATGCCGTGGCTTGCGGCGGCGGGGTGGTGGCCGTCGTGTCGGATGAGCCCATGCCCATCTTGCGGCCGAGGTTGGAGAAGAAGCCGCCGGACTTTTCAGCCGGCGCGGCGGTGGCGACGCGCGCGCTGGTCGCGGGGGCGCTGACGGCGACCACGGGCTCTTCCTGCGGCGCAGGCGCGGACGCCGCGCTGTCGAGGTTCGGCTTGGGCGGATTGACGTGGCCGGGGATCGTGCCCGGCGCCTTCGCCATCGCCAGCATCTGCAGCGTGGTGCCTTCGGCGCCCTCGGACAGGCCGGTCGAGCCTTCCGGGATCTTCGCCGCAAAGATCTTGTTCATGCCGCCGTCGATGCCGGTGTTCATGCGCGCCACCGGCGTGCCCTTGGCGACCAGCCTCGCGTATTCCGCCTCGTCCTTGGCTTGCTTGCCCCGCACGGCGGCGACGACGTCCTCGGGAATCACATAGGCCGGGCACTTTGCCGAGGCGTCGAACACCGGATCGCGCTTTGCGTCCGCGGGCTTCGCCGCGTCGAAGACGTACTTCTTCTCGCAGAAATCGACCTTCGGCTCCTGCCGCGTCACCTCGAAATGATCATAGCCTTCCTTGATCATCTTCCAGAACGGCATGTTCGGATTGTTCCGGTGCTTGGCCATGTTCACCGGCGTCATCTTGAACGGATAGGCCTGCAGCTGGAACGCCTTCTGGCCGCCGAAGAAGGATTCGCGGCCGAGCGAATAGATCTCCGCGATCTGCTCGTCCGTCATCGCGTAGCAGCCGCGCGAGGAGCAGTCGCCATGCACCATCAGCTGCGAGCCGGTGCGGCCGAGAGCCTTGTCGAACGCGTTCGGGTAACCCGTGTTGAACGACAGGTAGTAGGCCGATTGCGGATTCATCTGGCTCGGGTTGATCGAATAAAATCCCTCCGGCGCCTGGCGGTCGCCTTCGCGCACCTTCGGTCCGAGGTCGCCGGACCAGCGGCAGATCGGATAGGTCTTGAGCAGCGCGAACTGGCCGTTGCGGGCCTGCTTCCAGACCTCGAGCTCGGCCTCCTGCTTGAACAGGCGCACCAGGATCGGCGACTGCAGATCCATGTCCTTCTCGACCATCGCGGCGAGAAGCTTTGGCGGCACCGGCTGGTTGGCCTTGGCGTTGGTCGCGAGCGAGACCTGGTCGGTATCGCAGCCGGCCAGCAGGACGCTGGCCGTCATCAGCGCGACCGAAGCCAAAAGCGCGCGAGCAAGCGAACGAGAAATCAAGATGGACCCCACACCGTGCCGGGCAGAAAGCGCGAACCCCAATTCTGATGGAGCATGATCCGACCGGAGAACCGGACCCGTCGTGACGGGCTTTTTCAGCTCACGCCCCAGCGCTTATGCCCTGAAGCCATTGATTAAAATTCTAACCTCTGGGTCATGTGGTCGCAACCCGAGCGGGGATCACGAGCCCGTTGGCCCATCGGCATGGTCAACGAAGACTGAATGGACGCGACTTTGGGCCTTACTTTGGGACCGAACTTGGGCTTTGCGGCCCGACCCGGACTCAGATCGCTGATTTGGGCAAAAAAAGGGTTAATGCGGGGTTACCGGGGCGGCCCGACAGGTTTCGTAGGGTGGGCAAAGCGCAGCGTGCCCACGTTCTGCCCCATTGATGCGAAGACGTGGGCACGGCGCTTCGCGCCTTTGCCCACCCTACGGCACCGGAATCGGGACGAATCAGCCCAGTTTCCTGCCGATATCGAGGAATTTCTGCCGGCGCTGCTTGCGGATGGCGTCGCCGTCGAGGCCCCGGAGCTCGTCGAAGGCTTTGGCGATGGCGTCGCCGGTGGTGGCGATCATGGCGGCGGGGTCGCGGTGGGCGCCGCCGACCGGCTCCTTCAAAATGCTGTCGATCACCCCGAAGCGGAGCATGTCCTGGGCGGTGATCTTCATGTTGTTGGCGGCTTCCTGGGCCTTGGTGCCATCGCGCCAGAGGATCGAGGACGCCGCTTCCGGCGAGATCACGCTGTAGATGGCGTGCTCCAGCATCAGCACCTTGTTGGCGGTGGTGATGGCGATGGCGCCGCCCGACATGCCCTCGCCGGTGATGATGGCGACGTTCGGCACGGTCAGCGCCATGCAGGCATCGGTCGAGCGCGCGATCGCTTCGGCCTGGCCCCGCTCTTCGGCGCCGATGCCGGGATAGGCGCCGGCAGAATCGGCGAGCGACAGCACCGGCAGGCCGAACCGCTCGGCCATCTCCATCAGCCGCACGCATTTGCGGTAGCCCTCGGGGCGCGCCATGCCGAAATTGTGCTTGATGCGGCTTTCGGTGGAATCGCCTTTTTCCTGGCCCATCACGCAGATCGCCTCGCCGCGGAAACGGCCGAAGCCGGCGACCAGCGCCTCGTCCTCGCCGAACTTGCGGTCGCCGGCGAGCGGGGTGAATTCGGTGATCAGGCCCTTGATGAAATCGTTGAAATGCGGTCGCTGCGGATGCCGCGCGACCAGCGTCTTCTGCCACGGCGTCAGGTTTTGATAGAGGTCGGCCAGCGCCTGCGCCGCCTTGTCCTCGATCCGCCCGATCTCATCGGAGATGTCGGTGCCGGAGGCCGCCAGCGTCCTGAGCTCGTCGACCTTGGAGTCGAGCTCGGCGACGGGCTTTTCGAAGTCGAGATAGCTGCGCATCTGGTCTTGCATCAACTCAATATAGGGAGAACGGGGCGAGGCGGCGAAGCGGATTCGAACCTACGGAAAGAAGTGTAGCTTCTTCAATGAGTTGACCTGTGTGCTGCGGGCGGGCCCGTCAAATCATGCGAAGGCCCCGGCTCTTTCTGCGGAGATGTGGCCGAAGTCAAGGCGGTTTCGGCCTCCGCCGTCGTCCCCGCGCACGCGGGGACCCATAACCACAGGGAGAAGTTTGGCGAAGACTGGCAGTGAAGCGGCGTTCCCGAGGTACTCACACCACCCTCCGCGGATAGATCACGCGGTATGGGTCCCTGCGAACGCATGCGTTCGCAGGGACGACAGTTACTTCTCCGCCAGCGGGTGCAGGTCGCGCACGAGGCTCTTCAGCCGCTCCTCCACCACATGGGTGTAGATCTGCGTCGTCGAGATGTCGGTGTGGCCGAGCAGGGTCTGCACGATGCGCAAATCGGCACCATTGTGCAGGAGATGGCTGGCAAAGGCATGGCGCAGCACGTGCGGGGAGACCAGCCGCGCCTGCAGCCCCGAGGCGACCGCGAGCTCCTTGAGGTCGCGGGCAAAATGCTGGCGCGTCAGATGTCCGCTCTCGCCGAACGAGGGGAACAGCCACTTGGAAGCGGCGAGGCTGTCCTTCTTCTTCTCCGTCTTCGCAGCTTCCGTCGCCGCGAGATAATCCGCCATCGCCTGGCGCGAGGCCTCGTTGAGCGGCACCAGGCGCTCCTTGTTGCCCTTGCCGCGCACCACGATCATGCGGGCGTCGCGCTTGGCCGCCGAGCGCGGCAGCGCCACCAGCTCGGAGACGCGCAGGCCGGTGGCGTAGAGCACCTCGAGCAGGCAATACAGCCGCAAGGCGCGCAGCCGCTTCGACGGCGAGGCATCTTGCGCCTCGCTCAATTCCTTGGCGCGCCGGAGCATGCGATCGACATCGGCGATCGACAGCACCTTCGGCAGGCCGCGGCCGCGCTTGGGGCCGGACAGGATCGCGGCGGGATCCTCAGCTCGGATGCGTTCGTTCAGCAGGAAGCGATAGAGATGCCGCATCGCCGACAGCCGCCGCGCGACGCTGGTGGATTTGAAGCCGCGGGCATCGAGATCGGCGAGATAATCGCGCAAATTTTGCGTCTCGGCGTCGGCAAAGCTGTGCCCGACGCGGCCCAAAAATTCCGAGAAATCGGTGAGGTCGCGGCGATAGGCGTCGAGCGTGTTGGGTCCGGCGCCCTGTTCCGCCGCGAGCATGTCGAGGAACAGGCCGGTGAGCTTGGCATCTGAGGGCTTGGTGCGCATGCCCGGGAGGCTAGCTCCTATTTCTTGAGAAACTCACCAGCAATGTGGAGCGGGCCCGAACGCTCTCTTCGAAATTCTAGGCCATTTCGCTGATCGCCGTCGCCTGCGACCAGACCACCATCCAACGCCCCTCGCGGTGCTCGTAAGTGTCGGTGTGCCAATAGTCCGCAGGGGCAACGCGGTGGCCAGCAAAAACGATCTCCAGCCTGGCGCGATATCGGATCACGGCGTGATCGTTCTGCTGGCGGACTGCGATCGCGCCGGGTTCCCACATCAGGTACTGGATCTGCCCGCTCTGGATCGCACCCAGATATTCGCCCTTGGAGAGCGGCATGCCGATGGGCGTTATCAACTGAAACTCCGGTGCATGAAGCGGCTCCGCCTGCGCAATGTCTCCCTCGACCAGCGCGCGCAGCCGGGCCCGTTCGGTGTTGCGGATGTGCTCGGCTTGCGGTGAGTCCGTGTCGGTCGCGTGCGTCGTCATTGGTGGTTCTCCAGTTCTGCAAGAGTGGGCGAGGGGGTCCAGCCGTCTACGGCGTGGCGATCAAGCGATGGTCGATCAGGCTTTGGGCGCTGGCCCGGATGCAATCCTCATCAGGCCGTGGTTGCCAGTTCAGCACGCGGTGCGCCTTGGCGGCGCTGACGCTGAGGTCGCGGTCGAGCTCATGCACGATCATGCGGGAGCGCCCGCTGAACGGGGCCAGCGCCCTCACCATCCAGTTCGGCACGTCGCCGCGCGGCAAGCGGGCCGCATAAGCCGGAAACGATGTCGCCAGCACCGCGGCCAAGTCCCTCAACCAGAAAAAACCTCCGCCGACGATGAAGCGCTCTCCGGCGGCATCAGGACAGGTCATCGCGCGGATATGGGCGTCGGCCACATCGCGCACATCCGCGACCGCAAAGCCAAAGCGCGGCACACGCTTCAACTTGCCGCTCATCATTTGCTGGATCAGTCCGACGGACGTGCCGTATTGCGGGCCGAGCAGCGGTCCGAAGATCATGCCGGGATTGATCACGCACAGATCGAGCCCGCTGTTCCGCGCAAAGCTCCACGCGGCCTGCTCGGCCAGGGTTTTCGATTTGTAGTAGGGCGTCGCCCGCGCGCTGGTCGGATCGGTCCAATCGTTCTCGGTGTAGGGAGGCTGGCCGCTACCGTGATTGGTGGCGGCGATCGAGGATGTCAGCACCACGCGTGCCACGCCGGCGTCATGGGCCGCGCGCAACACGCGTAGTGCACCGTCGCGCGCGGTCTGGATCAGCTCGTCTGCGTTGTCAGGCAATCCCGCCGGAAATGGCGAGGCCGTGTGAATGACATAGCGACAGCCCCTCAGAGCGTCGTCCCATCCGTCGTCGGAGCAAAGATCCGCCCGGGCAAAACTGAGCGCACCGGCGGCAGGCGCGGTCGCGCAAATCTGGCTCCGGATCCGGTTGCAGGCGTGCAGACTGCGGACGGTCCCGCGCACGCGATAGCCGCTCGCCAGCAGCTGGCTGGCGACATGGCCGCCGAGAAATCCGCCGACGCCGGTCACCAGGACCGTGGCGGTCGGTTGAGGAAGTTGAGAATCCATTTGATTTTTCAAGATCTTGAACTCCGATCAAGTCGAATTGGACAATTAGACTGTAGTTGTCTAATCGTCTTTTGACGAATTGGACCCGAACTGTCAATATGTCTCGATGAAAGACAGCGATCACAAGGCCGGAGCAATTCTCGAGGCGGCATTGCCGGTGTTCGTCCGCCACGGCTTCCGCAAGACGTCGATGGCCGACATCGCGCGGGCGGCCGGCATCTCGCGCGCGGCGCTCTATTTGAGCTTTGGCAGCAAGGAGGAATTGTTTCGGGCCGGGTCGGAGCGGGCGCATGCCAAGACGATGCGCAGCGTCGAAGCCGCGCTCGCCGGCGACGGCGACGTGTTCAGCCGGATCGAGCTGGCGATTGCAGCGTTCCAGCGCGATTTGATCGTGCCGTTCGCCGGCAGCGCGGACGCGGCAGAGCTGTTCGACGCCAATATGACGCTGGCCAAGGACATCACGCTGGCCGCGCGCGCCCGGTTGGTGGCTTTGCTTGCTCGCGCACTGGCCGATGCGCAAGCGCGGAATGCGATCACCCTGGACGCTTTGAAGGCCTCGCCGACAGACCTCGCCGGCATCATCGTGGCGGCGATGGAAGGGATCAAGGAGGCGCAGGCCGCGGGCCAGAATCTTCTCGAAGATACGCAGCTATTCTTGCGCCTGCTGCGCCTCGCTTTGACGCGAAGTTCGCAGGGCGCCTGACGCGTGCAACCAGCGTCTATTTCTTGAGAAACTTGTCCGGCGGGATCGTCACCGTCATTTCCCGCGACTTGGGACTGACGAAATTGGCCAGTGCGAAGACCACGCCATAGACGATGCCGGCGATCACGGCGACGACCGTCAGGAAGCGGAACAGGCTGGGCATCGTTCTGAGGTCTCTGCAGGGGACTGGCGGGCAAATTAACCAATGAAATCATCCAACATGTTCGCCGTTTCGTGGCAAGAGTCCACTGGCGAGGCCCCCTGCGGGGTCGTATAGGTGGCCAAAGCATGCCGCCTTTGGCGGCAGATCGAGCGAGATCCAGAGCGAGATCCAGAGCAATATCCATGTCCGACGCCGCGTTGCCGATACCAGCTTCGCCCGAAGCCGACATCCTGTCGGCGCTCGGGGCGCGCTCGATCGTGCTCGTCGGCATGATGGGGGTGGGCAAATCCACCATCGGCCGCCGCATGGCGACCCGGCTGAAGCTTCCCTTCGTCGACGCCGACACCGAGATCGAGACCTCGGCCCAGATGACCATCCCGGAGATCTTCGAGCGCCACGGCGAGCAATATTTCCGCGACGGCGAGGCCAGGGTGATCGCGCGGCTGCTCGACAGCGGGCCGGTGGTGCTGGCGACCGGCGGCGGCGCATTCATGCGCGAGGAGACGCGCGCGCGCATCGCGGCGAAGGCGGTGTCGATCTGGCTCAAGGCGGACCACGACGTCATCATGCGCCGCGTGCGGCGCCGTGCCGACCGCCCGCTGCTCCAGACCGCCGACCCCGAGGGAACCGTGACGCGCCTGCTCACCGAGCGCGAGCCGGTCTACGGCCATGCCGATCTCACCATCGCCTCGCGCGACGTGCCGCACGACAGAATCGTCGAGGAGACCATCGAGGCGCTACGCGCGCATCTCTGTGGTGAGCAAGCCACCCAACCACCTGCCGACGTTGCGAGTGCCATACGATGACTGCGCCGTTGAAACATTCCGATCCCGTCAACGTCGAGGTCGCGCTCGGGAATCGCGCCTATGACATCGTCATCGGCCGCGGGGTGCTGGCCTCGCTCGGCGAACGGGTCGCGGCCTTGCGTCCCGGCGTGCGCACCGCGATCGTGACGGATCGAACCGTTGCAAAACACTGGCTCGAGCCCACCGAGGCTTCGCTTGCCGCCAGCGGCATCCCGACCTCGCGCGTCGTCGTCGAGGAAGGCGAGATCTCCAAGACCTATGCCGGCCTCGAAAAGGTCAGCGAGGCCCTGATCGCCGCCAAGATCGAGCGCAACGATCTCGTCATCGCGCTCGGCGGCGGCGTGGTCGGCGATCTCGCCGGCTTTGCCGCGGCGATCCTGCGCCGCGGCGTCGATTTCGTGCAGGTGCCGACCTCGCTGCTGGCGCAGGTCGATTCATCCGTCGGCGGCAAGACCGGCATCAACTCGCCGCAGGGCAAGAATTTGCTCGGCGCGTTCCACCAGCCGGTGCTGGTGGTCGCCGACACCGCCGTGCTCGACACGCTGTCGCCGCGGCAGTTCCGCGCCGGCTATGCCGAGGTCGCCAAATACGGCGTGCTCGGCGACGAAGCCTTCTTCACCTGGCTGGAGAAGAACCATTCCGACATCTTCAAGGGCGGCTCGGCGCGCGAGCATGCGATCGCGACCTCCTGCCGCGCCAAGGCCGGAATCGTCTCCCGCGACGAGCGCGAGACCGGCGAGCGCGCGCTGCTCAATCTCGGCCATACCTTCGGTCACGCGCTGGAAGCTGCGACCGGCTTCTCCGACCGCCTGTTCCACGGCGAAGGCGTTGCCATCGGCATGACGCTGGCGGCGCAGTTCTCGGCAAAGCTCGGCATGATCGGCGAAGCCGATGCGTCGCGCGTCGAGCGGCATCTGATCGAAGCCGGCCTGCCGACGCGCCTGCAGGACATCGCGGGCTTTGCGCAGGAAGGGCTTGCCGATGCCGACGCGCTGATGGCCTTGATGGCGCAGGACAAGAAGGTCACGCGCGGCAAGCTCACCTTCATCCTGCTGGAGGCCGTCGGGCGCGCGGTGATCGCGAAGGATGTCGAGCCGGCCCCGGTGCGGGACTTCCTGAAGGACAAGCTCGCCCTCAGGGCGTGATACTTGCTGTCGAGTGATGCATGGACTGGCTCGGATTCACCATCGTCGTCCTCTGCCTCCTGGTCTCGGCGTTCTTCGCCGCGAGCGAGACCGCGCTGACCGGCGCCTCGCGCGCCAGCATGCTCCGCCTCTCCAAGCAGGGTAATCACGACGCCGATGTCGTCTCCGATCTGCTCGACATGCGCGAGCGCCTGATCGGGGCGCTGCTGCTCGGCAACAACATCGCCAATATCGGCTCCTCGGCGATCGCCACCGCCATCTTCACGGCCTGGTTCGGCGATGTCGGCGTGCTCTATGCGACCGGCGTGATGACCGCGCTGGTCGTGATCTTCGCGGAGGTGCTGCCCAAGACCATCGCGATCAATGCGCCCGACCGCGTCGCGCTTGCGGTCGCGCGCCCGATGCGGCTGACGATGTACGTGCTGGGGCCGCTGCTGCGCATCGTCGAGGTCATCGTGCGCCTGCTCATGCGCCTGTTCGGCCTCGCCGGCGAGCACCAGGCGATCCTGTCGCCGACCGAGCGCCTGCGCGGCGCGGTCGACCTGTTGCACCACGAGGGCAAGTTCGAGAAGCAGGACCGCGACATGCTCGGCGGCCTCTTGGACCTGCGCGAGCTCCAGGTCTCCGACGTCATGATCCATCGCACCGAAATGATGATGATCAACGCCGATTTGCCGCCGGAGGAGCTGGTGCGCGAGGTGCTGGCGACCGAATACACCCGCATCCCGCTCTGGCGCGAGAAGCCGGAGAACATCATCGGCGTGCTCCATGCCAAGGACCTCCTGCGCGCGATCCGTGCTGCGGACGGCGACACCTCGCGCATCGACGTCTCCACCATCGCGCTGCCGCCCTGGTTCGTGCCGGAGATGCGGCCGCTCGCCGAGCAGCTCAAGGCCTTCCGCCGCCGCAAGACCCATTTCGCGCTCGTCGTCGACGAGTATGGCGAAGTCGAAGGTCTGGTGACGCTGGAAGACATTTTGGAGGAGATCGTCGGCGACATCTCCGACGAGCACGACGTCGTGGTCGCCGGCGTGCGCGCCCAGCCGGACGGCTCGGTCGTGGTCGACGGCTCGGTGCCGATCCGCGATCTCAACCGCGCCATGGACTGGCACCTGCCCGATGAAGAGGCAACCACCGTCGCCGGCCTCGTCATCCACGAGGCGCGCTCGATCCCCGACCGCGGCCAGAGTTTTACGTTCCACGGCTTCCGCTTCCGCGTGCTGCGCCGCGAGCGCAACCGCATCACCGCGCTCCGTATTTCACCGGTGCCGCGCGAGGCGGAGCTGGAAGAGGCGAAGCCGAGACGGGCGGGGACGTCGTTCTAAGCCCCCAGTCATTCCGGGGCGATGCGGAGCATCGAACTAGGGTGCGCGCCCTTGCGCACCCGAGAATCTCGAGATTCCGGGTTCGGCTCTTCGAGCCGCCCCGGAATGACGAAGCTAGTTTTCCCCCGGCGCCTTCGCCTGGATCGCCAGCGCGTGCACGCTGCCGGAGAGTTCCGCGGCCAGCGCCGAATTTATCATGCGGTGGCGCTCGACCCGGCTCTTCCCTTTGAAGGCATCAGACACGATATACACACGGAAGTGCGTCTCACCGCCTGGCCGATGGCCGGCGTGGCCTTCATGCAGATGTGACTCGTCGACGACATCGAGGCTTTCCGGCGTGAAAGCTTCCTGCAACTTGTTGCTGATAGTGTCGCGCATAGCCATGTTGTGCCATCCGGGTGCAGAGATCACACCCGTCAATTGCCGGGGTTCGCAGCTAATTGCAATGTCAAGACTTGAAGGTTTTTGCATTGCGTAGTCAAAGTCAGCCATGCCGATCGATTCATCAAAGTTCTTCGACTCCATCCGCGTCAAGCCGCGGGGCAAGCAGCCGGAAGTGAAGCCGCGCGACACCGCGGTCGGTTGCGAATGGGCCGGGTGCCAGAACAAGGGCGCGCATCGCGCGCCGAAGGGCCGCGAGAACCAGCGCGAGTACTGGCACTTCTGCCTGAACCATGTGCGCGAGTACAACCAGAACTACAATTTCTTCTCCGGCATGAATGCCGATGCCGTCGCGCGCTACCAGAAGGATGCGCTGACCGGCCACCGTCCGACCTGGAAGATGGGCGCCAATGGCGGCAAGAAGGGTGCGGAAGCCGAGATCGACATGGCGGCCGACCCGTTCAGTATGTTCAGCGAGATCAACGGCCGCGCGGGCTGGCGGAAGGGCCCCGAAGCCGCGCCCAAGGCCGAGACGCGCAAGGTGATGAACGCCGAGCGCAAGGCGCTCCAGGTCATGGGCCTCGGCCCCGATTCCACGCTCGCCGACGTCAAGACCAAGTACAAGGCGCTGGTGAAGCAGCACCACCCCGACGCCAACGGCGGCGACCGCTCGACGGAAGATCGCCTGATCGAGATCATCAAGGCGTATAATTATCTGAAGACCGTGGTGCGGGAGGCGTAGGGCCTCGCGGGCGCTGTGTAGGTGCGAGGCACCTCGGCGCCAAACCCTCGGTGTCGTCCCGGACAAGCGGAGCGCAGATCCGGGACCCATAACCCCAGGGAGACGTTTGGCGAAGACTCATAGTGAAATGGTCTTCCCGTGGTCCTCACACCTGTCTCTCACCGATAAATCACGCGGTATGGGTCCCCGCTTTCGCATTGCTTTCGCAGGGACGACAGCGGAGTGATTGACTCCGCTGTTGCGCCTCTTTCCGCGCGCTGGTCGCCTACGCCTCCGGCATCGCCCCCACATACGACGAGCTCGGCCGGATCAACCGCCCGGTCCGCCGCTGCTCGAGCGCATGCGCGGTCCAGCCTGCGGCGCGCGCGACCGCGAAGATCGGCGTGAACGCCTGCCTCGGGATCGCCAGCGCATCGAGCAGGATCGCGGTGAAGAACTCGACATTGGTTTCCAGCGGGCGCTCCGGATTCTTCTTGCGCAGCGCGCTGCGGATATAGGCCTCGACCTCGCCGGCAAAGGGCAAATCGGTGCCGTTGGACGCCAGCGCCTCGACCGCGGTCTTGAGCACGTCGGCGCGCGGATCGCGCACGCGATAGACGCGGTGACCGAAGCCCATCATCCGCTCGCCGCGGGCCAGCGCCGCATCGACCCAGGGCTGGATGCGTTCGCGCGAGCCGATCGCGTCCAGCATCTCCAGCACCGGCTCCGGCGCGCCGCCATGCAGCGGGCCCGTGAGCGCGCAATAGCCCGCAGTCACCGCGGCAAACAGATCGGCTTGCGTCGAGGCCACCACGCGTGCGGTGAAGGTCGAGGCATTCATGCCGTGGTCGCTGGCGGTGACGAGGTAGGCATCGAGCGCGGTGACCTCGCCGGTTTCAGGCGCGCGCCCGTGCAGCATGCGCAGCGTATCGGCGGCATGGCTGACATTGGGATCGGGTGCGACCGGGTCGAGTCCTTTTGCGCGCCGGACCAGCGCGCCTGCGATCACCGGAAACGCGCCGACGATCGTCGCTTCGTGCTCGAGCCCGTGCTCGGCGCGAAGTCCTGCGACCGCCGCGCGAAACCCGTCGATGACGCCCATGCCGCGCGTTGCCGGCAGCAGGTCCGGCAGCCGCGCGAAGGCGCGCTCGCGCGCAAGGCCGAGGCTCGCCCGCACATTGGCTTCGGTGAGGGTGGTCTTGCTGGCGCCGTTCCAGAGCCGGGCGGTGACGCCCTCGAAGCTCGACTGGCTCGCCAGTCGACCGACATGCTCGCCGGCGATGATCAGTTCGCCGCGCTCGCCGTCGACATGGCTCAGCACGGTCTCGGCCGCGGGAACGCCGTCCAGCCCGATCTGGCTTTTGGTGAGGTGGATGTTCATGGCCCAAATCTCCCTTTGCGTTGCACCAAGGGAAATTCGGGCCTCTCGACAGATTGATCAATCTTGATTATATAAATCAATATGAAAAATTCCGAGGGGCTCTATCTCTCCGCCCGGGAAGCCGCCGCCGAGCTCGCGATCTCGCCGGCCACGCTCTACGCCTATGTCAGCCGCGGCCTGATCCGCTCCGAGCCGACGCAGGACTCGCGCAAAAACCGCTACCGCGCCGAGGACGTCCGCGCGCTGAAGGAGCGCCGGGTGCCGTCCCCGGAGCCGCGCGGCCTGCGCAGCTTCGACGCCGACCTGCCTGTCATGGACACGGAGATCTCGACCATCACCGAAGAGGGTGCGATCTATCGGGGCGTCAATTGCGTCGATCTCGCCGAGAACGACACGCTGGAGCACACCGCGACGCTGCTGTGGGATGTCTCCGAGGTCGATCCGTTCGCTCCGGACAATCAGCCCGCGCTCTCCGAAGAGATGCGCACGATCGCAGAAGCTGCACGCCGGGCCGCGCCGATCGACCGCGCCATCGCCGTGCTCGCGCTGGCCGCGAGCGTCGATCCCCGTGCGTTCACCCGTGCGCCCGACGGCCGCGCCATGGTCGGCGGACGGATCGTCCGGCTGCTGGTCGCGACCATGCTCAATGCCGAACCCTCAGCCGAGCCGCTGCATCAGCAGATCGCAAGAGCCTGGGCGGCGGACAACAAGCACGCGCCCGATCTGATCCGCCGCGCCCTCGTTCTGCTCGCCGATCATGAGCTGAATGCTTCGACCTTCACGGCGCGCTGCGCGGCTTCGACCGGCCTCAACCTCTATGATGCCGTGATCGCCGGTCTCGCCTCGTTGAAGGGGCCGAAGCACGGCGGCGCGAGCGTGCTGGCCTCGCAGCTCGTCAAGACCCTGATCGATCGCGATGTCGCCCCGATGGTGCGCGAGCGCGTCGCGCTCGGCGAACGTTTTGCCGGCTTTGGCCATGGCGTCTACAAGCGCGGCGATCCCCGCGCGCAATCGCTGCTGAATGCGCTCTCCCGCGCCGGCGCGCCGCGAAAGTTCACGCGCGAGGTGCCGGAGCGGATCGCGGAGGCGACCGGCGAATTCGTCAATATCGACTATGCCCTCGCGGTGCTCGTGCACGCGCTGCGCCTGCCCGCCGGCGGCGAGCTCGCTCTGTTCGCGATGGCCCGCAGCGTCGGCTGGATCGCACACGCCAGCGAGCAATTGCAGTTCGGGAAGCTGATCAGGCCGAGGGCAAGGTATGTGGGACCTGCGCCGGGGCGGAGAGTGGGGGCTGCGGGTTAGCGGCACTGCGAGCGCGTCATATTCCGCTGTCGTCCCTGCGAACGCAATGCGAACGCAGGGACCCATAACCCCAGGAAGCAGTTTGGCGAAGACTGGTTGTGGAAGAGTCCTCCCGGGGTACAAGCACCGCCGTCTTATAGATAGATCACGCGGTATGGGTCCCTGCGTGCGCAGGGACGACACTTTTGGTGTGGCGACTTCCTACACCCGCGGCTTCGCCTCCGCGACACGGCCGCCGTTCCGCCTCCGATAGATCCACACGCCCACGCCGCCCACGATCGCCACCGCCACCACGGTCAGCATCCAGATGTGCTTGCCGACATGCCCGTGGTGATGCAGCCCGGCATATTCGTGCAGGGCCGACACCGCCAGCACGCCCGGCAGCACGTGCGCGGGGGCCCAGACCAGGATCGCCGGGATGTTCACCGCGTAGAATTTTGCCGGCGCCATGCCCAGCGCGCCCGCCGTGACCGGCACGAAGGCCCGGATCGGCGGCACGAAACGGGCGAAGAACACGGCCCAGGTGCCGAAGCGGTGGAAGAAGCTTTCGCTCTCGGCGACCACGCGGGGATAATTGGTCAGCGGCCAGGTGTTGAGGATCTCGCGCTGCTGCCGGTGCCCGATCCAGTAGGCCGAGCCGTCACCGAGCACGGCGCCGACCGCCGCCGCGAGCAGCACCCATTGCAGTTTCAGCTCGCCGCCCGGAACCAGGGCGCTCAGCGCCAGAATGATGGTCGAGCCGGGGATGACCGATCCCACCACCGGGACCGCTTCGAGCAGGGCGGCCAGGAACAGGGTCAGATAGGCCAGCCACGGATGGGCCGAGACGAACGAGATGAGGGGATCGAGGAAGGACGTCACGTCGTCTCCAGAGGCGCTGTCATTCCGGGGCGATGCGAAGCATCGAACCCGGAATCTCGAGATTCCGGGTTCGCGCTGTGCGCGCCCCGGAATGACGGCCGTTCGACCCTACATAAGTAAGGGCGTGCGGCGAAAGTGCCATTCGCGTCGACAGGACCGCCCGCCCCGGCGCGAAATTCGAGCGTGATTCGCAAGGCAGCCCTCCAAAAACTGCGTTCCTTGCCTATCTAAATGAAAAGACAATGGAACTTTGATTGTGGCACGGGCTTCTGCCGGCCACTGGTCTCTGATAGGTTGATTTTCAGCACCCAGCCGCAGCCAACGTGCAAATAACTGGTTTCGGGACCGCCCGGGACCTCGGAGGATTGATGACGACCGCCGCCCTGTCCAAAGTTGAGGAAGTTTCCGGTCTGCCCGACATGAAGGTGTCGGTGCGGCAGGTGTTCGGGATCGACAGCGATCTCGAAGTCCCTGCCTATTCCGAAGTCGATCCTCACGTGCCCGAAGTCGATTCCGACTATCGCTTCGACCGCGCCACCACGCTCGCCATTCTCGCCGGCTTCGCCCGCAACCGCCGCGTGATGGTGACCGGCTATCACGGCACCGGCAAATCCACCCATATCGAGCAGGTCGCGGCACGGCTGAACTGGCCCTGCGTCCGCGTCAACCTCGACAGCCACATCAGCCGTATCGACCTCGTCGGCAAGGACTCGATCGTGGTCCGTGACGGCAAGCAGGTCACCGAATTCCGCGATGGCATTTTGCCCTGGGCGCTGCAGAACAACGTCGCGCTGGTGTTCGACGAATACGACGCCGGCCGCCCCGACGTGATGTTCGTGATCCAGCGCGTGCTGGAAGTCTCGGGCCGCCTGACGCTGCTCGACCAGAACAAGGTGATCAAGCCGCATCCGGCGTTCCGGCTTTTCGCCACGGCGAATACGGTTGGCCTCGGCGACACCTCGGGCCTCTATCACGGCACCCAGCAGATCAACCAGGGCCAGATGGACCGCTGGTCGATCGTCACCACGCTGAACTATCTCAGCCATGACGAGGAAGTGGAGATCGTGCTGGCCAAGGCCAAGCATTATCGCACGCAGGAAGGCCGCGACATCGTCAACAAGATGGTGCGCCTCGCCGATCTCACCCGTAACGCCTTCGCCAATGGCGATCTGTCGACGGTGATGAGCCCGCGCACGGTGATCACCTGGGCGGAGAACGCCGACATCTTCGGCGATATCGGCTTCGCGTTCCGCGTCACCTTCCTCAACAAGTGCGACGAGCTCGAACGTCCCCTGGTCGCCGAGTTCTACCAGCGCTGCTTCAACGCAGAGCTGCCGGAATCGGCGGTGAATGTGGCGCTGAGCTGATCTCTAACGGTGTGGGTCCCGGCGAACGCCGGGACCCATACCGCGTGATGTTTCGATTGAAACGACGCTGATAGTTTCCTGACACGAGAGCGGCCGGTGGTTATGGGTCCCGGCGTTCGCCGGGACGACAGATAGGGTCAGATGACCACCTCCAACTCCAAATTCCGCAGCACCAAGGAAGCGCCGACCGAGCCGTTCAAGCGCTCGGTGGCCTCCTGCCTCAAGGCGATCGCCAAGACGCCGGAGCTGGACGTCAGTTTCGCGGCCGAGCGGCCGGGCCTCGCACCCGGCAAGGCGCGGCTGCCCGAGCCCGCGCGCAAAATGACCAAGCGTGATGCCGCCATCGTGCGCGGTCACGCCGATTCCATCGCGCTCAAGATCGCCTGTCACGATGCCAAACTGCATCGCAAGCTGATGCCCGGCAATCCGCAGGCGCGCGGCGTGTTCGAGGCGGTGGAGCAGGCGAGGGTGGAGGCGATCGGCGCGCGGCGCATGGCGGGCGTTGCGAAAAACCTCACCGCGATGCTCGACGACCATTTCCACCGCGGCAAGTTCGACGAGATCACCGACCGTGCCGACGCGCCGCTGGCCGACGCGCTGGCGATGCTGGTGCGCGAGCGCCTGACCGGCATGGCGCCGCCGACGGCCGCGAAGAAGATGGTCGATCTCTGGCGTCCCATTCTCGAAGACAAGATCGGCAAGCGGCTCGACCGGCTCGACACCCTGGTCGAGGACCAGACCCGGTTCGGCGACGCCGTGCACGATCTCCTGACCGCGCTCGATATCGGCGACGAGCGCAACGCCGACAGCGAAGACAATGACGAGAACGACGAGAACCAGGACGGCGACAACGACCAGTCCGGCGCCGAAGGCTCGCCCGATTCCGACGCCGCGCAGGAGATGAGCGCCGACCAGGCGCAGGCGAGCTCGGAAGAGATGAGCGAGAGCGCGATGGAAAGCGCGCAGGCCTCGACCTCGGACACGTTCGACGACGGCGAGCTCGGTGACGACGAGACGCCGGGCGAGGCGACGCGTCCGAATTCGCACGGCAAGAACGAGCCGCGCGGGCCGGAATATCACGCCTTCGCGCCGAAATTCGACGAGATCATCGCCGCCGAAGACCTCTGCGACCATGACGAGCTGGAGCGCCTGCGCGCCTATCTCGACAAGCAGCTCGCGCATCTTCAGGGCATCGTCGCCCGCCTCGCGAACCGCCTGCAGCGCCGCCTGATGGCGCAGCAGAACCGCGCCTGGGAGTTCGATCTCGAAGAGGGCATTCTGGACCCCGCGCGCCTGTCGCGCGTCGTCACCGATCCCTATCATCCGCTGTCCTTCATGCACGAGAAGGAGGCGACGTTCCGCGACACCGTGGTGACGCTGCTGCTCGACAATTCGGGCTCCATGCGCGGACGGCCCATTACGGTCGCGGCGACCTGCGCCGACATCCTCGCGCGCACGCTGGAGCGTTGCGGCGTCAAGGTCGAGATTTTGGGATTTACCACGCGCGCCTGGAAAGGTGGCCAGTCCCGCGAAGCGTGGCTTGCCGCCGGCAAGCCGGCCAATCCCGGCCGCCTCAACGATCTCCGCCACATCATCTACAAGTCGGCGGATGCTCCGTGGCGTCGTGCGCGAAAAAATCTCGGCCTGATGATGCGCGAGGGTCTCCTCAAGGAGAACATCGACGGCGAGGCTCTGGACTGGGCGCATAAGCGCCTCCTGGGCCGGCCCGAGCAGCGCAAGATCCTGATGATGATCTCGGACGGTGCGCCGGTCGACGATTCCACGCTGTCGGTCAATCCCGGCAATTATCTCGAGCGGCATCTGCGCCACATCATCGAGGAGATCGAGACCCGCTCGCCGGTCGAGCTGATCGCGATCGGCATCGGCCACGACGTGACGCGCTACTACCGCCGCGCGGTGACGATCGTGGATGCCGAGGAACTCGGCGGCGCCATCACCGAGAAGCTCGCTGAACTCTTCAGCGAGACCAACACCGCACCCACCCAGCCGGCCGGTCGCCCGCGACGCAAATTGCATTCGTGAGCACGCATCGATCCCGCCGCAGCTTTATCGGCTTTGCAGCGGCGGGATTTTCCACACTCGCAGTCTCTCGCTTCGCGCTGGCGCAAGCCGCGGCCGAGCCGCCGCCGCGCGCGCTTCAGGTCGAGAACGCCGTCGTCGAGCCGGTCACCGTCGAGGTCAACGCGCGCGCCATTCCCAATTTCGAGCCGCGCGACCGCACGCGCACGCGCTTCGGCTCGCTGGACTATCGCAGCGGCCTGGTGCTGACCTCGCGCTATCGCGGCTTTGGCGGCCTGTCCGGCATTCGGCTCGATGCCAAGGGCGAGGGCTTCCTCGCGGTCTCCGACCAGGGCGGCTGGTTCACCGGTCGCATCCGCTACGCCAATGGCAAGATGACCGGGCTCGACGACGTCGAGGCCGCGCCGCTGCTCGGCGCCGAGGGGCGGCCGATCACGGAAAAGCGCCTGTGGTGGGATTCGGAATCGATCGCGCGCGACGGCAATTTCGTCTATGTCGGGCTCGAGCGCGTCAACCAGATCCTGCGCTACGACTTCTCCAAGGGCGGCACGCGCGCGCGCGGCGAGGTGGTGCCGGTGCCGGCGGGGATCCGCAAGCTGCCCTCCAACAAGGGGCTGGAGGCGCTGGTCGTCGTGCCCAAAGAAAAGGACAAGGGCAAAGACCAGAACATGCCGCTGGCGGGCACCCTGATCGCCTTCTCCGAGCGCGGGCTGGATGCCGACGGCAACCTCACAGCCTTCCTGATCGGCGGTCCCTCGCCCGGCCAGTTCAGCGTGCGCCGCACCGAGAAATACGACATCAGCGATGCCGTGCTGCTGCCCTCCGGCGAGCTTCTGATCCTGGAGCGCAAATTCTCCTGGTTCACCGGCGTCAACATCCGCATCCGCTCGATCCCGCTGAAGTCGATCGCCCCTGGCGCGCTGGTCGACGGCCCCGCGCTGTTCGCCGCCGATCTCGGCCACGAGGTCGACAACATGGAAGGCATCGACGCCCACGTCACGGCCGAAGGCGAGACCGTGCTGACGCTGATCTCCGACGACAATTTCTCGATGCTGCAGCGGACCCTGCTGATGCAATTCACGCTGGCGGAGTAGGCCACTGCTGTCGTCCCGGGGCGCGACGAAGTCGCGAGCCCGGGACCCATACCCACAAGGCGTGATTTGACGATGACCCGGAGTGGCAGTTCGCTCGACGACTTTGTCCTGTGGCTATGGATCCCGGATCTGCGCTGACGCTTGTCCGGGATGACAGCGGAATTTGCCGCGTCATCTCGCGACCACATTGCGGGAATGCACGCCGAGGCGAGCCGCCATTCCCCAGCGCGCCTAGCAATCGTCTGTCCGCATACTACACTCTTTCCACTGCCCCTCTCATCCCCCGGAACTCCCCCGCATGAGCGTCCTGTTTTCCCCGATCAAGCTGCGCGGCCTGACGTTGAAGAACCGCATCGTGGTGTCGCCGATGTGCCAATATTCGGCCGACGACGGCGTCGCCAATGACTGGCACTTCACCCACATCAACAATCTCAGCCTGTCGGGCGCGGCGATGTTCTGCATCGAGGCGACCCATGTCGAGGCGATCGGCCGCATCACGCCGGGCTGCCTCGGGCTCTACAGCGATGCCGCCGAGGCCGCGCTGAAGCAGGTGCTCGCCTCGGTGCGCAAGCATTCCTCCACCGCGATCGCGATGCAGCTCGCCCATGCGGGCCGGAAAGCGTCGAGCGCGCGGCCCTGGGACGGCGGCCAGCTGATCCCGGTGGAGCAGGGCGGCTGGCAGACGGTGGCGCCATCGGCGCTGCCGCACAAGGAAGGCGAAGCCGCGCCGCTGGCGCTGGACGCAGCGGGCCTCAAGCGCATCCGCGAGGCCTTCGTCGATGCAGCTCGCCGCGCCGAGCGCATCGGCATCGACGCCATCGAGCTGCACGGCGCGCACGGCTATCTCTTGCATCAGTTCCTGTCGCCGATCTCCAACAGGCGCACCGACGAATATGGCGGGTCTTTGCAGAACCGCATGCGCTTTCCGCTCGAGATCTTCGATGCGGTGCGCGCCGTCTTCCCGCACGACAAGCCGGTCGGCATGCGGGTGTCGTCGACCGACTGGGTCGAGGGCGGCTGGGATCTGGCGCAGACGATCGAGTTCGCCAACGCGCTGAAGGCGCGCGGCGTCGACTGGATCGATGCCTCCTCCGGCGGCGTCTCGCCGCTGCAGAAGATCCCGCTCGGCCCCGGCTATCAAGTGCAGTTCGCGGAGGCGATCAGGCGCGAGACCGGACTGCCGACCATCGCCGTCGGCCTGATCACCGACGGCAGGCAGGCCGAAGAGATCGTCGCATCCGGCAAGGCCGACATGGTCGCGCTCGCCCGCGGCATGCTCTACGACCCGCGCTGGGCCTGGCACGCCGCAGCCGATGTCGGCGGCGAGGTCGAAGCCCCGCCGCAATACTGGCGCTCGCAGCCCTCGACGCAGAAGGCGCTGTTCGGCAAGACCACGTTCGGGGCGCGGTAGAGGCCGCGTGCGCGTGCTGCACGTGTGGCGCGATACCCGCGCCACAAACTCTGCTGTCGTCCCTGCGCATGCAGGGACCCATACCGCGTGATCCATCGATGGCGCGCGGTGCCGGTTGACAACTTAACTAAGAGTCTTCGCCTCACCACTTCCTGTGGTTATGGGTCCCTGCGTGCGCAGGGACGACAGCGGAGAATGTCGCGCGGCGCTTTCGCCCACCCCGCATCCGTAAATTCCCCCAGCTTCCACCCTCCGCAAAACTGGCCTAACCTTGCGCGACCCCACTCCTCGCGGAGGCCCGCCATGCGTTTTCGTGTTCGCCAAACCGCCCATGTGTTCGAGCGCGTGGGGCTTGCGATGGCCGGCGCGGCGTGCGGGCTGTTCGTCGGCGCCTATGTGGGATCGGCGATATCAGCGCTCACCACGCAGGGGTTTCTGATGGTGATGATGCTGCTGGGCTTCGTCGGCTTCTATCTCGGCATCGACACGCCGCAATTGCCGTTCGACGAGGCGCATAGCGCGATCGACGCCGCCGAATTCCTCAGCGCCGCCGGCACGCTCTGCGCCACGCTCACCGCGCTCGCCTCCGTCGCCGTCATCGTGCTCCGTCTCGACCCGCACATGGCCTGGACCTGGCTCGCTCTGCTCGGCTGGATCGCCGGCGTCGCCATGCAGATCGTCGGCGGCGCGAAAGCGAGGATGCGGAAGTAGCTTCCTCTTGACCCTCCCCCGCAAGGGGAGGGCAAGCAAGATGTCCCTCAGAACACCACGCCCACCCGCGTGCCGCGCTTCCAGGCGATGCGGCAGCGCTTCTTGGTGTTGACGTGCAGCAGCTCGAATCTGTCGGGGATGTTCACCTGGCCGCCGAGATCGACGCAGGCGCCGCCGGGCGAATAGTCGATCAGCGTGCAGTTGATCACAGGTGCGCGCGGGTCGGTGATGATCTTGGCCTGGCGCGACACCAGCCCGGCAGGCTTCACGCGGGCATATTTACGCGGATACATTGGCACTCTCCTCCAATTCCGCAGGTCTAGCGGTGGATCCTGTGCAGGATGATGCGGATGAGTTGATGCGATCCGGCTAAGGCGGGCGGGAGAATTTTAATGAAAAGTAGCGGCGAAGGAAGAAAGCGGCGGTAGCGGGGTGGGGCCGCCTCAAACTCCGTCGTCGTCCCTGCGAAAGCAGGGACCCATACCGCGTGATGTCTCGGTTGCGCCCGAAAGCAGTCCCGAACAACGAGTCTTCGCCAAACCACTTCCTGTGGTTATGGGTCCCTGCTTTCGCAGGGACGACCGCGGTGATGTTGGCGCACCTGCCTCCACACCCGTTAATGAGAGCGCCGCCCTCCTCACATCTCCGCCGTCTCCATCTCCGCATGCTGCGGCCCCACCGGCATCGGCACCGTCACGTACTCCTTCGGCAAATTCACCGGCCGATAGTCCGGCTCCACGGCCATCCGCTTCAACACGCTCTCATGCACATGCGCGCCTTCGGGGATGGGGCGCGGCTCGCAATCGGGGATGTAGAAGCCGAGAAACACTTTCCGCTCCGGCCACTCCCGGTACTTCGCGCTCTTCGGCAGATATTCCAGAACCCGCCAGCCCGGCGTCATCGAATCGTGCAGCACGCCCGTCTTCCCAGTGTAGGCCGGCTCGACGTATTGAAACGGTGAGTTCTTGCGCTGGATGCCCCAGGCGAGCTGCTTGATGGTCGCGGGGTTGAAGTTCAGCCCCGCCTTCTCCGCCTCCGCGATCATCCAGATCAGCGGATATTTCGAGTCCCCGCTTTGCGCCTCCGGATAGCCGCCGCCGACGTCACTGTGCACGCCGGCGAACCACACCTGCAGAATGTCCTGCGGCACCTTCTTCTCGTCGGGGACATACCGGTTGCTCCAGAACTCCTGCGGCTCCCAGTACTTCTTGAGGCGGAACATGCAGCGCCGCTCGTCGATCGCGATCGCCTGCCGGAAGATCTTGACGCTGGGGTTGCGCAACGTGAAGGCAAGCTCCTCCAGGCTCGGCCAGAACAGCCGGTCGGCGCGCGGCACGATCACGCTCGCCACGGTGTCCCACACGCCGATGAAGTGGATGGTCGGCCAGCGCGTCGAGGTGATGCGCGCGAACTGGGCGGCGAGATCGAACTCGTCCTTCGGCAGCGGCCCCTGGTCGTCGAAGGCGACGTCCGAGAGATCCTCGAGGTCGTTGCCACGCCCGGTGCCGGAATATTGCTTGTAGGCGACGAGGCCCGAGCCTGCGAGGTTCGCCTGCTCCGGCCTGATCAGCCCGACCTTGTGGATCAGCCCCGCCAGCACGCGAACCGTGTAGGCCCCGCGCGAAAAGCCGAACAGGTAGATGCGGTCGCCCGGCGCGTAATGCTCGACCAGGAAGCAATAGGCCGACAGCACGTTGTCGTCGAGCCCGTAGCCGGTGGCGAGCCCCAGCACCAGGTTGATATTGGCCTTGAGCCGGTGCCACGTCGTCGGCTCCGTCACCGTGCCGACGCCCGGATCGTAAAACACCATCTGCCGCGGCTGCGTCCTGTCGGTCTTGCGCAGGCAGCGATAGAGCTTCAGGACGTTGGAGATGTTCTCCGAGATCTCGTTGCCGGTGCCGTCACAGCAGATGACGAGGTTTTTCGGCGCGGTCGTGCGGTCGTGCTCCACGGGTCATCCCCTCCCGGTAATGCTACCGGGACGAGTATAGCAAAAAAGCGCGACGGCGAGGAGCCGGCGACGCTGCGCTCCCTCGCCCCGCTCGCGGGCCGCAGGCGGGGGGAGAGGCGAAGGAAGCCGCTACTTCTTCTTGCCCGGTCCGAAATCCGGCTGCCAGGCCACATCCTTGCGGCTCGGCGCTGCCGCGATCACCTTGGCCTTGTCCTTCTTCGGCTTCTTGGTCTCGCGATTGCCGCGTTGCTGTCCCTTGGCCATGTCGGTCTCCTTCTGAGATTTATCTGGGGGTGCGAGTTCGTCCAGTTCGTCCGATTGCAGCACGCGTCCGCGCGGCGTGCAGACCCTCACGTCGATGGCGCCGTCGCGCAGGAATTTTCGCGCCAGCCGCAGCGCAAGGCTGGCGCTGCCGCGGCCGAGATTGGCGCAGCCATATTCGTTGGTGGCGCTGACGAGATAGGGCACGCGAATGGCCCTAGCCATTGAAGATGGCCGCCGCGCACACCAGCAGCAGAAGGAACAGCGGAACCACCACCGGCGGCACGATCCATTCGGAAAGGCGAAACTGCGACATGCTTGCTCCTGCTCGAACTTGCGGCGGGAGCGCACGTGACCCTCAGTCACCGGTCGAAGCCGTTGCGAGATGTGCGGTGATGCGATGACTCTACGCCTGCACCGCGCCGATAGCGAGGGCTAAAACGCCGCGCGCGCCGCCGACAATAACGCTGGCTATTGCCGCGCAACGCGCGCATGCTCGCGCTCGCCAGCGTCCGGTGGGGCCCCTCTTTTTGAAAGGCAGGCGCGCATGACCATCCGCTCGCGGCACGAATTCGTGACGTTCAAGCATCCGTTTCACATCCGCGGCATTGCGCGCGAACTGCCGGCGGGCCGCTACGAGGTCGTCACCGACGAGGAGATGATCGAGGGCCTGTCGTTCGCCGCCTGGCGCCGCGTCGCCACCATGATCACGGTGCCCAAGGAGGGCGCGCGCGGCGACATCACGGAAGTGCATGCGATCGGCTCGGTCGACCTCGCGGACGCTCAACGCATCGATGCGACCGCCCATGACTGATGTTCCGGTCGAGCTCGACAAGCACCGCGGCATGGCCGCGCAAAAGGCCACCGATCTGCGCCGCGCGCTGTCCGAGGTCGAGAACAATGTCCGCGAGCTGCGCGAGCGCGAGGCCGATCTCGAAAGCCGCATGCTGACGGTGCCGGCGATGTCGTGGCCGGAAGCCGCGGTGAAGGCCCGCTATCTGCTCAACCTCTATGCCGCCGGCCTGCCCGCCGAGGACACCCGCCACCGCGCGCTGGTGGCCGCCCTGTTCGACGATTTCGCAAGGCTCAACGGCGACGGCTGAAGGCGGCCGCCCCACGGGTGTCGTCCCGGACAAGCGAAGCGCAGATCCAGGACCCATAGCCACGGAATTGAGTTGTTGCAGATGCTCGTGCCACGGCGTGCTTGAATCAAGCCGACCGGGTCACAGGTCCCGGCCCCCCGTTGCGCAATGGCGCACCAGGCCGGGACGCGCGCAGTACAGGAGTAACCCCATGACGCTCACCAGCGGCCGTTTCATCGGCCACGACCAGGACCGCGGCATCGTCCAGTTCTCGATGCAGGACGGCGCGAAGGAATTCGCCTGCGCGATCTCGACCTCCGCCATGGACGATCTCGAGCGCGGCCCGCGCGCCCGCCCCAATGAGCGCGAAGCCCAGTTCACCCGCCTGCGCGAGCGCATCGAAGCCTGCGCGGGACGGAAGTACCAGGCGACGGAGTTCGAAGGCACTCCGCCGGGGATCGTGCTGCGGAGCATTGATTTTCGGGGGTAGGGGACACGGACGGCCCCATTGCCCCTCATCTGTTGATATTAACCCCTTGTTAACCATGCGGTTGCCTAATGTTGACGATGGGGGGATCACCATGTCGGCCCATGTGACGCGACCGAGGTTGATGCCTGTTTCGGCCGATCCGGCCATCCGGTCGGTGGCGAGGCTGGCGGTTCGCGCCAGGGCCGTCCTACAGGGCAAAGCGCCTGTCCTACGGAGCAAAGCCATGTTCGGAAAGGACGACTTAGTGGACAATCTCAGCCGCGATCTCGATCGCGCGCGCGGACGACGCGATGCGCTCGCATCCGAAGCCACGACCCTGACGGCGCAGATCGCCGAAATCGAAGCCCGCCTTTCTGAAGAGAAGAAAAGGCGGGAGCGTGAGCGCGTCCTGAGCGAGATCGAATTGATCAAGACGCGAGTCAAGCAGGCCGCCGGCGCGTTTGCGCCCGTCGTCGACGGTCTCTCGAGCGCGATCGAGCAGGCTGCGGCCGTCGTGCCCGAGGCGCGCGAGCTCAATAGTTTCCTCGTGTCGGTGGCGACTGAGATCGACAGCGTGCTCGATCCCCTCTTGCGCGAACTGGATCAGCGTGCGGATGCGGTGCGATCCGGACAGGCAGCGCTGGACTTGCCGAGTTCGGCCGTTGAAGCGCCGCCCATCGAGCTGCCGAAAGACCCCAACGAACGCCTGCTTCGTTTTCCGGCCTGGCTGTCGCGCGACAAGGAGTCGGACAAGAAGGAAACCGCGGAGAGCCCGCGCAGCACGGCAGCGTGAAGCATCGGCGGCTGGTTTCGTTGCGGCGCATCCTTCGAGACGCCCGATCGAGGCGGGCTCCTCAGGATGAGGACTCGTTTCCGCGGCGAGATATCAAACATTCATGGTGAGGCGCCCGCCAAAGCGGGAGAGTTGTTGTTTACTCCGTCATTCCGGGGCGCGCCTCTTGGCGCGAGCCCGGAATCCATACTCACGATGGTGGTTATGGATCCCGGGCTCGCGACTTCGTCGCGCCCCGGGATGACGACCTGTTGTTGGACTCCGTAGTCGACATGCAAGGAACCGCGGCTCTCTCGACCCCTCAGTTGGCGGCGCGGCGCAGGAAGGCCGGGATATCGAGAACGGCCTCGTCGGGCGCATTGCGCGCAGGCGCGCGGCCGTAAGGATCGAGCGGCTGAAGCGCCGCCTGCCGCGCATGGTCCAGGCCCGGCCGTGCCGGTGGCCCCACGGGGTGGTGCGGCTGCGGGCGGAGCGGCGGGCTGCCCGCTTGCGGAATGGGTGCGCTGCGCTCGATGCGATCGGCGATGCGGCGGCTGTCGTTGCGCAGCCTGCCGGCGAGCTGCGTGAGGGCGGTTTCCACCGGCAGCGCCTGCGCCGGGTCGAGATTGTCGATACCGGTCGCCACCACCGAGACGCGGACGATGCCTTCGAGGCTTTCGTCAAAGGACGCGCCGACGATGATGTTGGCGTCCGGGTCGGCCTCGTCGCGAATGCGGCTGGCCGCTTCGTCGACCTCGTACAGCATGAGATCCTTGCCGCCGGTGATGGAGATGATGAGACCACTGGCGCGCTTGATCGAGGGGTTCTCGATCAACGGATTGGAGATCGCGGCGACGGCGGCGGCGAGCACGCGCTTCTCGCCGGAGGCCTCGCCTCGTCCCATCATGGCCTTGCCCTTCTCCTTCATGACGGAGAGGACGTCGGCAAAATCGAGATTGATCAGGCCTTCCTTGACGATGAGGTCGCTGATGCAGGCCACGCCCGAATAAAGCACCTGGTCGGCAAGGGCGAAGGCATCGGCGAATGTGGTCTTGTCGCTGGCCACCCGGAACAGGTTCTGGTTCGGGATGATCAGGAGGGTGTCGACCGTCTTCAGCAGCTCCTCGATGCCGGCCTCGGCAAAGCGCATGCGGCGCTGGCCCTCGAAGTAGAACGGCTTGGTAACCACGCCGATCGTGAGAATGCCGAGCTCGCGCGCGGTCCTGGCGACGACGGGGGCAGCTCCGGTGCCAGTGCCGCCGCCCATGCCTGAAGTCACGAACACCATGTGCGCGCCGCTCAACTGATTGCGGATCGCATCGATGGCCTCCTCGGCTGCGGCGCGGCCCAGTTCCGGCTGCGAGCCGGCGCCGAGGCCTGCGGTGACATGCGTGCCGAGCTGGATGAGGTGCTTCGCCTTCGACATGGCCAGCGCCTGCGCGTCGGTGTTGGCGACCACGAACTCGACCCCTTGCAGCCCGGCCGTGATCATGTTGTTGACGGCATTGCCGCCTGCGCCGCCGACACCGAACACGACGATGCGGGCCTTCATTTCATGAATATCGATATTGCCAGCCATTTTTCCCTCGCGATTGGTCCGGCAAGCCGGGGATTAGAGAAAGTCTTCGAGTGCTACCTGCTAGCCGCGCGGTCTGCTTTGACGATGGCGGCGGCCAGATGTCCCAATCGACGCGCGGCGTGTCCCGCGATCGAGCCGTCCCGGCGATCGCTCCGCAGCGCCGTCACTTCGTCTTCCAGTCGCGAAGCCCACGAATTGGCTGCCATGGTCTCGGCGGTCGCCTGCTGCAGCTCGACGGCGAGGCGATCGGCGCGCTCCCGCTCGCGTTCGAACACGGCCCTGTAGGCGGTTGCGACGTCTTCGAGCCGCGCGATCTCCGCCTTGAAGGACTCGGTCTTGACGGCCTCGATCTTGGCCATGGAAACATCGATGGGGTCTGCCGGGCGGGCACGTCGCGGGCGGGGTGTGTACCGGAGCTCGGCGAGATCAACGCTCACCAGGGCCTTGCCGTCATCCGAACGCGAGCGCGGCAGCCGGCGTCGTCGCGCCAGCGACCGCGCGGCCTCGCGCGAGATGTTGAGGCGGGCACTGAGATCGGCATACGTCAACAACGCAACGCACATCGGCGCTTCTCCTGGAGCGAACCGGGAAGGCATTTCGAGCTAATGATGGCTGGACGATTACAGCAGGCTAGGGTGCGTTGGTTAATGAACGGTTAACGCGCGCGGGAGGTGTTTACGGGTGCCGTCACGGCAGATGACGAGGTTATTCGGGGGCGGGTTTGGGATCGGTCTCCACGGTATGCCCCTCCCGGTAATGCTAAGCACGAGATGAGCCGACCGAAGGAAGCACCAAACGCAGGTCATAATCTTGCGAGATTGGCCTCCCGCAATAGTGCCTTCAATAGCTGCGCAACCTAGATATCGCGCTGCGCTAGCAGCCCCGAATCTATAGCTCCTGCTACGAGCCGACTCGGTCCTCTAGCCTTTTCTCCAAGGAGTTCGACTCGATAACGAGCTCGACTTACCGCGACGTACAACCGGTTATGGGACACATAGGATAGGAAGCTCTTGCTGCTCGAATCCTCATCGTTCGCGGTAGGTGGAACCCGTCCACCGTCAACGCCTACTATGATGACGCCATGAAATTCGAGGCCGCCGACAAAATCGGCGTGACCAAGAACCCACTGCGACGCCTCGCGCGCAGCACCAACTGCCGTAGCATCCCCTCGTCTCGTAAGGAGAATTGCAGGCTTGTTCCTGTTTCGGGCATATTCAGTCAGTTCTGTTACGATATTGCTGTTGAGGCTGACAATCAGTATGTCGCTACGCCGACATCCAAGGTCCTTCTGAAGTGCTTCTGCACGTTCAAATGCGCCTTCGATTAGTGCCTGCTCATTCGCTGCATGGTAGTAGATCGGTTCAGCGCAGAGCCGTTCCTCGGCTTCAGTGAAGCCCGAGGCTGCGGCCTCCATTGGGTTGTCAAAATTAGTAAAAAGAGTCGCTCCAGACGCCAGAATGGCGAATGCTAAGTTCACGATGTCGGGCGAAGATCTGAAGACCGTTCTGACGACCTCGCTTTGCTCCGCCGAATCCCCAGAATCTAACAGATTGCTTGCAATATCTTCGGTGCTCCACCCCTTGTCGCCGACGGCTTGTGATCTGTCGACCGAGTACGCGATCGGATATCCGCGTCGTCTGCTCGGATATACGTTTCAAGAATCGAGGCCGGAGTCTGTGAGGATAGTATGCTGAGGGGAAGATCGATCGTCTTCAGCGCGGACGCGATTCTAGACGCCGAATCAGCCGAGGCTCTCGATAAGACTAGCTCGTAACCATCGACTTTGAGCCAATCACGGAGTGGCACAGCCGGGGCGTAGTTGAGCACATTGTACTTGTCTTGCTCGAGGTCGCATCGCGCGGTCAGCACTAGACCATAGATTGGACAATCTGGATAACGTTCTGCTTTTGCGCACGAGAAAATGGAGCCCTGATTCAGTTGCCCCAATAGAGGTTCCTTGATTGTCATCCCATCCCACTCAGGAAATTTTGAAAATAGTAGTGACGCGTCAATGCAACCAAAATGAGCAATAAGGCTTAGCCGCCTCCATCCCAAGTGGCGATATGCACAGCCCAAAACAAAAACGGCCGGATCTTCCGATCCGGCCGTCACGCAAAACTCTACTGGCTAAGCCTACGCCACGCGACGCGACGCAACCTAGCCCCCGCCCAATTTCTGAAAAACTTAGCTGGCCTTCTTGGCCGGTGCAGCCGTCGGGCCGACCTTTTTCTGGATGGCGCGCTTCAGCTCGAGGGCGCGGGGCGACAGAAGGTCGGCCTTGGCCTTGAGCAGGAAGGCGTCGAGGCCGCCATTGTGGTCGACGCTCTTGACCGCGTTGGTCGAGACGCGCAGGCGCACGTTGCGCTCCAGGGCTTCGCTGATGAAGGTCACGTTGACCAGGTTCGGCAGGAAGCGGCGCTTGGTCTTGATGTTGGAGTGGCTGACCTTGTGGCCGACGAGGGGGCCCTTGGCCGTCAGTTCGCAGCGGCGAGACATGGTAGAAATCCTTAAGTTTCGAACCCCTAACGAGTGCGGCCGCCATTCTGGGCGCCACGGGGGCTAATTCTTCGTCCTTGCAGGGAGCGGGCGGACGTATAGGGGGGAAGGGGCGGGTAGTCAAGGATTTGGGCGGTCTTTTCGCCTCTCCCCGCCTGCGGGGAGAGGCCGGAATGCGCGCGAATAGCGCGGATTCCGGGTGAGGGGGCGTCTCCGCGGGTGAGGGAGCCGCCTATGACCTCAACTATCGCCGCCCTCGCGGAGAGCCCCCCTCACCCCGACCCTCTCCCCGCAAGCGGGGCGAGGGGGAAAAGGCAGCGGGAGAGGCGAAGCCGATCACCAAAACGGCAATGTTTGTCGCGCCTTACCATCACATAAAGGGCGTATTCGCGACCGAAGACTCCGGTGGAGTTCCCGGCCTCATGCGCCCGGACACATTGCTCGCCGCGGTTTTTGGCTTAAGTAACAACCGTCGCGCCCCGATTGGATTGTTTCGTGCTCACAACGTCCCCTTTTGCGCCAGAACAGCGCTCAGTCCGTCCGCGCTTTGCCGGCTGGCTGGCGGCGCTTTGCGGCCTGGCCGTGGCGTGGGGCGCGGTGCCCGCGGCGGCGCAGGGCAAGCTCGAGGCGCAATATGAGGCCTCGCTGGCCGGCATTCCCGTCGGCAAGGGCGCATGGAACATCGACATCCAGGACGACGTGTTCTCGGCGGCGGCCGCGGGCGGCACCTCGGGGCTGCTGAAGTCGTTCACGGGCGGCTCTGGCACCGGCGCCAGCCAAGGGCGCATCGTTGGCGGCGCGCTGGTGGCGACCGGCTACCAGGCCTCCACCACCACCTCGAAGAAGACCGAAGAGATCCGCATCACGCTCGACAAGGGCAATGTGAAGGATTTTGCGATCCTGCCGGAGCCGCCGGTCGATCCGGACCGCGTCGTCGTCACCGACGCGCATCGCCGCGGCGTCTGGGACCCCATGACGGCCTCGCTGCTGCGCGTGCCCGGCAATGGCGACCCAGTCTCGCCGGACGCCTGCCACAACTCGGCCCCGGTGTTCGACGGCCGCATGCGCTACGATCTCAAGCTCGATTTCAAGCGCATGGAGAATGTGAAGGCGGAGAAGGGCTATCACGGCCCGGTGGTGGTCTGTTCGCTCTATTTCGTGCCCGTCGCCGGCTACATCCCCGACCGCCCCGTGATCAAATATCTCGCCGCCCAGCGCAACATCGAGATTGCGTTTGCCCCCGTCGCCGGCACCCGCGTCCTGGTCCCGTTCTGGCTGAAAGTGCCGACGCCCCTGGGGCCGGCCATGCTGGAAGCGACCAGCTTCATCACCACGGCCCAGCCGCCAAGGGTGGCGAAGACGCAGTAAGCGGCGGCGGTGGTCCCGTTTACCCTCCCCTGGAGGGGGAGGGTCGATCGCGCGCAGCGCGAGCGGGGTGGGGTGATCTCTCCACACGAAGACTGCCCGTGGGGAGAGATCACCCCGCCCCGTCACGCATCTCGCTTCGCTCGCTCGCGTGCCGACCCTCCCCCTCCAGGGGAGGGTAAGGGATCTCGCAAAATCAACCACTTACCTACTGTGCATGGGGTTGTTTTCGCAAAAATTGGTCCCGGCGGCTCCGGTCCCGGAATCCATTTGACTCCTCCCCGATTCTGATTCGACTCCGCGCCGTCCCCAACTTAAGGCTTTGCGCCATCGAAACGTCACTTGTACGGCAGCCCAAAACTCCATCTAGTTGCAGCCAACAAGACTCCCGCGACATGTTGCGTGAACGGAACATGACTCCGGGGGGAGTCAGCGATTCGGCCGCGATTCGTTCTAGAGTCGTTCCGAAGCTTAAGACCAACGGGAAAAGCGTCGCAAAGTGAGACAGTTGCGCGAGGTTTTTCTCCCTCGCCCCGCTTGCGGGGAGAGGGTCGGGGTGAGGGGGAGTCTCCACAGATGCGGTGACAGATGGACTCGCGGAGAGTCCCCCTCACCCGGCGCTTTGCGCCGACCTCTCCCCGCAAGCGGGGCGAGGTGACTTCCAAGCGCTGCCCGCCCCCGCCCACAACAGCACTGACATTCGCCCAAATCGCCACTACCTAATCCCCCAGATGCCCTTTTCCTCCTCCCCCTTCGCTTCCGAGCGCGCGCCGTCCGATCGCGTGCCTGGCGCCGGCGTCACTGCGGTGCTCGGGCCGACCAACACCGGCAAGACCCATCTCGCCATCGAGCGGATGCTGGCGCACCCTTCCGGGATGATCGGGCTGCCGCTGCGCCTCTTGGCGCGCGAGGTCTACAACAAGATCGCCGCGCGGGTCGGAGCCGAGGCGGTCGCGCTCGTCACCGGCGAGGAGAAGATCAAGCCGAAGAGCCCGCGCTATTGGGTGTCGACCGTCGAGGCGATGCCGCGCGACCTCGACGTCTCCTTCCTTGCCGTCGACGAGGTCCAGATCGCCAGCGATCTCGAACGCGGCCACGTCTTCACCGATCGCATCCTCAACCGCCGCGGCCGCGACGAGACGCTGCTCTTGGGCGCCGCCACCATGCGCCCGATCATCGAGCGGCTGTTGCCGGGCGTGTCCATGATCACGCGGCCGCGCCTGTCGCAGCTGGAATTCGCTGGCGATCGCAAGATCACGCGCCAGCCGCGCCGCACCGCGATCGTCGCGTTCTCGGCCGATGAAGTCTACGCCATCGCCGAGCTGATCCGCCGCCAGCATGGCGGCGCCGCGGTGGTGCTGGGCTCGCTCAGCCCACGCACGCGCAATGCGCAGGTGGCGATGTTCCAGAACGGCGATGTCGATTATCTCGTCGCCACCGACGCCGTCGGCATGGGCCTCAATCTCGACGTCGACCACGTCGCCTTCGCCTCCGACCGCAAGTTCGACGGCTACCAGTTCCGCCGGCTGACGCCGTCCGAATTCGCGCAGATCGCGGGGCGCGCCGGCCGCGCCACGCGCAACGGCACTTTCGGCACCACCGGCCGCTGCGCACCGTTCGAGCCCGAGCTCGTCAACGCGCTGCAGAACCACACCTTCGATCCCGTGAAGATGCTGCAATGGCGCAACGCCAGGCTGGATTTCTCCTCGCTCGGCGCGCTCCAGGTGTCCCTGAACCTCGCCCCCGGCCACGAGGCGCTGACGCGCGCCCCTGTCGCCGAGGACATGCGCGTGCTCGACCATGCCGCCCGCGACGTCGAGGTGCGCGATATCGCGCATGGCAAGGCGGCGGTGGAGCGGCTTTGGGAGGCCTGCCAGGTCCCCGATTACCGGAAATTGTCGCCGGCCGCCCATGCCGAGCTGGTGACCACGCTGTACGGCTTCCTGATGCGGAAGAGCTGCATCCCCGACGCCTGGTTCGAGGCCCAGATCACCCAGGCCGACCGCGTCGACGGCGACATCGACACGCTGTCGGCCCGGATCGCGCAGATCCGCACCTGGACCTTCGTCGCCAACCGCCCGGACTGGCTGAAAGACCCCGAACGCTGGCAGGGGATCGCCCGCGAGGTCGAAAATAAATTATCGGATGCGCTCCATGAACGCTTGACTGAGCGTTTCGTTGATCGCCGGACCAGTGTATTGATGCGCCGCCTGCGGGAGAACACGAGCTTGAATACTGAAATCGGCAAGACCGGCGAAGTCATCGTCGAAGGCCATGTCATCGGCCGCCTCGACGGCTTCACCTTTGCACCGGATGCGGCGGAAGCTGGTTCGGATGCGAAAGCCTTGCAGGCTGCAGCGCAAGCAGTGCTCGCCGGCGAGATCAACACGCGCGCCGAAAAGCTCGGCAACGCGCCGGACGATCAGTTCGTGCTGACCTCGGAAGGCACCATCCGCTGGACCGGCGACGCCGTGGCGCGGCTGTCTGCCGCAGAGGAGGCGCTGCATCCGCGCATCCGCATCATCTCGGACGAGCGTCTCACCGGGGCGCCGCGCGAAAAAGTGCAGGCCCGGCTCGAGCTCTGGCTCAAGACCCATGTCGAGAAGCTGCTCGGGCCGATGTTCGAGCTCTCCAAGGCCGAGGACGTCACCGGCATCGCCCGCGGCATCGCCTATCAGCTGGTCGAGGCGCTCGGCGTGCTGGAGCGGCCCAAGATCGCGAACGAGCTGAAGGATCTCGACCAGCCCTCGCGCGCGGTGCTGCGCAAATACGGCGTCCGGTTCGGCGCCTACCACATCTATTTCCCCGGCCTTTTGAAGCCTGCCGCGCGTGCGCTCGCAGCGCTGTTGTGGGCGCTGAAGCAGGACAATGTCGATCTGTCCTCGCTGTCGGGCGCGCAGCATCTGGCGAGCTCGGGCCGTACCTCGTTCCCGGTCGACAAGGCGCTGCCGCGCGATGCCTATCGCGTGCTCGGCTACAAGCAGGCCGGCGAACGCGCCGTGCGCGTCGACATCCTGGAGCGTCTTGCCGATCTGATCCGCCCGGCGCTGGCCTGGCGCGAGAACGCGTCCGGCGAAAAGCCGGCCGGCGCCTTCGACGGCCGCAGTTTCGTGGTGACGCAGGCGATGACCTCGCTCACCGGATCTGCCGGCGAGGATTTCGCCTCGGTGCTGCGTGCGCTCGGCTACCGCATGGAGAAGCGTCCGCCGCTGCCGCAAAAGCCGGCCGTGGTGGAAACGGTCGCGGCCGAGACGCCGCCGGCTGAAGGAAGCGCCGACTCCTCGACCGAGACCGCGGCGGAGGCCGTTGCCGGCTTGCCGGCGGAGGCCTCCACCGAAGCGGTCGCCGAGCCGGTCACCGTCGAAGATGCGCCCGGCATGGAGGTGCAGGACGAGCCGGCCCAGGAGGCCGAGCCCGTGCTGGAAGCCTCTCCGGAGGCCCCCGTCACGCCCGAAGACGCCCCCGGCATTGCGCCGCCGGCGGAAGAGCCCGCTGCGCCCGTCGAGGCTGCCGGCCTCGAAGCCGCTCCGGCCGAGACCGCCGCAACCGAAGCTGCCGCGTCACCCGACGCCGCCGCGCCTGAAGCTGCGGCGACGCCCGCCGAGCCCGAACTGATCGAGGTCTGGCGTCCCGGCGGCCGTCACGAGGACCGCAAGCCACGCCACGAGCGCCATCGCCATCAGCGTCATCACCATCAGCCGCGTCCGCAAGGAGGCGCCGAGGCAGGTGCCGCGCCCGCGGAAGGCGGGGCCGCGCAAGCCGCCGACGGCGCGAAGCCGGGCCAGCGTCATGGCGGCCATCGCAGGGACGGCGGCAGAGACTTCCGCAAGCCGCGCGAAGGTGGCGAAGGCGCGCCGCGTCCCGAGGGGCGCGACGACAGGAATCGCCGCTTCGAGGGCAAGGATCGCGACAACAAGGGACGCGATCGCGACAAGGGCAAGTTCGGCGGAGATCGCGACAAGGGCCGTGACAATCGCGGCCGTGACCGCGACAAGGGCCGCGACCGCCAGGGCGGACCGTCGCTGCGTCCCTACGCCTCGAGCGCAAACCCACGCGAGCGCGATCGTCCGGCCGATCCGAACTCGCCCTTCGCCAAGCTCGCCGCGCTGAAAGAGCAGCTGTCCGGCCGGAAGGAGTAATCCCACGACCGAGCGGCAGCGCCTCGACAAATGGTTGTGGCACGCGCGGGTGGTGAAGGCGCGCACCTCCGCGGCCGAGCTCGTCGGGTCGGGCCACGTTCGCGTCAACGGTGAGCGTGAAAAGTCGCCGGGGCATGCGATCAAGATCGGCGACGTCATCACCGTCGCGCTCGATCGCACCGTGCGGGTGTTGAAGGTCACCGGCTTCAGCGAGCGCCGTGGCGATGCTGCCGCGGCGCGGGTGCTCTTCGAGGAGCTAAGCGAAGCGAAACGCAATTAATTGCGTTTCGAATTCACTTCTTGGTCGATCAAACACACAAAGCGGTCATGATCGGGCCTTCCCGACCTTGCGGCGCCCGGCCATCCGCGCTACGCAAGCCGCGACTTTTAAAAGAGCTTTTCGGAGCGTTGGATGACTTACGTCGTCACTGAAAACTGCATCAAGTGCAAGTACACCGACTGCGTCGAGGTCTGCCCGGTCGATTGCTTCTACGAGGGTGACAACATGCTCGTCATCCACCCCGACGAGTGCATCGATTGCGGCGTGTGCGAGCCGGAATGCCCCGCCGACGCCATCAAGCCGGACACGGAACCGGGCCTGGAAAAGTGGCTTTCGGTCAACGCCGACTACGCCAAGAGCTGGCCGAACATCACCCAGAAGAAAGAATCACCTGCCGACGCCAAGGAATTCGACGGCATGGAAGGCAAGTTCGAGAAATATTTTTCTCCGAACCCCGGCTCCGGCGACTGAATCGGGCTCAAACTTAACCCTAATAGCGGCGCTGCCGCCGAAAACCAGCCCTCAAGACCCCTAAATCATTGATTTTTGCGGGAAATGTGCTATATTGGGCACATTAAGCCGAACCCGTCAGCCCCGTTGGCCCCGCTGGGTTCCCGTGAAACCAAATGTCGAACAGGGGCGTGGCAGTTTCCGCGCGCAGGCTGTGTCACAGAAAACGCGTAAAAAGAGTACTTCAGCGAGGGCTTCCCATAAGGAGGCCAAAAAAGTCGCCGCGGCCAGCCGTAGCGCATCCAAGGGTCGGACCGCGACGAAGGCACCGGCTGCAAAGTCCTCGAAGAACAAAAGAAGCGCAATGCCTAACAAGACTGCCAAACCGGCCGCGAAAGCGACCGCTGCCAAGCCTGCTGTCAAGCCCGTTGCTGCCAAGGCTCCCGCTGCCAAGCCCGCCGCGTCGAAGGCTCCCGTTGCCGCTCCTGCCAAGGCTCCGGTTGCTGCCGCCAAGCCCGCTGTGAAGCCGGCGGCTGCTGCGCCGAAGGTCGAGGAAAAGAAGGTCGTGACCCAGCGTCAGGGCTTCAAGGCCAATGAATTCGTCGTCTATCCCGCTCACGGCGTCGGCCAGATCCTGGCCATCGAGGAGCAGGAGATCGCCGGCGCGAAGCTCGAGCTGTTCGTCATCAACTTCATCAAGGACAAGATGACGCTGCGCGTGCCGACCGCCAAGGTCGCCAATGTCGGCATGCGCAAGCTGTCCGAGCCGGCGCTGGTGAAGAAGGCGCTGGAGACGCTCAAGGGCCGCGCCCGCGTCAAGCGCACCATGTGGTCGCGCCGTGCCCAGGAATACGAAGCGAAGATCAATTCGGGCGACATCGTCGCGATCGCGGAAGTCGTGCGCGACCTCTATCGCTCGGAGTCGCAGCCGGAGCAGTCCTACAGCGAACGCCAGCTCTATGAAGCGGCGCTCGATCGTCTGTCCCGCGAGATCGCGGTGGTGCAGCACTCGACCGAGACCGAAGCGGTCAAGGAGATCGAGGCCCAGCTCGCCAAGAGCCCGCGCCGCAACGCCAAGGCGGAAGCCGCCGAGGGCGAGGCGGATGCCGAGGGCGATGCCGACGATACCGATGGCGACGACACCACGGTCGCCGACGAGGCCGCGTAAGCAGCTTCGTTCTGCGCAAGCAATCAAAAGCCCGGCCTCGCGCCGGGCTTTTTGTTTGGGGTCGTAGCCGTCATTCCGGGGCTCGCGAAGCGAGAGCCCGGAATCCATTCAACCACCGTCTTTGCCGCCTGATGGATTCCGGGCTCGTGCTCCGCACGCCCCGGAATGACGGCGGTGAGACCTTGGTGAAGGCCTACTTCACCGGCCGCTTCTCGAGCTTGCGCGCCAGCGTGCGCCGGTGCATGCCGAGCCTTCGCGCCGCTTCCGAGATGTTGAAATTCGTCTCGATCAGGGTCTGGTGGATGCGCTCCCATTCCAGCGTCTTGATCGAGGTCGGCCGTGCATCGAGCGCGACCTCGGCGTTGCCTTCGGCCTTGTTGAAGGCGGCTTCGATGTCGTCAGTGTTCGAGGGCTTTGCGAGATAGTGGCAGGCGCCCAGCTTGATCGCCTCGACGGCGGTCGAAATGCTGGCAAAGCCTGTGAGCACCACGATCAGCATGTCAGGATCATGCGTGTGCAGGAGCTCGACGCAGGCGAGGCCCGAGGCGCCGCCGAGCTTGAGGTCGACAACGGCGTGGCCGAAGGAGCGCTCCTCCAGCACGTTCCGCACGTCCTCGATCGAGGCGGCGAGCACGACATCATAGCCGCGGCGCTCGAACGAGCGCTTCAGCGTGCGCGCAAAGCCGGCATCGTCCTCGACGACGATGAGCGAACGGTCAGGCGTCAAAATTCCCTCCGATCGCCAACGTTGCGAGCGGCAGCGTGAGGCGGACCGTGGCGCCGCGCTTCCTGTGGTTCTCGGCGGTCACGCTGCCTCCGAGCTTGCGCACGACGTTCACCACCAGGAACAGCCCGAGCCCGCCGCCAGCGCGGCCCTTGCTCGAGTGATACGGCTTTCCGAGCTGCGCCAGCATCTCTGGCGCAAAGCCCGGGCCGCGATCGCTGATCGACAGCGCGAGATTGTCGCCCTCGCGCTCGGCGACGAGCTCGACCCATTCCCGCGAGACCTCGTAGGCGTTGTCGAGCACGTTGAAGATGACCTGCTTCAACGCGATGTCGGAGACGATGGCGACGTCCGCGCCGAACGTATTGACGAAGTAGAGCGTCCGCGCCGAGCGCGCGTCGCGCCATTCGTCGACCAGGGCGGTGACGAAGGCCGTCACCGTCGTCGGCGATGAGCCTTCGCCGCGTGCTTCGCCCGCCGAGACCAGGATCCCCGTCACGATCGACTTGCAGCGTTGCAGCGAGGTCTCCATCTCCGCGAGGTCCTCGGCGAGCTCCTGATCGGCGGCAAGATCGGGCATGCGGCGCCAATCGCTGAGGATCACCGAGAGCGAGGCGAGCGGCGTGCCGAGCTCATGGGCCGCGCCGGAGGCGAGCAGGCCCATGCGGACGATGTGATCCTGCTCGGCGGCATGCTGGCGCAAGGCTGCCAGATGCGCGTCGCGCTCCCTCAGGTTTCGATTGATGCGCGTGACGAACACGACCAGCAGCACGGCGTTGAGCACGAAGCCCAGCAGCATGCCGGCGACCGTGAGCGTGTAGGTCTCGCTCAATGGGTTGGGCGGCAGGTCCAGCGGGCGGTATGCCAGCGTCAGCCAGACAAAACTCGCGCAGGTCAGCGCGACCAGCGACCAGGTTGAGCGGGCATCGAGCAGCACCGCGCCGAGCGTCACCTGGAGCAGGAACAGCGAGGTGAAGGGATTGGTGGCGCCGCCGGAGAGGTAGAGCTGCGCGGTCAGCGCGGCGACGTCCAGCATCAAGGCGACCAGCAGCTCGTTGTTGGTGACCGCGGCGCGATGGCGCACCCAGACCAGACTGGAAACGTTGAGCAGCACCAGCGCGCCGATCACCGCGCCCATCCGCTCCAGCGGCAGGGGAATGCCGAGCCCAAAATGCACGCCGCCGATGGTCACGATCTGGCCGACCACCGCGGTCCAGCGCAGCTGGATCAACAGCGCCATGTTCTTGCGGTTGGTCTCGTCGTCGGTCGGAGTCGTGCCGATCAGCTCGCTGCGCGCGTCGGCCTGCGATTGCAGCGTGACGGCCAGCCCGTCATGCGCAAATGGTTGGGAAAGCGTCTTCCCGTCGTCAGGCCTGTTCGACGATCGTTCCAGCATCTGATCCCGTCCTGCGGGCGACGGCATCGGAGCCGCCGGCCGGTTCGTGGACGAAGCGTTTGCGGCGGAACAGCCCGCCGCCGAATGTGACGAAGAGTTTACCCGCCAGCATGAAAGCCAGGGCGAACCACGTCAGCGCGTAGATCAGGTGGTTATTGGGAAAGCTGACCACGGTCAATCCGCCGATCGGCCCGCTGCCGGATTGTGATCCGGCATCGGCATCGACGAAGAACGGCGCGACATCGTGCAGACCGCGGGCCGTCGCAATCGCGGCGACATCGCGCGAATACCAGCGGTTGTGCTGGGGCACGTTGTTCCGGAGGAATCCGCCTTTCGGCTCTGTGATGCGGAGCAGGCCGGTGATCTCGACCTGGCCGTCCGGATTGCCGTCCCGGCGCGTCGATGCGTCGCGCCGCTCGGACGGCACGAAGCCGCGGTTGACCAGGACCTGTGTGCCGTCGTTGCGCTGGAGCGGTGTCAGCACCCAATAGCCCGGGCCTTCCTCGGTGACCGCCTGGACCAGCGTCTCGCGGTCATGCAGGAAGCGGCCGGTGACGCTGACATGCCTGTATTCGTCATTTGCCGTGGAAACCGCAGGCCATGAATCGGGCGAGGGGACCGGCTGGGCCGGGGCATGGACGCGCTGCTCGACGCGGTCGATCAGCGCCAGCTTCCAGGCGCGGCGCTCGATCTGCCAGACGCCAAGTGCGATCAGAAGAACAAAGGCCGTCAGCGAGAGGACCGTGAGCCACAGGGACGGGGACCGCGCAGCCTCGCTGCGCGCTCCGTTCGCCCGGCTTGTCTCGGTCCCTGACTCGCTCACTTCATTCCGCTCATCTGGTGCATCGGCATCATGTTGCTGTTGAGGTGGCTCATCACCCACAGCGAACCCGACAGCGCGATCACCACCATCACGATGGTGAAGATCAACGCCATCATGCTCCAGCCGTTCTCGGACGTCGTGTTCATGTGCAGGAAGTAGATCATGTGCACGACGATCTGCACGACTGCGAAGGCCATGATCACGAGCGCGGTGATCTGCTTGCTCGGCAGTGCGCCGCTCATCACCAGCCAGAACGGGATCGCGGTCAGCACGACCGAGAGCACGAAACCGAGCATATAGGTCGAGAACGAGCCGTGGGCGTGGCCGCCTTCGTGGTGATGATCGCCCGCATGGGCGGCATGGGTATCGGTGTTCATCGCAGAACTCCCAGGAGATAGACGAAGGTGAAGACGCCGATCCAGACCACGTCGAGGAAGTGCCAGAACATCGAGAGGCACATCAGACGGCGGCGGTTGGCTTCGATCAGGCCGAACTTCTGGACCTGCACCATCAGCGTCACCAGCCAGATCAGGCCGCAGGAAACGTGCAGGCCGTGGGTGCCGACCAGGGTGAAGAACGCCGAAAGGAAAGCGCTGCGCTGGGGCGTGGCGCCTTCATGGATCATGTGAGCGAACTCGGTGAGTTCGATGCCGATGAAGGCGAGGCCGAACAAGCCGGTGATCGCCAGCCAGACCTGCGTCTGTGCGACCCGGTTCTGCTGCATCGTCAGCATGGCAAAACCATACGTGATCGATGACAGCAGCAGCATCGAGGTGTTCACCGCGACCAGGTTCAGGTCGAACAGGTCCTTCGGCGCGGGACCTGCGGCGTAGTTGCCGCCGAGCACGCCGAAGGTGGCGAACAGGATCGCGAAGATGAGACAGTCGCTCATCAGATAGATCCAGAAGCCGAGCGAGGTGCTCCAGCCTTCCGGATGCGGATGCTCGTCGACGAGATAGAAGACCGGCTCGCCGGTTTGGGAGGGATTGACAGCGACAGTCATTTACTTGGCTCCGGCGAGCAGTTTGGTGCGCGCGTCCTCGGTCCGGATGACGTCTTCAGCCGGAATGTCGAAGTCGCGGTGATAGTTGAAGGTGTGGCCTATGCCGACGACGAGCAGCGCGGCGAAGCTCACGGCGGCCAACCACCAGATGTACCAGATCAAGCCGAATCCCATCGCGGTGGCGAGGCCGGCGAGGATGATGCCGGTGCCGGTGCTGCTGGGCATGTGGATCGGCTTGAACCCGGTGAGCGGACGCTGGTAGCCGCGCTTCTTCATGTCCCACCACGCGTCATTGTCGTGAACGACGGGGGTGAAGGCGAAGTTGTAGTCGGGAGGGGGCGAGGAGGTCGCCCATTCCAGCGTGCGCGCGTCCCAGGGATCGCCGGTGACGTCCTTGAGCTGCTCGCGCCTGAGGAAGCTGACCGCGAACTGCATCAGCATGCTGAGGATACCGAGGAGGACGAGGAAGGCCCCGATCGCGGCGATGACGAACCAGATCTGCAAGGACGGATCGTCGAACACGCGCAGGCGACGGGTCACGCCCATCAGGCCGAGCACGTAGAGCGGCATGAAGGCGAGGTAGAACCCGGTGACCCAGAACCAGAACGACATCTTGCCCCAGAAAGGATCGAGCTTGAAGCCGAACGCTTTCGGGAACCAGTAGGAGATGCCGGCGAAGGCGCCGAACACCACGCCGCCGATGATCACGTTGTGGAAGTGTGCGATCAGGAACAGGCTGTTGTGCAGGACGAAGTCGGCCGGCGGCACCGCCAGCAGCACGCCGGTCATGCCGCCGATCACGAAGGTCAGCATGAAGGCGATCGTCCACATCATAGGCAGCTCGTAGCGGATACGGCCGCGATACATCGTGAACAGCCAGTTGAACATCTTCGCGCCCGTCGGGATCGAGATGATCATCGTGGTGATGCCGAAGAAAGAGTTGACGCTGGCGCCCGAGCCCATCGTGAAGAAGTGGTGCAGCCAGACCAGGTACGACAGGATGGTGATGACGACCGTGGCGTAGACCATCGAGGTGTAGCCGAACAGCCGCTTGCCGGAGAAGGTCGAGGTCACCTCCGAGAAGATGCCGAACGCCGGGAGAACCAGGATGTAGACCTCGGGATGGCCCCAGATCCAGATCAGGTTCACGTACATCATCGGGCTGCCGCCGAAATCGTTCGTGAAGAAGTTGGTGCCGACGTAGCGGTCGAGCGAGAGCAGCGCGAGCACGACGGTCAGGACGGGGAAGGAGGCGACGATCAGGACGTTGGTGCAGAGCGAGGTCCAGGTGAAGACCGGCATCTTCATCATGGTCATGCCGGGACAGCGCAGCTTGACGATGGTGCAGATCAGGTTGATGCCTGACAACGTCGTGCCGACGCCCGCGACCTGCAGCGCCCAGATGTAATAGTCGACGCCGACATCGGGACTGTAGCCGATGTTCGACAGTGGTGGATAAGCCAGCCAGCCGGTGCGGGCGAATTCGCCGATGAACAGCGAAGCCATCACCAGCACTGCGCCGCCGACCGTCATCCAGAAGCTGAAATTGTTCAGGAACGGGAACGACACGTCGCGCGCGCCGATCTGGAGCGGCACGACGTAGTTCATCAGGCCGGTCACCAGCGGCATCGCCACGAAGAAGATCATGATCACCCCGTGGGCGGTGAAGACCTGATCGTAGTGATGGGCGTTGAGATAGCCTTCGGAGCCGCCAAAGGCGAGCATCTGCTGGCCGCGCATCATCAGCGCATCGGCGAAGCCCCGCAGCAGCATCACGATGCCGAGGATCATGTACATGATGCCGATGCGCTTGTGGTCGACGGTGGTGAACCATTCGCGCCAGAGATAACCCCAGAGGCGGAAATAGGTGAGACCGCCGAGCAGTGCGGCGCCGCCGAGCGCGACCACCGCGAAGGTGCCGACGACGATCGGCTCGTGCAGCGGTAGCGATTCGAAGCCGAGCCGGCCGAAGATGAGCTTGAGAAGATCAGGAGACATGCGGGGATCTCTTTAGGAGTCTGACTTCGGACGCAGTCCGAGGAAGAAGGACGAGGACTTGAGCGGCGCGAAGCTCGGCCGCTTCAGGCCGGCGCCGAGCAACGGCGCCGTGTCGACGGGAGCCGTGATGGACGCCGTGGTCTTGCCCTGCGGCGCATCGGGCGTGCAGGTGCCGGCCACGAAAGTCGGCTCCGGCCCAAGCGGGGTGCCGCGGCGGGCGTACTTGTCGTAAGTGAGCGGCAGGGTGTTGTTCAGGCCCTGATGACCGTTGCCGCCCTTGGCGTCGATCGCCATCATCTCGCTCTGGCACATCTTGCCGGTCTCGACGCACATGTTGAGGATCAGACGGTAGAGATCGGAGTCGATCGTGCCGTAGCGGCGCACTGGCTCGTTCTGGCTGGGCTTTTCAAGCTGGAGATATTCGGCGCGGCCGAGCGAGCCGCCGGCGGATTTGGCGCTGGCGATCCAGGCGTCAAAACCCTTGTCGTCGAGTCCCCTAAAGTTGAAGTGCATGCCGGAGAAGCCGGCGCCGCTGTAGTTCGCCGAGAAGCCCTTATACGTGCCGGCGTGGTTGACGACGGCGTGGAGCTTCGTCTCCATGCCCGGCATCGCGTAGATCTGGCCGGCGAGCGCGGGGATGTAGAACGAGTTCATCACCGAGGACGCGGTGATGCGGAATTTGATCGGACGGTCGACCGGAGCTGCGAGCTCGTTGACGGTGGCGATGCCGTAGTCGGGGTAGATAAAGAGCCACTTCCAATCGAGCGCGACGACGTCGACCTCGAGCGGAGCCCTGGACTGGTCCACGGCGCGGTCGGCATGGATGCGGCCGAGCGTGCGATAGGGGTCGAGCAGATGCGTGCCCATCCAGGTCAGCGCGCCCAGGCAGACGATGATCAGCAGCGGTGCGGACCAGATCACCAACTCGAGCTTGGTCGAGTGGTCCCATTCCGGCTCGTAGCGAGCGGCCGTGTTGGACTGGCGATAGCGCCAGGCGAACAGCACCGTCAGCGCCATCACGGGGACGACGATCAGGAGCATCAGGATGGTGGAGATGATGACGAGGTCGCGCTGCTGGGCAGCGATATCGCCGGCTGGCGCCAGCACGACGTAGTCGCAGCCGCTGAGCGCAGCAGCCAGAGGTAGTAGCGCCAGGATCTTGAGACGAGACACGGGCCGAGCCTTTGAGAATGAGTTTCTTTTGTGGGGCCAACGGGTAGCTGCGGCGCAACAATCCGGACATTGGACAATTTGTCCAATGTTGCAGTGCGGAATGTTGGGCCAGAGAAGGCCAGATTGCCCGGCGCCCGCCGGGCGGTCGGCTTTGGTTTTCAGGACGTTAAGGGCGCACGAATGGCGACGGCACAGACCCCCGCAATGGCAGACCTCCACACGGGCGAGCACGGCCACGACCAGGCCAGTCCCGGCGAGATCGCCATCGGCGTCATCATCGGCCGCACCTCGGAATTCTTCGACTTCTTCGTCTTCGCGATCGCCTCGGTGATCGTGTTCCCGCGCCTGGTGTTCCCGTTCGCGAGCGAACTGACCGGCACGCTCTATTCTTTCATGATCTTCGCGCTGGCCTTCATGGCCCGGCCGATCGGCACCGTCATTTTCATGACGGTTGACCGTGCCTACGGCAAGACCGCCAAGCTGATCTCGGCGCTGTTCCTGCTCGGCACCGCCACGGTCGCGCTGGCGTTCCTGCCCGGCTATCACGACATCGGCGTTGCCGCGATCTGGCTGCTGGCACTGGCGCGCATCGCGCAGGGTCTGGCCTGGGGCGGCGCCTGGGATGGCATGGCTTCGCTGCTGGCGCTGAACGCGCCGCCCTCCAAGCGCGGCTGGTACGCGATGGTGCCGCAGCTCGGCGCTCCGCTCGGGCTGATCGTGGCGAGCGCGCTGTTCGCCTATTTCGCCGGCAACCTCTCGGCCGACGATTTCTTCGACTGGGGCTGGCGCTATCCGTTCTTCGTCGCGTTTGCCATCAACGTCGTGGCGCTGTTCGCGCGCCTGCGCATGGTGACGACGGAGGAATATGCCTCGCTGTTCGAGACCCGCGAATTGCAGCCCGCGCGCATCGCCGACACCGTCGCAAGCGAAGGTCAGAACATCATGTTGGGGGCGTTCGCGCCGCTGGCGAGCTTCGCGCTGTTCCACATGGTCACGGTGTTTCCGCTGTCCTGGGTGTTCCTGTTCACCCGCGAAAGCCCGGTGCGCTTCCTGATCATCGAGATCGTCGCCGCCGTGTTCGGTGTCGGTGCGATCGTGCTGTCCGGCGTCATCGCCGACCGCGTCGGCCGCAAGTCGCTGCTGATGGGATCGGCGATCGCGATCGCGATCTACAGCGGTTTTGCCCCGCAGCTGCTCGATGCCGGCGCGTTCGGCGAGACCATCTACATGGTGATCGGCTTCATCCTGCTCGGCCTGTCCTTCGGCCAGTCCTCCGGCGCGATCGCCTCGAACTTCAAGCAGGCGTACCGCTACACGGCGTCCGCGCTGACCTCGGACTTGGCCTGGCTGTTCGGTGCCGGCTTCGCGCCGCTGGTCGCATTGCTGCTTGCCACCAATCTCGGTGTCATCGCCTCGGGTGCGTATCTGCTGTCCGGTGCGTTCTGGACCCTGCTTGCGCTCTGGCTCAGCGGCCAGCGCGAGGCGGGCGACATGGACGCGGGGCGCTGAGGCTCAAGCGGTCGCCACACAACAGCTGTCGTAGGGTGGGCAAAGGCGCGCAAGCGCCGTGCCCACCATCTCTCTCGATCGCAAAAGATGCGTGGGCACGC
>NZ_LBJV01000060.1:0-163142 GCF_028128855.1 Bradyrhizobium sp. CCBAU 11430
TGGAACCCCCAGGACGAACCCGAGTCAATCCGCCGCACCAGATATGTGCATGCCCTAGCGCGTTCGCGGGGACCCATACCGCGTGATCTGTCGATGAGCACAGCTGGCCATACCAACTGAAAGATCGCCCACGAACAGTCTTCGCCAAACTGCTCCCTGGGGGTATGGGTCCCCGCGTTAGGGGGACGACGCTGTGGAAGCAGTGCGGCCTACTACCACGCTTCCGGCGGCGGCGAGCGGTCGAGGACGTCGCCCTTGGCGCCCTCCAGCAGATCGACGCTGTAGGTCTCGACCACGAGGGGCCCGCGCTTGCGCTGCAATTGCGCGACCTGCGTCACCTTCGCAAAGAGGTCGTTGAGGACGGGATGACCGTCCGGGCGCAGCTCGTCGATATAGAGCAGCTTGCCCGCGAGCAGCTTTGGATCGGGCTCGCCCATGTTGACCCAGCGGATGCGCTGGTTCTGCTGCACCACGCAGGTGCCGCGGGGCAAGTAAAAGGCCAGCCAGCCCGTGGTGCCGTAGTCCTGCGCGAGCACGCAGGTCGCGCCATGGCGCGCGCGCACGGCTTCGATTTCGGCAGCGAGCTCGCGCCAGCCGACGCCGACGCTGCGCACGGTGGCATCGCGGCGATAACCCGAGAGCCAGCCGGTGTTGGCCTGCACGATGAGTGCTGCAAACATCACGATGCCGACAGGCGCGGCCCAGCGCAGGCAGAAATCCACCAGGCGGCGCTGGCGCGGCTTCCATTGCACGAGGTTGGCGGCAGCGGCCGCGGCGACGACGAAGGGCGGATAGACCGGCGCGAACCAGTTGGCCTCGACGCGGGCATGCAGCGAATGCCAGACGAAATAGGCGACGATGGTCCAGAACATCGCCTCGATCAGCACACGCGAGGCCAGTGCGCCGGCCCGGCGCCAGGTCAGCGCGTGCAGACCCATCGCGCCGAGGATGAAGACCAGCGGGGTTGCGAACGCGATCTGGGTGGGGATCAGCTCGGCGATGAAGACGGGTCGGAAGTCCTCGATCTTCGCGCGCCCGAGCTGCTTTGCGAACGAGACCCATTGATGGTCCGCATTCCAGAGGATCACCGGCGAGAACAGCGCCAGAGCAACGAGACCGCCGAGATAGGGCCAGGGCGAGAGGAACCAGCGCCTGAGCTTCGGCACGCAAGCGAGCCAGATCAGGATCCCGGCGCCAAAGAACATCGCCGTGTATTTCGACAGCAGTGCCGCACCGACGGCCGCGCCGACCGCAAGCCACCAGACGCCGCGGCCGGTCTCCAGTACTTTTGCGAGGAAGAACAGCACGAAGCTGGATGCGACCAGGAGCGGCGCATCCGGCGTCACGATCAGCGTGCCGACGGAGGCCATCATGGTTACGTTGAGCAGGACGGCGCTGGTCGCCGCCACGCGCGCGCCGCCGAACAGGATCGCAGCGGAGCGGTAGATCGCATAGCTCATCGGCAGTGCGAGCAGGATCGAGACGAGGCGGACGCCGAGTTCGGTATCGCCGGCGATCATGGTGCCGGCGCGGATGACATAGGCGACCATCGGCGGATGGTCGTAATAGCCCCCGGCGAGGTTGTTCGACCACATCCAGTAATAGGCTTCGTCGAAGGTGATCGGCGTGAACGCGGCCGCGACGAGCCGCAGGGCCACCAGCGCCAGAATCAGCAGCACGGTATTGCGGACGATCCGCGCGTCAGCCCCGCCCATCGTGGGTTATTTCTTGCGCCAGACGAACAGGCCTGACATCGCGTAGTTCCACACCACACCCATCAGCGCACCGGCCATGCCGGCCAGCCACCAGATCGGCTCCTGGTCGTAGACCGAGAAGGCGACGCCGACATTGGCGAGCAGGCCGACGCTGCACACGATGTAAAAGGCGATCAGGCCGCGCAGCAGCGCAAAGCCCTTCAGCCGCTGGTCGCGATAGGTGAGGAAGTTGTTGAGGATGAAATTGCTGGTCATGGCGACGATGGCGCCGGCGGCCTGCGCCTCCGCGAACGGCACCTTGAACAGCTGAAGTCCGATGAACAGCGTGGTGAGATGCACCACGAGGCCGATGCCGCCGACCATCGCGAACAGGATGAAGCGCAGCGAGACGATGTCGTTGCTCAGCTTGGCCAGCACGAGGCCGAGGAAATCGAGCGCGACCATGGAATCGAGCTTGCTTTCGCCGTGCTGACGGGCGCCGAAAGTGTAGGGAATCTCGACCGCCCGCAAGCCGCCGTGCGCGGTCGCGACGACGTCGAGCAGGATCTTGAAGCCGTGCACGGACAGCTTCGGCGCGAGCTGCTCGAAACGATCGCGGCGGATCATGAAGAAGCCGCTCATGGGATCGGCGATCTCGACCCGCAGCATCTTCCTGGCGAACTCGGTTGCCAGCGCGCTGGCGCCGGCGCGCTGCTTGTTGAAGCCCTCGCTCTTGTAGCCCTCGATGTAGCGGCTGCCGACCACGAGGTCGGCCTCGTCGCTTGCGAGCAGCAACAGCATCTTCGGCAGTCGCGTCTCGTCGTGCTGGAGGTCGGCGTCGATCACGGCCACAAAGGGCGCGCTGGACGCCAGGATGCCCTCGATGCAGGCGCCCGACAGGCCGCGGCGGCCGATGCGGCGGATACAGCGCACGCGGCTGTCCTGCTGCGCCAGCGCGCGCACGACGTCCCAGGTGCCATCAGGTGAATTGTCGTCGACGAACACGACTTCCCAGGCGACGTTGGCGAGCACCGCCTCCAGCCGCCGGTACAGCACCGTGACATTGTCGCGCTCATTGAAGGTCGGGACGATGACCGACAGTTCCGGCCCTGCTTGAGCCTGCAGCGGATTGTCGGAGCCCGGTCTGATCGCTTCATTCATGACGGCAGCGTATATCCGCCGCGTCCTGCGCTGCCAAGCCGGGGTTTCCAAGGGAATTTGGCCAAAAGAGGCCCTAAAATGCCAACGACCCCGGAACGGCGGGCCGCGCGTACATCCGGCGCGAGCCCAAGCTATTCCAAGGTCGTTCCAACGCCGGAGTTTTCGCTCAACGGCGCCGTTAAAAGCTAGATAGGAATGACAAGACCGCTTCGCAAGGGGCGAAAAGGACGATTTTCGTGCCTTATTGGTTGGGCACTTCCCGGATGATCGGCCCGCGCGGCGCCGGCGCGGCGGGAGCCGCGGGTGCGGCAGCCGGCGCCGGCTCGACTTTCGCCGGCTTAGGCGGCTTGCCGTACTGGCCAATCGGCCCGAACACGACGGCGACTGCAAGCACGATCGCGGCAGCGATCACGCCCAAAATGCCCCCTACCGACTCAGACGCCATGGAAACCCATCCCCGTTCCAGATACGCCCCGTGATATCACGGATGCGCGCGGAGCCGGAAGGGCTGCCGAAAGGCGAATGGCGGATGAGGCGGTCCAGGCTTCTCCCCTGCTCGCTATTGGCCATTGCCTACTTCGCCGGCGGCCTCTGCTTGACGAAGGCCGTCACGATGTCCTTCTGCGCGGCCTCCACTGCCCTGTTCGCGGTAGCGAGATGGGCGCCGGCATCGATGCTCGGGTACTGCGTGGTGAGATAGTCGAGCAGCGCCACTCGGTAATATTGCCGCTCCGACGAACAGGCGCCCGCGACCGAGCGGCCAAAATCCTGTTCCGTCATTCCCCGATTGCTGTCGCGCGAATATTCCCGCGCCAGGCAATGCCAGTAATCGTCGCGGCCCTGCATGGCGAGCTTCTGCGCGCCCTTCGCATCGTCGTCATCCGCCATGACTGGAGATATCATGGCAGCAGATGTCATCATGACGAGCGCCGCTCCCACCATCAGCATCCGCATCCTTTTTCTCCTTTTTCGCAGATCCTGCCGCGACCTTAGACGGGACGCAGCAACTGGCCAATCACAACTGGTTTGACTAGGATGACGGCATCCCCTCCACGTCGATGCGAGATCCTTCCGTGGCCAAAGCAAAAACTGCGTCCAAAAAGTCAGGCAACATCTTCATCGGCATCGGCGGCTGGACGTTCGAGCCGTGGCGCGGCGTGTTCTATCCGGAGAAGCTGACGCAGGCGAAGGAGCTGTCCTACGCGGCCTCGAAGCTGACCTCGATCGAGATCAACGGCACCTATTACGGCTCGCAGAAGCCGGAGAGCTTTCGCAAATGGGCGAGCGAGGTGCCCGACGGCTTCGTGTTCTCGGTGAAGGGACCGCGATTCGCCACCAACCGCCGGGTGCTGGCGGAAGCCGGCGATTCCATCAAGCGGTTCTATGATTCCGGCGTGCTGGAGCTCGGCGACCGTCTCGGGCCGGTGCTGTGGCAGTTCGCGCCGACCAAGAAATTCGACGGCGCCGATTTCGGCAAGTTCCTCGAGCTATTGCCGCGCAAGCTCGAGGGACGCGCGCTGCGCCACGTCGTCGAGGTCCGCCACGACAGCTTCTGCACACCGGACTTCGTGGCGCTGATCCGCGAGTTCGAGACGCCCGTGGTGTTCGCCGAGCACGGCAAATATCCCGCCATCGCCGACGTCGCCGGTGATTTCGTCTATGCCCGGCTGCAGAAGGGCAATGACGAGATCAAGACCTGCTACCCGCCCAAGCAGCTCGATGCCTGGGCCGAGCGCCTTCAGGCCTGGGCTTCGGGCGGTGAACCGGACGACCTGCCCAAAGTTGACAAGGCCAAGCCAAAGAAGGAGCCACGCGACGTGTTCGCCTACGTCATCCACGAGGGCAAGGTGCGCGCACCGGCCGGCGCCATGGAACTGATCGCAAGGGTGAGCTGAGGTGCGCCATGGCAAAGGCGAAAAAGCTGTTCACCATCGGCTATGAGCAGACGCCGCCCAAGGCGGTGCTGGATGAGCTGGTAGAGGCCGGCGTCAAGCTCGTGGTCGACGTGCGCGCGGTGACATCCTCGCGCCGGCCGGGCTTTTCCAAGAAGCAGCTTTCGGCAGGGCTCGACGAACGTGGTATCGCCTATGTCCACCTCGCCGCGCTCGGCACGCCGAAGGAAGGCCGGCTCGCCGCACGCAGCGGTCAGTACGATGTGCTGGAGAAGATCTTCTCAAAGCACCTCAAGGCGCCCGAGGCCAAAGAGGCGATGGACGAGCTCTCGGCGCTGGTGAAGAAGGCCGGCCCCGTCTGCCTGCTCTGCTACGAGAGGGATCACACGCATTGCCACCGCCAAATGATCGCGGAGATCATCGAGGAGCGCGATGGGGTTGCGGTGAAGAACTTGGCGGGACGGCAGGTGTAGCCGGAGCTCGGGCGGGGAACGAAACCACGACGGCGTGCCCCAGGTTGCACCTCGGCCGCGCATCCTTCGAGGCTCGCAAGGGCTCGCATCTCCAGCGACAACGGCTTCGCCATTGCGCGGGGATGATGGTTCCTATCCCTCCCCTGCCAGCTTGAACGTCCCCTCCATCATCCGCACACAGCTGCCGCCGACATGGGCGGAGACGATCTTGCCGTCCTGCTTGCGCACGCGCGTCAGCAGGATGCTCGGCCGGCCCATGTCAAAGCCCTGGCCGACCGTGAGCTTGAGCTCGCCATCGCGCACGGGATCGAGATCGGCGAACAGCGCGGCCGCGGCAACCGTGGCGCTGCCGGTGGCGGGATCCTCAGCGTAGCCGCCGGCGCCGCGCATGAACATCCGCGCCTGGATCTCGCTAGGCGCCTCCGCCGCGGGCACATCGCGCGTATAGAACCACACCGAGACTGCACCGTCGCGCGGCAAGAGCCTGCCGAAGGCCGCCGCGTCGGACCTGGCCCGCTTCAGCGCATCGCGCGAACGTACTTCCGCCACCACGAAGGGCGTTCCGACGCCGACGACCTGCGGCGCATGGCGATCGGTCCTGATGTCATCGGCGCTCAGGGAGATGCAGGCCGCGACGTCTTCGGCAGAAAGCTGCGCAAGCCGTGACAGCGGCTGCGGCGCGGTGAGCTCGGTGCTGACCACCCGGCCCTGCTCGCGAAAAATATCGACCGGCACGAGCCCGGCCTTCTCCTCGAATAGCAGGCGCGGCTTCGGCTCCTTGGCGAGGCTCGCCAGCACGAAGGAGGTCCCGATATTGGGATGGCCCGCAAACGGCATCTCCCGGACCGGTGTGAAGATACGCACCTCGGCATCATGGGCCTTGTCGCGCGGCGGCAGCACGAAGGTGGTCTCGGAATAGTTGAACTCGGTCGCGATCGTCTGCATCTGCGCCGTCGTGAGCCCGCCGGCGTCGAGCACCACGGCGAGCTGGTTGCCGCCGAAGGCGCGGTCGGTGAACACGTCGACGGTGATGTAGCGGCGCTGCATCGTCACTTCCTCATGCAAGTCGCGGCCGCGACCGGCCGCATCGGGCGGCAGTCTATAAGCCGGCGACATCGCTCGTCATGCCCCAAAATTCGGAGCAATCGGAGCAATCGCGGAAGAGATTCTAGAAGCCTTCAACGAACCGCGGCTCGCTTCAACGAAACGCGACTCACATTTGAAGGCCCCCTCAGCCGAGCTGAAACACCGCCACCTTCCGCTCATAGCCGCGCACCTCGACCTCGCCGAGCGCAACGGCATCGTCACCATCGTTGCCCAGCGCCTCGCGCACGGTCGCGGAAATCAGCAGTTGCGAGCCGAACTCCTTGTTCAGCGCCTCCAGGCGCGATGCGAAGTTCACGGTGTCACCGATCACCGTGTACTCCTTGCGCCGGGGCGAGCCGATATTGCCGGCGACGACCTCGCCGAAATGAATGCCGATGCCGATGCGCAGCGGCCAGCTCGTCTGCGCGTTGATGCGGTCCATCGCACTCAGCATCTCGCGGCCTGCGGCAACCGCGCGATGCGCGGCGTCGGAGGCTTCCAGCGGCGCGCCGAACAGCGCGAGAAAGCCATCGCCGAGAAACTTGTTCACGATACCGCCGTGGCGATCGAGAACGTCGACCAGCACCGCAAAGGCGCCATCGAGCCGGTCGACCACCTCCTGCGGGGTGCGCGACTGCGCGCCCGCCGTGAAGCCGCGGAAATCGACGAACATCACAGCGACGCGGCGGACGTCGCCGCCACCACTGGTTCCCGCCGCCATCAGCCGCTCCACCACCTGCGGAGAGACGTGCTGGCCGAACAGGTTCGTCACCCGGTCGCGTGCGGTCGCCGCCGCGATGCTCGCGGCGAACTGGCGGCGCAGCTGAGCGCCGACCGCGCCCGCCAGCGCGCCACAGATCAGGATGACGATGCTGCGCACAGCGTGGAAATAGATCAGGGGCTCGCCGGCCTCGTCGGCCGCGTTGTAGAGCAGCGCGACGGACAGAAGCCCGGCTGCGGCGACGAAGCCTGTGAACGCAGAGAGCCAGAAGTCGAGCCGCAAGGTCGAGAGGATGACGAAGATGAAGTACATCAGCGGCACGGCGAAACCGAGCGCCTGGCTCGCACCCATGGTGCGGGTTTGCAGGATCAGGATCACCGTTGGCAGCGAAGTCTCGATCAGCGTGCCGATATAGCGCCGGATCACCGGCAGATCGCGATCGAGCCGGAGGTTCTTCCTGATCTGGGTGTGGACCCAAACCTCGAACAGGATGAAGCCGCCGAGCAGGCCGTAGACCTCGACAAGCCCTTCCGTTCCGCGCCACACCCGGTTCACCACACTGGGGTCGATCAAATAGATCGCGGTGAGCAGCACCATCATGACGCAGCCCGTCATGATCAGCGCCCGCACCCGGAGCAGCTCGGTGCGAAGCACTTCGCGTGTCAGCTCGCGCTCGAAATCCTCCGATAGCACGGCGTGCTGCCGTGTCCTCCTGCTGGCAAATCTGACCATTCCGCCCCTCGATTCCGGGGTATTGTGCCTCAATCCAGCGTGCGGCGGAAGCGCGTCACGGCGATGGTCATGGCGAGCGCCATCAGGATCGCCAGTGCCAGGGCGTCGAAATGCAGATTCTGCATGGTCGCGCCCTTCAGCATGATGGCGCGGACGATGCGAAGGTAATGCGTCAGCGGCAGGCATTCGCCGAGATATTGCGCCCAGGTCGGCATGCCCGCGAAGGGAAACATGAATCCGGACAGCAGAATGCTCGGCAGGAAGAACATCATCGACATCTGCATGGCCTGGAGCTGGTTCTGCACCACGGTCGAGATGGTGTAGCCGATCGACAAATTGGTGGTGATGAACAGCGTCGAGAGCAGTGCCAGCAGGAATAGATTGCCGAGCACGGGGACGCCGAACAGGCCAACCCCGATGCCGATGATGAGAAACGCCTGCACGAAGCCGACGAGCACGTAAGGCACGATCTTGCCGAACATCACCTCCACCGGCTTGATCGGCATCGACAGCAGGCTCTCCATGGTGCCGCGCTCGACCTCGCGCGTGACCGACAGCGCGGTGAAGATCAGCATGGTCATGGTGAGGATGGTGCCGACCAGGCCCGGCACGATGTTGAGGCTGGAGGCCGCGGCCGGATTATAGCGGGCATGCGCGCGGATCTCGAACGGCATCTCCGGGGGATCGCCGATGTAGAGATCGTGCTTGAGCGCGGTCTGCACGACCATGCCGAGCGAGCCGATCGCCGCGCTCGCCGCCACCGGGTCGGTGGCATCGGCCGCAACCAGCAGCGCCGGCCTGTCGCCGCGCCGCACCGCGCGCTCGAAGCCGCGCGGGATCTCGACACCGAACAGCACCTTGCCGGATTTCAGCAGATTGTCGAAATCCTCGACATCGTGCACCTCGTAAAGGAAGCGAAAATAGGCAGTGTTCTCCAGAGCTTTCAGGATCGAGCGGGCGAGATCGGAGTCCTCCTGGAGCAGCACCGCGCTCGGCAGATGATGCGGCGTGGTGTTGATGGCATAGCCGAACAGCATCAGCTGCATCACCGGCAGCATCACGATCATCGCGAACGAGACGCGGTCGCGCCTCAGCTGGATGAACTCCTTGATCAGCATCGCATAGGAGCGCCGCAGGAAGCCGAAGCGCTCGCGGATTTCGTGCTGTGGTGCGGGATGATCGACGGCACTCATTGGAAATTGTCCTTGGAGCGCCCCATCAGTTCGATGAACACGTCTTCCAGTGAGGGGTGCGACTTCTGCCAGTGCAGGCCGCTCCGCTCGCGCCACGGCGCGATGCTGGCTTCCAGCGCGGCAACGTCCCGCCCCGAAACGTGCAGCGAGGTGCCGAACGGCGCCACCATATCCACGCCGGGCTTGCCGGTGAGCTCGGCCGCGAGCTCGTTCAGGTCTTCGCCCGTCACGGTGTAGGTCGTCAGCGCGGATTTCGCGATCACCTCCTCCACGGTGCCGTGCACCAGCAGATGGCCGTAGGCGATGTAGGCGATCTCGTGGCAGCGCTCGGCCTCGTCCATGTAATGGGTCGAGACCAGCACGGTGAGGCCCTCGGCGGCAAGCGCGTGGATCTCGTTCCAGAAGTCACGCCGCGCCTTGGGATCGACGCCGGCGGTCGGCTCGTCCAGCAGCAACAGTTTCGGACTGGGCAGCGTGCAGGCACCCAGCGCCAGCCGCTGCTTCCAGCCGCCGGAAAGCTCGCCCGCAAGCTGCTCCTCGCGTCCCGAGAGCCCGAGCCGCTTGATCATGTCGCGCGCTGCCCCGCGCGCATCGGCCAAGCCATAGAGCCGCGCGACGAATTCGAGGTTCTCGCGCACCGAAAGATCCTGATAAAGGCTGAAGCGCTGGGTCATATAGCCGACCTGGCGCTTGATCTTTTCGGCATCGCGGCGGATGTCGTAGCCGAGACAGGTGCCCTCGCCGCTATCCGGGGTGAGGAGACCGCAGAGGATACGGATGGTCGTGGTCTTGCCCGAGCCGTTGGGCCCGAGGAAGCCGTAGATCGAGCCGCGCTTCACCTGCATCGACAGATCGTGCACGACCTCGCGGCCGCCGAACGATTTGGTCAGGCCCTTGACGTCGATCGCGATGCCGCTCTCGCCATTCATCGCTTGTCCGCCACCGGTGTCTTCGGATTGAGATAGACGTCGATCGGCTGTCCGACCCGCAGCGCGTCGGGGCGCGACGGCCGCGCCTGGATCAAATAGACCAGCTTGTTGCGCTCATCGAGGCTGTAGATGACAGGCGGGGTGTATTCGGCCGAGGTCGCAATGAAGTAGATCTTTGCGGTGAGATCGGCCGCGCAATTGTCGCAGCCGATCTGCACCGTGTCGCCGATCGCGAGCTTCGGCAGCGCGGTCTCAGGCACGAAGAAGCGCAGCTTCATGTTGCCGGGCGGCATGATCGACAGCACCGGGCGCTGCGCCGCTACCATCTCGCCCTCGCGGAAATAGATCTGCTGGATGGTGCCGGCAACGGGCGCAAAGCCCTTGCGCCGCGCCATCCGCGTCTCCGACGTCGCCACCCGCGCTTCCGCGACGCGCAAGGCAGACACGGCCGAATCGAGATTGGCCTGCGTGCCGGAGCCGGTCTTGCTCAGCGAGGCCGCGCGATCATAGGTCTGTTGCGCGTTGGCGAGCGTCGCCTTTTGCTGATTGAGATCGGCAAGCTGAAGGTCGTCGTCGACGGAATAAAGGGCATCGCCGACCTTGACCTCGTCGCCCTCACGGACATTGAGCTTCGTCACCCGCCCCGCTTCGTCCGGGCTGACGAAGATCATGTCGGCCTCGACCCAGCCCTGGAAGCCGGGATCACGCTTCTCGTTGCACCCGGCGAGACCGGTGGCGAGTGCCAGAACCGCGATCGCACAGAGGCGCGACAGATTCGGCTGTCGATCCCTCACCCTGAGGAGCCGCGAAGCGGCGTCTCGAAGGGCGAGAAGCCACAGCCGGGCCTGCATCCTTCGAGACGCGCGTTCCGCGCTCCTCAGGATGAGGTGAGAGATGGTTCGTGACGACGTCATGTCGTCCTCCGTTCGCCAAAAATCAAATCGAGATGAACGCGCAGCATGTCCTGCGCGTCGAGCGGCGCGTGCCGCGCAAACAGGCTTTGCCAGATCACCGCAATCATCGCGGGCGCGACCAGGATCTGCGGATAGCGCGCGAGGTCCTTCTCCCGGATCTCGCCGCGGGCGATGCCGAGCTCGATCAGCGTGCGCATCGCGGCGATCCCGCGCGAGACGACCTCGCGGTAGTAGAAATCGGCGACGGACGGAAAGCGCGGGCCCTCCGCCACAATCAGGCGCACCAGATCACCCCGCCTGGTGCCGATGACCTCTTTCAGGAAATTGCTGGCAAAAGCCTCGACGAGGTCGCGCACCGAGCCCGTCGGCGGCGGCAGCGCGGTCAGCCGCGCCACGACAGGCACGATCACGACGCGCACCAGTTCCTCGAACATCGATTCCTTGTCCTTGAAGTGCAGGTAGATCGTGCCCTTGGCGACGCCGGCCCGTTTGGCAATGTCGTCGAGGCGCGTTGCGGCAAAACCGCGGGCGATGAACTCCTCCATCGCGGCGTCCACGATCGCCGCGCGCCGCTCCTGCGCGCGCGCAGCACGGTTCGATGCAGGCACCTCTCGGCGGGCTGACGCAGGCTCCGCGCCCTGTGCCGACTTGTTGGAGAGCTTGGTCGACTTCTTCATCATTAGATGAATATGACTGACTAGTCAGTCATAGTCAAGTTGAGGCTGTTATCTGGGTAGACTCAGAAGAATTAGTATTGACTAATGAATTAGCATCGACTAATTGAACGACATGATCGAAACCGCTCCAAACCCCGTCACCACTGTGATGCGCGCCCTCGCCGACCCGACGCGCCGGGCGGTGTTCGAGCGCGTGTTCGAGAGCAAGGAGATCACCGTCGCCGAGCTGACGCGCGGCAGCGGCGTAACTCAGGGCGCCATCTCGCAGCACCTGAAGTCGTTGAAACAGGCGGGCCTCGTCGCCGAGCGCGCAGAGGGCCGCAACGTCTATTACCGCGCCGCGCCGCAGGGGCTCGAACCGCTGGTCACCTGGATGGACCATTACGGCGTGTTCTGGCGCGAGCGCTTCCAGAATCTGCGTGACCTCTTGAAGGAGATCGATCCGTGAGTGCTGTTGCTTCCAAGATCCAGACCCAGGACATCGTCATCGACGAGGTCTTCCCTCACGCCGTCGCGACGATCTGGAAGGCGCTGACCAGCGCACAGCTGATTGCGCGCTGGCTGATGCCGCCGACCGGTTTCGAGGCCGTCGAAGGCAACACTTTCACGTTCAAGACCAACCCGGCCGGCGCGTGGGATGGCACGATCCATTGCCGCGTTCTGGAAGTCGTGCCGAACCAACGCTTCGCCTATGCCTGGAAGGGTGGCGACGAGGGTAACACCGGTTACGGCTCGGCGCTCGACACCGTCGTCACCTGGTCCCTCACGCCGGTCGAAGCAGGGACGCGCGTGCGCGTGGTGCACTCCGGCTTCGTGACGCCGACGAACGACACCGCTTATCGCAACATGTGCGACGGCTGGGTCAAGGTGCTGCAGCGGCTGGATGCCATCTCCGGCGAAGACAAGTAGGGAAGCACTTAAATGGACAAGCCCTATACCGGCGGCTGCGCCTGCGGCGCGATCCGCTATTCGATTGCCGGCGAACCCCTGTTCAGCAATCACTGCCAGTGCCGGGACTGCCAGCGCGAAAGCGGCAGTGCGCATGGCTCATACGCGACGTTCGCACGAGCCGGCGTCACGCTAACCGGCGAGGCGAAGCATTGGGATATGGTCGCCGACAGCGGCAACGTGAAGACGCGCGGCTTCTGCACGCAGTGCGGCGTGCCTGTGTACATGACCTTCGCGGCGCAGCCCGACGTCTTCACAATCCGCGCCGCGAGCCTCGACGAGCCTGCCCGCTACAAGCCGCAGGCAGTCACTTTCGCCGCGCGCGGCCATGACTGGGATCGCCTCGATCCCAGCCTGGTAACGTTCGAAGGCATGCCGCCTGGATGAGGCGCTAGCCGAAATCAAGCACCATGCGACCGTCGATCTTGCCGGCCTTCATCCGCTCGAAGACATCGTTGATCTGCGCGAGCGGCACCTTCGTCACTTCGGCCTTCACCTTGCCATCGGTGGCGAATGCGACGGCTTCGTCGAGGTCGCGCCTCGTGCCGACGATGGAGCCGCGCACCGTGATGCGCTTGAGGACGACGTCGAAGATCGGCGTCGGGAATTCGCCCGGCGGCAGGCCGACGAGGCTGACGGTGCCCTTCCGGCGCACCATCTTGAGCGCCTGGGCGAACGCGGCGGTCGAGACCGCCGTCACCAGCACGCCGTGGGCCCCGCCGTCGGTTGCCGCAAGAACCTGGTCCACCGCACCAGCGGTGAGGGCATTGACCGCGAGATCGGCGCCGGTTTCGCGCGCCAGCTCCAGCTTGTCCTCGGCGATATCGACGGCAGCGACCTTGAGCCCCATCGCCTTGGCGTACTGAATCGCGACATGGCCGAGCCCGCCGACACCTGAGATCACCACCCACTCGCCGGGCCTGGCCTCCGTCTCCTTCAATCCCTTGTAGGTGGTGACGCCGGCGCACAGGATCGGCGCGATGGCGGCGAAATCGACCGTCGCCGGCAGCTTTGCGGCGAAGGCGGCCGAGGCGATCACATATTCTGCGAAGCCGCCGTTCACGCTGTAGCCGGTATTGTGCTGGTGCTCGCACAGGGTCTCCCAGCCGGTCTCGCAATATTCGCAAGACATGCAGGCGTCGTGCAGCCAGGCGACGCCGACGGCATCTCCGACTTTCAGATTCTTCACGCCGGGCCCGAGCGCGGCGACGGTGCCGGCCGCCTCGTGGCCGGGAATGAAGGGCGGTACCGGTTTCACCGGCCAGTCGCCGGAGGCTGCATGCAGATCGGTGTGACAGACGCCGCAGGCCTTCACCTTGACCAGAATCTCGCCGGGGCCGGGCTGCGGAACCGGCACGTCCTCGATCACCAGCGGCTTGCCGAATTGCTTGACGATTGCGGCTTTCATGGTCGGCATCTGTCTGCTCCTCTGCATTTTGGAGCAGAATAACGACCCCGCGCCGCGCTCCTTTGATGGGCGTCAAACAGCACAAAGTTTGCGCAAGGCGGCCCCATCATGACACCACGATGACGCCGCGCCGATGCCGGCGTGTCAGCTATGGAACTTCAGGCCGTCGACGATCTTGTCGATCACCTTGCGCTCGGCGCGCATGGCGATGCCGACGAGATTGAGATCGTTGCGCGCCACGGCCCTCACCGCCTCGCGATTGGCGGCATCGTGCGTGGTGCTGAACATGTCCTCGGTATAGACCGCCGGCTTGACGTTGCGCACGAGCGCACGATCCAGCGCGCGCGATAGTGCCGGCCCGTCGGCGCCGTAGATCAGGATCGGCTGGCCGATCAACGCATGATAGTTCGTGCCCGAGGCGTCTTCATAGGCATCGCCAATGCATTCGGGAAAAGCCGCGGCAATGCCGCTGGTGAGGAAGGACGCGACGTTGAGCTTCTGCCAAGCCTGAAGATCGGTGCGGATCACGACCGCGATCTTGGTGTCGAACTGCATCTATTCCTTCCACTGTCATTCGGGGGCGGTCCAAAGGATCTCGAGATTCTCAGGTGCGCAATTGCGCACCATAGCTCGATGCTACGCATCGCCCCGGAATGACAGCAAGAGGAAATCAACCCTTGGCGTCGCAGGCCCAGGCGCGGATCACGCATTCCTTGCCGCCGTATTTGTAGCATTCGCGCGTGGCGGCGTTGAGCGAGGCGGAGATCTTCGGCTTGACGGCATAGCCATAAGCGCCGCAGGGGTTGGCGAGATCGACCGACATCGCAGCGCAGGCGCGCTTCATCGTCACGGTCGTGCAATCGCCCTTGCACTGCTTCTGCGCCGCGGCACGCGCCTCGTGCTCGTGGCCGTAATCAAAGGCCTGGCCATAAGCGCCGCATTTGCCGACTGCAATCGCGCCGGCGGCATGGGCTTCGGTGATGTAGCGGGCGCCCGTGACGGCAACTGACAAGACAAAGCAAAACATCGCGCAACGGCGCGCGACGACGTTCGAAGCCATGGAAAATCCCCTCCCCCAAGGCAGGTGGAGGCGACTCTAAGCGGCGGTCGTTTCCAGATGGTGAACGGGTGGTTGAAATCGTGCGCGCACGGGTGGATTAGCGAAGCGCAATCCACCTCTTTTGTCTCCGCGCAGACACACAGGTGGTGGATTACGCCTTCGGCTAATCCACCCTACGCAGCTACGGCACCGTCATCCGCCTCGCGCAGCTTCCAGCGCCTGCGGCGTGTCGATATCGAGGAAGGCGCTTTCGCCGTCGACGGGCACCTCGGCTACGGCCTCGGTGTGCTTGGCGATCAGATGGCGCGCGCCGACGTCGCCGTCGAGCGTCATCAGCTCCTTGAAGAAGCGGCGCGACCACAGCACGGGATTGCCGCGGCGGCCCTCGCTCACGGGCACGACGATGAGATTGCCGCGATCCGGTGCGAAGCCGTCGATGAGACGATCGATCAGGCCGGCATCGATCAGCGGCATGTCGCCCAGGCACACCACGGCGCCGTCGCAAGCTTCTGGGACGGCAGCGATGCCGGCCTTGACCGAGCTGGCGATCCCGCCGGCAAAATCCGGATTCCTGACGAACTTCACTCTCAGGCCCTGCAGCGCCTGCTCGACCAGCTCGGTCTGGTGGCCGGTGACCACGATCACCTCGGATGCCCTGGAGGCCAGCGCCTGCTCGGTCGCGATTCGCACCAGCTTCTTGCCGTCGAGTTCGGCGAGCAGCTTGTTTGGCCCGCCCATCCGGGTCGAACGGCCCGCCGCGAGCACGATGGCGGCGACCTGGCTATTGCCCTCGGTCTCGGGCTGTGCGCGCGGCTGCGGCCGCGTCACGATCTCCATCAGGAGGCCGCCGACGCCCATACCCATCAGCTCCGAGCGCGTCACCTTGATGCCGGCGAGGAGCCGCATCAAGACCCAGTCGAAACCGTTCTCGACCGGCGAGCGCGCACAGCCCGGTGCGCCCAGCACCGGAACGTCGCCGGCCCGCGCGATCAGCAAGAGATTGCCGGGGTCGACCGGCATGCCGAAATGCTCGATCTCGCCGCCGATCCCCGTGACGGCCGCCGGAATCACGTCGCGGCGGTCGGCGATCGCGGACGCGCCGAACACGATGACGAGCTCCGCACCGAGGCCGAGCAATTCCTTGATCGCCGCCGACAGCGCGGCTTCGTCGTGCTGGACCCGCCGCTCAGCGATGATGCTGGCACCGGCCGGTGCGAGCCGCTCGGCCGTGACGCGCAGCGTCTTGTCGATCACCTTGGATGACAGGCCCGGCAGCAGCGTCGAGACCACGCCGACGCGCTGGATCACGTAAGGCGCGACCTTCAGCACGTCCTTGCCTGCGGCCTTCACCGCGGCATCGCGCAAACTGCCTTCGACGCCGAATGGGATGATCTTGACGGTGCCGACCATCTCGCCCTCGACCACCGGCTTGTAGGCGGTGAGCGTCGCAAAGGTGATGGCTTCGTCGATGTTGTTGATGCGGTCGACCGCGGCGCGGTCGATCACCAGCACACCCGGACGTGCGGCGAACAGATTGGCACGGCCGGTGAAGGCACGCTCGACATGAATGCCCTCGCCGCCGACGGCCAGCGCGATGCCGGCGGCCGCAACGTCCTCGGAGACGTCGCCCGCCTCCATGCGCACCACGACGATGTCCTTGATGCCGGCGCGCGTGAGCTGCTCGACCTCGGCAGGCCCGATCGTCGTGCCCTTCTTCAGCACCAGCGGTCCCTGGCGCAGGGTGTGGACGGTCACCCCGCCGATTGCATCCTTGGGGCTCGCCGAGCCGAACTTCATGCCGCTTCTTCTTTTTCTTTGGGTGGCAGGCGGAGCACCGCGGTGATCTCCGCCATGATCGACACCGCGATCTCGGACGGGGAGACCGCGCCGATCGCAAGGCCAATGGGCGCGTGAATGCGCGCGATGTCGCTTTCCTTGGCGCCCTGCGCCCGCAGCCGGTCGCCGCGCTTGGCGTGCGTCTTCCGCGAGCCGAGCGCGCCGATATAGAAGCAGCCGCGCTCGAAGGCGTGCAGTAGCGCGGGGTCGTCGATCTTGGGGTCGTGCGTCACCGCGACGAAGGCGGTGTAGGCATCGACATTGAGCGGCGGCAGCGCGGTGTCCGGCCATTCGGCCACCAGCGGAACGTCGGGAAAGCGTTCGGGGCTGGCGAACGCCGTGCGCGGATCCACGACGGTCACGTCGTAGCCGAGCGAGCGCGCCAGCGGCGCCAAGGCCTGGCTGATATGGACCGCGCCGACGATGACGAGTTTTGCGGTCGGCGCGTAGACGTTGAGGAAAAGCTTCTTGCCGCCGGCCTCGACACTGGCGCTCTTGCCCATGCGGAGTTGCTTGTCGAGTTCGGCGCGCAAGGGATCTTTTGCAAAATCCTTCGCCTTCACCAGCCGCTGCTCGCCGCTCTCGGTGTCGGTCACCAGGATCACCGGCCGGCGCGCGGCGCGCTCGGCGTTGAGTTCGTGCAGGATCTCGAGCTTCACGGCTAACCGACCTTTTCGACGAAGACGCGGATGGTGCCGCCGCAGGACAGCCCGACATTCCAGGCGGTCTCGTCGGCGACGCCGAACTCCAGCATCCTCGGCTTGCCGCTCTGGATCACGTCCATGGCCTCGGTGACGACGGCGCCCTCGACGCAGCCGCCGGAAACCGACCCCAGGAACGTACCCTCGTCGTTGATGACGAGGCTGGAGCCTGCCGGGCGCGGCGCCGAGCCCCACGTCTCCACCACGGTGGCGAGCGCGACGCCACGGCCGGCCTTCTGCCAGTCCTCCGCCGCCTTCAGAATATCCTCGTCGCGATCGAGCATGGGGTGCCTCTCAAGCTGCGGAGCGGATCAGGCTGCGGTGATGCGGCGGCAGCGGCCGGGAGAGCGTCGTGATCAGCTCCTGGATCGAACTCAAATTATGTACCGGACGGAATTCGTCAACGTGCGGAAGCATCATTTTGATGCCCTGGGCCTTGGCCTCGAAGCCGCCGAACCGAAGCAGCGGGTTGAGCCAGATCAGCCGCCGGCACGAGCGGTGCAGCCGGTCCATCTCGAAGGCGAGCCTGGAATCCGCCTCCCGCTCCAGCCCGTCGGAGATCAGGAGCACGATGGCGCCCTGGCTCAGCACGCGCCGCGCCCACAATTTGTTGAAGTTGTGCAGCGAGGCCGAGATCCGCGTGCCGCCGGCCCAGTCCTCGACCGAGGCAGAACAGCTCGCCAGCGCCTCGTCGGGATCGCGCTGGCGCAGCGCGCGGGTGACGTTGGTCAGCCGGGTGCCGAACAGGAACACCGAGACGCGCTTGCGCGCATCGCCGATGGCATGGAGGAAATGCAGGAACAGGCGGGTGTACTCGCTCATCGAGCCCGAGATATCGAGCAGCGCCACGATCGGCGCCGGCTTCTCGATCCGCCCGAGACGATGGATGTCGATGATGTCGCCGCCGGTGCGCAAGGAGGCGCGCAGCGTGCGGCGCAGGTCGAGGCGAAGCCCGCGCGCATCAGGCCGGTGCCGGCGCGTCAGAAGCTCGGCCTGCGGCAGATGCATCCGCTCGACCGCACGCAGCGCCTCGCTGATCTCGGCGGCGCTCATCTGCGCAAAATCCTTCTTCTGAAGGATCTCCCTGTCGGACACCGACAGGCGCAGATCCTGCTCCTGGTGCTGCGGCGTCTCGGTCATGCGCGGCTGCGACATCGCCTCCTGCACGCGGCGGGAGCCCGCCTGCGGCTTCTTCTTGGCCTGGTCAGGTAGCGGCACCGAATCCAGCATGTGCTTCCATTCTTCCGAGGCGCGGAAGAACAGGTTGAAGGCCTGCTTGAAGATCAGCGCGTGCTCATGACGCTTGACGAAGATCGCCTCCAGCGTGGTGAAGACATCGGCGCGGTTGCCGATGTCGATCACCTGGAGCGCGCTCATGGCGTCGATGACAGCGCCCGGCCCGACCGGCATGCCCGCAGAGCGCAGCGCGCGGGCGAAGCCGACGATGTTGTCGGCGAATTGCTCGGTCTGCTCGGGCGCCAGGTGGTTGATGGCCATGGTCTCGTATCCATCCCCTCGTCATTCCGGGACGCGCCACTTGTCGCGAGCCCGGAATCCATACTCCCGATCGTGGTTATGGATTCTCAGGTGTGCAACTGCGCACCATAGCTCGCGACTTCGTCGCGCCCGGAATGACGAGCTCGATTGTGGCGCGAAATCAATTCTCGCTGGTCGCGTCCTTCAGCACCTTTTGCAGAGTGTCGCCCTGCATGCGGGTGATGTCGTCCTGGTATTTGAGCAGCGCGCCCAGCGTGTCGCCGACCACTTGCGGGGTCAGCGAGCGGGCATCTAACTCCGACAGCGCGGTGGCCCAGTCGATGGTCTCGGCGACGCCCGGCGACTTGTAGAAGTCCTGGTTGCGCAAAGCCTGCACGAAGCGCACGACCTGCTGCGACAGCTTGGCGGAGATGCCGGGCACGCGCGTCTTGACGATCGCGAGCTCGCGCTCAGCGGCGGGATAATCGACCCAGTGATAGAGACAGCGCCGCTTCAGCGCGTCATGGATCTCGCGGGTGCGGTTGGAGGTGATGATGACGATCGGCGGGCTCGGCGCCTTGACGGTGCCGAATTCGGGGATCGTCACCTGGAAGTCGCTGAGGATTTCGAGCAAGTATGCCTCGAACGCCTCGTCGGCGCGATCGAGCTCGTCGATCAGCAGCACCGGTGGTCCCGCGACGTCGGGCTCCAGCGCCTGGAGCAGCGGCCGCTTGATCATGTAGCGGTCGGCGAAGATGTCGCTCGAGAGCTGGTCGCGATCGGTGTCGCCGGCGGCTTCCGCCATCCGGATCGCGATCATCTGCGCGGCGCTGTTCCACTCGTAGACCGCGGAGGAGACGTCGAGGCCTTCGTAGCACTGCAGGCGGATCAGCTTCCGCCCGAGCGCAGCGGACAGGACCTTGGCGATCTCGGTCTTGCCGACGCCGGCCTCGCCTTCCAGGAACAGCGGCCGGCCCATGCGCAGCGAGAGATACGTCACCGTCGCCAGCGACCGCTCCGCGAGGTAGCCGCGCGACGTCAGGAGTTCGAGCATCGCATCGACCGATGCGGGCAACCCAACTGAAGTATTGGCCCCGGAAGTATTGGCCGCTGAAGTCATGAAAAAGCCAGTCTCGCTACGCCCTCACCGGGGACAAGTTTGGGCCGAGGCGTGAGGTCACCTCACTCCTTGGCGTTGGCGGCGTCGACGGCGCGCCGGGTCAGCACGCCGATGAGATGCGCGCGGTATTCGGCGCTGCCGTGGATATCGCTGTTGAGGCCCTCGGCCGGCACCTCGATGCCGTCAAGCGCCTTCGCGGCGAAGCGCTTCTTCAGGGCTTCCTCGAACGCAGTGACGCGGAACACGCCTTCGGAGCCGGCGCCGGTGACGGCAACCCGCACGTCGGACGGACGCCGCGCCACGAACACGCCAACCAGCGCATAGCGCGAGGCCTGGTTGCGGAACTTGACGTAGGCCGCCTTCTTCGGCAGCGGGAACATCACCTTCGTGATGATCTCGTCGGCTTCCAGCGCGGTCGAGAACAGGCCCTGGAAATACTCTTCGGCCTTGAGGCGCCGCTTGTTGGTGACGATGGTCGCGCCCAGCGCGAGCACGGCGGCCGGATAGTCCGCGGTCGGGTCGTTGTTGGCGAGCGAGCCGCCGATCGTGCCCTTGTGACGTACGGCGGGATCACCGATTCCGCCGGCAAGATTCGCGAGCGCCGGGATCGCCTCTCCAACGATGGCGGAGGTCGCGACCTCGGCGTGCTTGGCGGTGGCGCCGATCACCAGCGAACGGCCCTTCATCTCGATCGTATTGAGCCCCTCGATATGGGAGAGGTCGACCAGATGCGGGGGGCTGGCGAGGCGCTGCTTCATGACGGGAATCAGCGTGTGGCCGCCAGCGATCACCTTGGCGTCTTCGTTCTTCACCAGGAGGTTGGCGGCCTGCCGCACGGTCCCGGGGCGATGATATTTGAATTCGTACATCTGAATGTCCTGATCGCGGGATGCGCGTTACGCGAGGTCGGATTTCGCCATCGCCTTGGCGCCGGCGGAGATCGAGGCGACGATGTTCTGGTAGCCGGTGCAGCGGCAGAGATTGCCTTCCAGTTCTTCCCGGATCGTATGGTCGTCGAGCTCGTTGCCCTTGCGGTGCACGATGTCGATCGCGGTCATGATCATGCCCGGCGTGCAGAAGCCGCATTGCAGGCCATGGTGCTCGCGGAAGGCCTCCTGCATCGGATGCAGCGGCGCGCCGTCTGCGGCCAGCCCCTCGATCGTCCTGACCTCGTGGCCGTCGGCCATCACCGCAAGCGTGGTGCAGGATTTCACGGCCTTGCCGTCGACATGCACGACGCAGGCGCCGCACTGCGAGGTGTCGCAGCCGACATGGGTGCCGGTCAGGCGCAGATTCTCGCGCAAAAACTGCACCAGGAGGGTGCGGGGATCGACGTTGGCGGTGACTGGATTGCCGTTCACGATGAGGGAGATTTTTGCCATAAGCACTCTCTATCAGCGCCCCGACGGGTCCCGTCGAAGCGGTTCTTATAATTATTCCAACCCATCATATGGGCCATTATGCCCCGGGGCAACATCGCCCGGGACGCAAGGTGCCATGCCGAAGGCGATGACCTTCAGCCCTGTACCGCCTTGGCGAAGTTCGCGAAAAATTCGTCGGCGAGTTTCTTGGCGGCGCCGTTGATAAGGCGCTGGCCGAGCTGCGCCAACTTGCCGCCGATCTGCGCCTCGACATCGTAGGACAGCAGCGTGCCGCCGTCCTTCTCCGCCAGCTTGACCACCGCGCCACCCTTGGCGAAGCCGGCGACCCCGCCCTCGCCCTCGCCCGAGATCTTGTAGCCGTTCGGCGGGTCGAGATCGGAGAGCGTGACCTTGCCCTTGAAGCGTGCCGACACCGGGCCGACCTTCATTTTCGCCGTTGCGCGAAAGCCGCCGTCCTCGGTCCTCTCGAGCTCCTCGCAGCCGGGGATGCAGGCCTTCAGCACCTCGGGATCATTGAGCTTGGCCCACACGGCCTCGCGCGGCGCCGCAAGCTGGACTTCGCCGTTCATCGTCATGGCCATGAGGGTGCCTCCCGGATCGCGTAACTTATAGTGCTGATCAAGTAACGCAGGCACGCGGCAAAGGAAAGGGCGACACCCGGTCAAGTGCAATGCAAATTCGCAACTGCAAAAAGACGTGTGCGGGCGGTTGGGGATTGGCACAGCCGGGCCATGATGATTAGGTCGCGCGCAATATGAGCACATCCCTCTCCCCCCTGCTCGCACCGATGCTGTCGAGCGCCGCCATGCGCGCGGTTTGCGATGACCGGTCGACCCTGCAGAACATGCTCGATTTCGAGGCAGCCCTGGCACGCGCGGAGGCCGCCACGGATGTGATTCCGGCCTCTGCGGTGGGCTCGATCGAGGCCGCATGCAAGGCCGATTTCTTTGACATGGCGGCGCTGGCAGAGGCCGCGACGCGATCGGGCAATCTGGCGATTCCCCTGGTCAAGATGCTGACCGCCAATGTCGGCAGGGCCGACACCGAGGCCGCGCGCTACGTGCATTGGGGCGCCACCAGCCAGGATGTCATCGACACCGCGACCATGCTCACGCTTCGCGCCGGCCTCGATGCGCTGGACGCCGACCTCAGCCGCGCCATCAAGGGATTCGCCGCGCTGGCGCGCAGCCATCGCAACACCGCGATGGTGGCACGGACCTGGCTGCAGCACGCGCTACCGATGCCGTTCGGCCTGAAAGCCGCCGAATATGCCGCAGGCCTCGCTCGCGCCCGCTGCCGCCTGCGGCGGCTCTCCCGCGAGGGCCTCGCGCTGCAATTCGGCGGCGCCGCCGGCACACTGGCGGCCCTCGGCGACAAGGGGCTGGCGGTGGCCGAGCGGCTGGCGCAGGAGCTGAACCTGCCGCTACCGGAAGCGCCCTGGCACACCCATCGCGACCGCATCGCGGAGGCCGCTTCGGCTTTCGCTATTCTGGCTGGAACCTGCGGCAAGATCGCGCGCGACGTTTCGCTGATGATGCAGACCGACGTCGCGGAGGCCTTCGAGCCCGCGGGCGAAGGCCGCGGCGGCTCCTCGACCATGCCGCACAAGCGCAACCCGGTCGCCGCCGCAAGCGCGCTGGGCGCCGCCACAATGGCCCCGCAGCTTGCAGCGACGATATTTGCGGCCCAAGTGCAGGATCATGAGCGCAGCGCGGGCCCCTGGCACGCGGAATGGCCGACGCTGCCGCAATTGATGCTGGTCGCCTCAGGCGCGCTGGCGGCCATCGTCGACATCGCCGAGGGCCTCGACGTCGACGCCGCGCGCATGCGCAGCAATCTCGATGCGACGCACGGCCTGATCATGGCGGAAGCTGTCACCTTCGCGCTGGCCGACAAGATCGGCAAGAGCGATGCGCATCATCTCATCGAGACCGCCAGCAAGCGCGCGGTCGCCGAGAAGAAACATCTGCGCGAGGTGCTGACGGCCGATTCGCAGGTCACTGCCCATCTTTCTCCGGAAAAAATTGCGGCATTGTTCGAGCCGATGGCCTATCAAGGGGCTTCCCAAGCCTTGATCGACCGGCTGCTCGACAGCCTCGACCGCGAATAAGAACCGCAAAGCACGACGGAGACGCCGCATGCCCATGATCGATGCCGACGGTTGCCTGCTCAACGTCTCCGTCGAGGGCCGCGACGGCGGGCCGACGCTGATGCTGTCCAACTCGCTCGGCTGCACGCTGCAGATGTGGGAGCCGCAGATGAAGGCGCTGACGCAGGTGTTCCGCGTCATCCGCTACGACCGCCGCGGCCACGGCAAGTCAAACGTTGCGCCCGGCCCCTACACCATGGAGCGCTTCGGCCGCGACGTGCTCGCGATCCTCGACGACCTCAACATCGAGAAGGTGCATTGGTGCGGCCTGTCGATGGGCGGCATGGTCGGGCAATGGCTGGGCGCCAACGCGCCGGAGCGCTTCGGCAAGCTCATCCTCGCCAATACCTCCTGCTACTATGCCGAGCCGACCAAATGGCTGGAGCGCATCGACGCCGTGAAGAAGGGCGGCATCGCCGCGGTCGCCGATGCCGTGATCGCGGGATGGCTGACGCAGGACTTCCGCGAGCGCGAGCCTGACATCACCGCGAGGATGAAGTCGATGCTGCTCGCCTCCCCCGTCGAAGGCTACCTCGCCTGCTGCGAGGCGCTGTCGACGCTCGACCAGCGCGCGCTGCTGCCGAAGATCAAGAGCCCAACGCTGGTGATCGCCGGCCGTCACGACATGGCGACGCCGATCTCGGCGGGCGAGTTGATCCGCTCGAATATTCCGGGCGCAAGCATGACCATCATCGACGCCGCGCATATTTCCAACGTCGAGCAGCCGCACGCGTTTACGGACGCGGTGGTGGGGTTCTTGACGCAACGCTAGTTGTTGTCACCGTCATTCCGGGGCGCCTCGAAGAGGCGAACCCGGAATCTCGAGATTCTCAGGTGCGCAATTGCGCACCATGGTTCGATGCTTCGCATCGCCCCGGAGTGATTGACTGGAGGCACCACAATGGACGACCAGAAGCGCCGCGATGCCGGCATGAACGTGCGCCGAAAGGTGCTGGGCAATGCCTGGGTCGACAAGTCGATCGCGAACCGCAATGCGTTCAACACCGACTTCCAGGACATGATCACCCGCTACGCTTGGGGCGAAATCTGGACCCGGCCGCATTTCGACGAGCGCACGCGGCGTGTGCTGGTGATCGGCACCATGGTCGCGCTCGGGCAATGGGACGAGTTTCGCCTGCATGTGCGTGCGGCGCTCGCGGAGGGGGGCTTCACCCCCGACGACATCAAGGAAATCCTGCTGCAGCAGGCGATCTATTGCGGCGTGCCGGCGGCGAACCACGCCGTCAAGGAAGCCTCAGCGATTGTGCAGGAGCTCGGCCTGCTCAAGACCTAGCGACGCAGGGATCTCGGCAGGGGTCTCGACGCTCTGCGGAGCCGCATCGGGCCGCTCGATCAGGATCACGATAGCAGCACCGAGCAGCAGCAGCAGCTCGGTGGCGTGCAGCCGGAGCGCGGCCATCTCGCCGACCTTCGAAGCCATCACCATGCTGGCAAACGAGATCAGGCTGCCGATCGCCAGCGCGATCCCGAGCGCCTCGTCGCTGCTGCCGGACTTGCGGGTCCGGGGGACGCAGAGCAGAGCCAGATAGATCGCAAAGAACGCCACCACGGTGAGCCGGCCCAGCGCAAGCAGCCAGGCCGCGCGCACCGTGCTCATCCCTGCCATCTGGAGATGGTCGCTGAGGAACAGCGCGACGGCGACGCTCGGCCGCTCGTAGAGGCCATGCACCGGTGCGACGATGATGTTGAAGGCGACGATGGTCCAGGCCGGAATGAAATAGGCCGCCAGCAGCGCGCCGTTGACCGAGCCTATCCGCCAATTCCTGAACATGCCGCTTCCCGCTTCGTCGACCACGCGCCTTCCGCTGGGAAAGCTTTGCCGGGAGCTAACTCGCATCAGACTGTGGCGGCAATTTAAACCCTTTGTTTACCTTAACTGCCCTGCCCCCGGTCGTTCCGGGGCAATGCGCAGCATTGACGCGGCAACCAACTGCCAAAAAAAGACCCCGCCTTGCGGCGGGGCCTCCTCACTACCCTTCTTTCTCGGGCTCCCAAATTACTTATCCTGCTGGCCGCCCTGCTGCTGGCCGGGGCGATCGCCCTGGCGCATCGGATCGTTCTGCTGCTGCTGTCCAGGTTTCTGACCGCCGCCCTGCTGCTGGCCCGGCTGCTGACCTGGGCGCTGCTGGCCGGGGTTCTGACTCTGCTGACCCGGATTCTGGTTCTGCTGCTTCGTCATTCGGGGAACTCCCTTGTTGGACGTCAGAGGCGAGATAACGGCCGGCATCCGCTTTGGTTGCCCGAGGAACCCGGTTCCTCGCAGTTGCGGAACCGACGGCCAAATGAGCTCTGTACAAGACCTTCTGCCAGAGCGTGAGCTGTTGCAGCCGCCAGTTCCCTCCTGTTACAAATCCGGAAGAATGCTTAGGGGCTGCCGGGGCCCAAGAAACGGCCCAAGAAACCCACTCTCCTAAGAGCTCCTTTTGAGCCCGCGTCAGGTTTGGTACGGCAGCCCATGGATTACTTCGCCCAGCAGCTCATCAACGGTCTCGTTCTGGGCTCGATCTACGGCCTGATCGCCATCGGCTACACGATGGTCTACGGCATCGTCGGCATGATCAACTTCGCCCATGGCGACGTCTTCATGATCGGCGGCTTCATCGCCCTGATCACCTTCCTGATCCTGATCTCGTTCGGACTGACCGCGATCCCGCTGATCCTGCTGGTCGTGCTGCTGGTCTCGATGGCGATCACCGCGCTCTATGGCTGGACCATCGAACGCATCGCCTACCGGCCGCTTCGCCATTCCTTCCGCCTCGCCCCGATGCTGTCGGCGATCGGCATGTCCTTCGTGCTGACCAACTATTCGCAGGTTGCGCAGGGCGCGCGCGTCAAGCCGATCCCGCCCTTCATCACCGGTGGCTACACCCTGCATGAGAGCACGGACGGCTTCGTGATCCAGCTCTCCAACATCCAGATCATGGTGGTGATCACCACTATCGTGCTGCTGGCGATCTTCACCTGGCTGGTATCGCGCACCCGGCTCGGACGCGACATGCGCGCCTGCGAGCAGGACCAGACCATGGCGGCGCTGCTCGGCGTCGACGTCGACCGCACCATCTCCATGACCTTCGTGATTGGTGCCGCGCTCGCCGCGGTCGCGGGCCTGATGTACCTGCTCTATTACGGCCTCGTCGATTTCTTCATGGGCTTCGTCGCCGGCATCAAGGCGTTCACCGCTGCCGTGCTCGGCGGCATCGGCTCGCTGCCGGGGGCCATGCTCGGCGGCCTCGCGATCGGCCTGATCGAGACGTTCTGGTCGGCCTATTTCTCGGTCGAGTACAAGGACGTCGCAGCGTTCTCGATCCTGATCGTGGTGCTGATCTTCATGCCGACCGGCCTGCTCGGCCGTCCCGAAGTCGAAAAAGTCTGACGGTCGCGCGCGTGACAGCTCCCTCGACCAACACGGCCAAACCTGCAACTGGCATCTCCGCTCTCCTGAAGACGGCTTTCGTCAATGCGCTGATCGCGTTGGTGCTGTTCTCGCTGATGATCGGCATCCGCACCGAGGCGGGCTCCTCCGGCCAGCTCACCTATTGGACCCGCTTCGGCGACCTCGCGTCCATCGTCGCCGCCGTGTTCGGCGGCTCGATCGCGATCGAGCTGCTTCGGCAATGGATCGGCCCGACCGGCGCCGAGAAGCTGGTGCCGCCGGCGGTGCAAAGCGGCATATCGTTCATTGGCCGCTACCTCGCGCCGGCGCTCCTGATCTTCACGCTGCTGGTGCCGGTGATCTTCTATAACCAGCGCTACATCCTCGACCTCGCGATCCTGGTGCTCACCTATGTCATGCTGGGCTGGGGATTGAACGTCGTGGTTGGGCTCGCGGGCCTGCTCGATCTCGGCTACGTCGCCTTCTATGCTGTCGGTGCCTATTCCTACGGACTGCTCGCCACCAATTTCGGCTGGTCGTTCTGGATCTGCCTGCCGCTCGCCGGCATCCTCGCCGCCTTCTGGGGCGTCCTGCTCGGCTTCCCCGTGCTGCGCCTGCGCGGCGACTATCTCGCCATCGTGACCCTCGCCTTCGGCGAGATCATCCGCTTGGTCATCATCAACTGGCAGGATCTCACCGGCGGCCCCAACGGCGTCTCCGGCATTCCCCGCCCCACCTTCTTCGGTATCCCGCTCGACAACAGCGACGACGGGCTCGCCGCCAGGCTCGGCATCGAATATTCGCCGACGCACCGCATCGTCTTCCTGTTCTACCTGATCCTGGCGCTGGCGCTGCTCACCAACTGGGCGACGATCCGCCTGCGCCGCCTCCCGATCGGACGGGCCTGGGAAGCCTTGCGCGAGGACGAGGTCGCCTGCCGCGCGCTCGGCATCAACACCACGACCACCAAGCTCACGGCGTTCGCGACGGGTGCGATGTTCGGCGGCTTTGCCGGCGCGTTCTTCGCCACCCGGCAGGGCTTCATCAGCCCGGAATCCTTCACCTTCCAGGAATCGGCGCTGGTGCTCGCCATCGTCGTCCTCGGCGGCATGGGCTCGCAGCTCGGCGTCGCGCTGTCCGCGCTCGCCATGATCGGCGGCTTCGAACTGTTCCGAAGCCTGGAGGGCTATCGCATGCTGGTGTTCGGCATGGCCATGGTGCTGATCATGATCTGGCGGCCGCGCGGCCTTATCGGCCATCGCGCACCGACCGTGTATCTGACCAAGGCGCAAGCGATCTCCTCCGACCTCGTCAAGGAAGGGCACGGATGAGCGGCGACAAGATTCTCAGCGTCGACCGACTCGCCATGCGTTTCGGCGGCATCGTTGCCGTGCAGGACCTTTCTTTCGCCGCCGAGCGGAAGAAGATCACCGCGTTGATCGGGCCGAACGGCGCCGGCAAGACCACCGTCTTCAACTGCATCACCGGGTTCTACAAACCGAGCGGCGGCGCCATTCGCCTCAGCCATGCCGGCGGCAGGACGATCGCGCTGGAGCGGCTGAACGATTTCCGCATCGCCAAGCAAGCCAAGGTGGCTCGCACCTTCCAGAACATCCGGCTGTTTCCCGGCATGACCGCGCTGGAAAACCTGATGGTGGCGCAGCACAACGCACTGATGCGCGCCTCCGGCTTCACCTTCCTCGGCCTGATCGGCGCTCCCGGCTATCGCGATGCCGAAAAGCGCGCGATTGATCTCGCCACGGACTGGCTCAAGCGGGTCAATCTGCTCGACCGCGCCGACGATGCCGCAGGCAATTTCGCCTATGGCGACCAGCGCCGGCTCGAGATCGCGCGCGCAATGTGCACCGAGCCCGCGCTTCTGTGCCTGGACGAGCCCGCCGCCGGCCTCAATGCGCGCGAGAGCGCGGCCTTGAGCGAGCTCCTGCTCTCGATCCGCGACGAGCTCGGCACCTCGATCCTCCTGATCGAACATGACATGTCGGTGGTGATGGAGATCTCCGACCACATCGTGGTGATGGACCATGGCGTCAAGATCGCCGAAGGCACGCCGCGCGAGGTCCGCGACGATCCCAAGGTGATCGCCGCCTATCTCGGCGCCGACGAGGAAGAGGCGGCAGCCGTGATGGAGGGCGGGTCGTGACCGCGGCGCCCTCTCCCCTGCTCGCGATCCGGGGCTTGCGCGCCGCCTACGGCAAGATCGAGGCGCTGAAGGGCGTCGACGTCGAGATCAATGCCGGCGAGATCGTGGCGCTGATCGGCGCCAACGGCGCCGGCAAGTCGACGCTGATGATGACGATCTTCGGCAAGCCGCGCGCCCGCGCCGGCCAGATCCTGTATGAAGGCCGCGACATCACCGACGTCCCGACCCACGAGATCGCGCATTTGCGTATCGCGCAATCGCCGGAGGGCCGCCGCGTCTTCCCGCGCATGAGCGTGGCGGAAAACCTCCAGATGGGGGCGGATGCCACCGAATGCACGGAGGGCGAACGCGAGGCGACGCTGCAACGCGTCTTCACGCTGTTTCCGCGCCTGAAGGAACGCTACGCCCAGCGCGGCGGAACGCTGTCCGGCGGCGAGCAGCAGATGCTGGCGATCGGCCGCGCCTTGATGAGCCGTCCCCGCCTGCTCCTGCTCGACGAGCCCTCGCTTGGCCTTGCGCCGCTGATCGCGCGCCAGATCTTCGATGCGATCCGCACCCTGAACCGGCAGGACGGCCTGACCGTCCTGATCGTCGAGCAGAACGCCAACCACGCCCTCAAGCTCGCCCATCGCGGCTACGTCATGGTCAATGGCCTGATCACGCTGGCCGGTACCGGCGCCGAATTGTTGCAGCGCCCCGAGATTCGCGCTGCCTACCTGGAGGGCGGCCGGCACGGCTGACCGGCCGGCAAGCCCGACCCGCGTGCGGCCGAATGTGGCGAGATATCTCTGCCGATGCCCGTATTTTGCCGGTGACTTCTCGGTAAATTCATTCGAGAATGGCGTTGGTTTGGACCGGGCACGCCCGGCAACTTCCACAGGCGACCACCCGCGAGGTATCTCATGAAGTCACTGAAGCTCATCGGTCTGGCATTCGGCGCGTCGATCGCGCTGTCGAGCGCGGCGTTCGCGCAGGATGTCACCGTCGCAGTCGCAGGCCCGATGACCGGCGGCGAGTCCGCCTTCGGCCGCCAGATGAAGAACGGCGCCGAAATGGCCGTGGCCGATATCAATGCCGCAGGCGGCGTCAACGGCAAGAAGCTCGCGCTTTCCGTCGAGGACGACGCCTGCGACCCGAAGCAGGCGCGCTCGATCGCCGAAAAGATCGCCGGCGCGAAAATCCCGTTCGTGGCCGGGCACTATTGCTCGTCGTCGTCGATCCCGGCTTCGGAAGCCTATGCCGACGGCAACGTGCTGCAGATCACGCCGGCCTCGACCAATCCGCTGTTCACCGAGCGCAAGCTCTGGAACGTGGCGCGCGTCTGCGGTCGTGACGATCAGCAGGGCCTGATCGCGGCGCAGTACATCGCCAAGAACTTCAAGGGCAAGAACATCGCGATCCTCAACGACAAGACCACCTACGGCAAGGGTCTTGCCGATGAGACCAAGAAGGCGCTCAACAAGGCCGGCGTCACCGAGAAGATGTACGAGTCCTACAACAAGGGCGACAAGGACTTCAACGCGATCGTCTCGCGCTTGAAGCGCGACAACATCGACCTCGTCTATGTCGGCGGGTACCATCAGGAGAGCGGCCTGATCCTGCGTCAGATGCGCGACCAGGGCCTCAAGACCGTGCTGATGGCCGGCGACGCGCTCGCCGACAAGGAGTACGCCTCCATCACCGGCCCGGCCGGCGAAGGCACGCTGTTCACCTTCGGCCCCGATCCGCGCAACAAGCCGACCGCGAAGAAGATCGTCGAGGCTTTCAAGGCCAAGAATATCGACCCGGAGGGCTACACCCTCTACACCTACGCGGCGATGCAGGTGTGGTCGCAGGCGGCCAAGAAGGCCGGCACCACCGACGCCAAGAAGGTCATGGAGGCGATGAAGGCCGGCAAGTGGGACACCGTAATCGGTCCGGTCGAGTATGACGCCAAGGGCGACATCAAGCAGATCGACTACGTCGTCTACAAATGGGACGCCAAGGGCAACTATGCCGAGATCAAGGGCAACGGCACCTAAGCCCGCTTGCCGCGCCCTCGGACCGCCATACGATCGTCTCCACGCCCCGGCTTGCCCGGGGCGTTTCTTTTCGCAGCGGGTTCAGACGGCTGCAGGCAGCTCGCCGCTGGCCGCGGCCTGGGCTTTCCGAAGCGCTTGCAGGAGATCGTTCGGCCGAAACGGTTTCTGCAGGCAGACCACGTTGGCCAGGTGGGACGACTGCTCCATGAAATCCAGCGCCGTCATTCCGGACACCGCAACGACGGGAAGCCCCGGCGCCTGCTCGCGCAGGGTCGCGATGACGTCGACACCGCTGACGTCGCCAAGGAAAATATCGACAATCGCCGCGTCAAAAGAGCCTTCCGCAAAGGTTTTCAGCCCGGCCGCACCGCTGTCGGCCTCGGCAACCTCGTAACGGTTGACCCGAAGCACGATCGCGACCATCGCGCGCACGTCCTTCTGGTCGTCGATGATGAGAATACGAGGCATGGGAATGACCCCCACAGATCGATCCAAATCGTATGATTCAAACCTGGAACCCGCCGCGGCGGCAGGGCATTATGACACCGCCCAGTAAAGCGCATCTTACCCGATCCCTATTCCGCGCTCCCACCAAAATTAAGTAAGCTGTAACCTTCGGTTGAGTCGTCACTGCAACAGTTCACGACACGCGCCCGGAACGGGCTACCGTGGGGGGCCGTCAAGTCTGCCGTATCCTGGAACTGCGGAGATGCTCAAAACGGGTCTGCATGAGATGAACGTGCCTGCGATCGACCGAAGCACATTTCTTTCAACTCTGCCGGCCGCATCGGCCGACCGGACCGCGGCAATGTGGATCGTCGGCATCTCTTCGATCCTGTTCGCCTTGGCCGTGCCGTTTGCAGGTATCCAGCTGCCGCCGGTCCCCGCCTTCGTCGCGAGCTACCAATCCGCCCTGGCGGTGAGCGACATCATCACGGCTGTGCTGCTGCTGTCGCAGTTTTCGGTGCTGCGGACCCGCGCCCTGTTGTGGCTGTCGACCGGCTACCTGTTCACCGCCGCGGCAGCGCTGGTCCATGCCCTCACCTTTCCCGGCCTGTTCGCGCCGACCGGGCTGTTTGGCGCCGGCAGTCAGACCACGGTCTGGCTCTACATGGTCTGGCACGGCGCCTTCCCTCTGTTCGTGCTGGGCTATGCCTGGCTGAAGGAAAAGGACGGCGGCCCCAGGGTCCGGGGCACGACAAGCAACGTGATCTACGCCATCGTGCTCGGCGTCGTCGCGACCATGGCTGCCTTCACCTGGATCGTCACCGCCCAGCACGATCTGTTGCCGGTCCTGCTCCGCGACAGCCGATACACACCGACCATGATCGGGGTCGTTTCCTTTGTTTGGTCACTGAGCTTCGCCGCGCTCGTTTCACTGTGGTTCCGGCGTCCGCATTCGGTGATCGACATATGGCTCATGGTCGTGATGTGCGCATGGCTGTTCGACATCGCGCTGTCTGCGATCGTCAACGTCGTGCGCTTCGATCTCGGTTTCTACGCCGGCCGTCTCTATGGCCTCTGCGCGTCGAGCTTCGTGCTGGCGGTGCTGTTGATCGAGAACGTTCGCCTCCAGGCCCGGACGGTGGGTCTTGTCGGCAGGCTGCGCGAGCAATCGGCGTCGGATCGCGACTTCTACGGCAAGCGCCTCGCCCTGTATGGCGCCGTCGTCGAATCCTCCAACGACGCCATCATCACCCAGTCGCTCAACGGCGCCATCACCGGCTGGAACCGTGCCGCCGAGCACCTGTTCGGCTATTCCGCCGCAGAGGCCGTCGGCAAGCCGATCGACATCATCGTGCCTGAGGATCGCAAGCCCGAAGTCAGGAGCATTCTCAATCGCATCAGCAGCAACGAGTCGATTGCCCAGCACGAGACGGTCCGTCTCAGGAAGGATGGTCGCGCGCTCGACGTCGTCCTCAACGTCTCGCCACTTCGGGCGGAGAGCGGCGAGATCATCGGCGCCTCCAAGATCGCCCACGACATCACCGAGGAGAAGCAATCCAGGGAAAAGCTTCGCCGCGAGATCGAGGAGCGCCAGCGCATCTTCGAGACTTCGCAGGACCTGATCCTGGTCACCGACGGTTTCGGCAATTTCATCCAGGTCAGCCCAAGCGTGAAGGACATCCTGGGCTTCAGCCCGGAAGATCTGATCGGGCACAGCGCCACCGAGTTCATTCACCCCGACGACCTCGATAGAACCCGGGAGGAGATGCGCGCGGCGCGGCGCGGCGCGGTCAAGCGCAGCTTCGAGGCGCGCTACTATCACTACGACGGTCACGAGGTCACGCTGAACTGGATGGGCACCTGGTCCGAGCCGGTGAAGCGTCACTTCTTCATCGGCCGGGATCTCACGGAGAAGCAGGCCGCCGAAGCCCAGTTCCGGCAGGTCCAGAAAATGGATTCCATCGGTCAGTTGACCGGCGGCGTCGCTCACGATTTCAACAACGTGCTGACCGTCATCACCGGCACGATCGGCATCTTGTCCGACGCGGTCGCCGACCGGCCCGAGCTGGCTGCGATCACCAAGCTGATCGACGACGCCGCCGAGCGCGGCGCGCAGCTGACCAAGCACCTGCTTGCCTTCGCCCGCAAGCAGCCGCTCCAGCCCCGCGAGATCGACGTCAATGCGCTGGCACTCGAAGCCGCCAAGCTGTTGCACCCCACTCTGGGCGAGCAGATCACCATCATGCCGCAGCTCACCGAGGATGCATGGCCGGCTCTGGTCGACCCCGGCCAGCTTTCCACGGCGATCCTCAATCTCGCGCTGAACGCGCGTGACGCGATGCCCGATGGCGGCACCCTGGTGCTGGAGACCCGCAACGTCTTCCTCGACGACGGCTATGCCAGCATGAATGCCGACATGGTCGCCGGCAGTTACGTGATGATCGCGGTCAGCGACACCGGCTCCGGAATTCCGCCGGAGTTGATCGACCGGGTGTTCGACCCCTTCTTCACCACCAAGGAGGTTGGCAAGGGTACCGGGCTTGGGCTCAGCATGGTGTTCGGCTTCGTCAAGCAGTCCGGCGGCCACATCAAGATCTACAGCGAGGAAGGCCACGGCACGAGCGTCAAGATCTACCTGCCGCGCTCGAGCGGCGTGCAGGAGACCGAGATCGAAGTGCTCCAGAACGCGCCCATCACGGGCGGCGACGAGAAGATCCTGATCGTCGAGGACGACGCACTGGTGCGGCAATACGTGGTGACCCAGGTCAAGAGCCTCGGCTACACCGCGCTCGAGGCCGCCAACGGCGCGGAGGCCCTGACCATCATCGACAACGACAAGACCATCGACCTGCTCTTCACCGATATCATCATGCCGGGCAACATGAACGGCCGCCAGCTTGCCGATGAAGCCGCCCGCCGCCGCCCCGACCTCAAGACGCTGTTCACCTCGGGCTACACCGAGAACGCCATCGTCCACCACGGCCGGCTGGATTCCGGCGTGCTGCTGCTGGCAAAGCCCTACCGCAAGTCCGAGCTTGCCAAGATGCTCAGGACGGCACTGGCGAGTTGAGCCTGCGTCCTCTCTGCGCTATCGCAGTTCGCGAACTGCACTCAACGATGAGGCCGCCTTGAAAAATCTGCTCACCGATATTGCCGGCGTCCGCGTCGGCCATGCCGAAGATACGAAAGTGGCCTCCGGCACGACCGCGATCATCTTCGACCAGCCGGCGGTCGCGGCGATCGACGTCCGCGGCGGCGGCCCCGGCACGCGCGAGGACGCGCTGCTCGATCTCGCCAACACCGTCGAGCGCATCGACGCGATCGCACTGTCAGGCGGTTCCGCGTTTGGCCTCGATACCGGCGGCGGAGTGCAGGCCTGGCTCGCCGAGCAGGGCCGCGGCCACCGGGTTCGGGAAGCACTGATCCCGATCGTGCCGGGCGCGATCCTGTTCGATCTGCTCAATGGGGGCGACAAGGCCTGGGGACGGTTCTCGCCCTATCGCGACCTCGGCTACGCCGCGGCGGCCGCCGCCGGCACTGACTTTGCGATCGGCAGCGCCGGCGCCGGCCTCGGTGCCACCACCGCAACGTTCAAGGGCGGGCTCGGCTCGGCCTCGGCGGTAACGCCTGATGGCGTCAAGGTCGCCGCGATCGTCGCCGTCAACGCGGTGGGAAGCGTCACCGTCGGCAACGGACCCTGGTTCTGGGCGGCGCCGTTCGAGGTGAACGGCGAGTTCGGCGGACGTGGCCTGCCGGACAAGTTCACCGACGACATGCTCCGCATGCGCATCAAGGGCGGTCCTTCCGCGAACGCGCGCGAAAACACCACCATTGGCGCCGTCGTCACCGACGCAGTGCTGACCAAGCCCCAGGCCAAGCGGCTCGCGATGATCGCGCACACCGGATTCGCCCGGGCGATCTATCCGGTGCATGCACCGACCGACGGAGACGTGCTGTTTGCGGCCGCGACCGGTGAGAAGCCGATCGATCCGCTGGTCGGCCTCACCGAACTCGGCACCGTCGCGGCCAACGTGGTCGCACGCGCAATCGCCCGCGGCGTCTATAGCGCGGCCGCGCTGCCGTTCCCGGGGGCGCAGCCGTCCTGGAAGGACCGGTTCGGCTAGAAACCGAAACGACGGATACGGCGTTATCCTGGCGGGCGAAGGTGTACCGCCATGCCGTCTTCCGTGATCCGCTTCTTTTGCTATGCGCCGGATACGCGCGAGCTGAAGGTGGCTTTCGTCAGCGGACGCCTCTATGTCTACGAGGATGTTCCGCCCGAGGTCGCCGCCGCGTTCAGGGAAACGCGCTCAAAGGGGGCGTTCTTCAACCACGAAATCCGCGACCGGTACGCCTATCGTGACATCACGCAGGAATATGCCGGCTAATCTCGGATGCCGCTCACACGCTCATCGACATCGACGAACCGGCAGCCGCCGAAGAACCCTGCCCGCCTTGCTGCTGCATCAACTGCGCGAACAGATCGTAAGCCGAGTTGCGGGGGCTGGAGGCGCCCGGCACCGTCGTCGACATCTTGAAGCCGTCGGCATAGGTGACGGTCGTCGTGGTCGAGCCGTCGGCAGCGGTCGTCGTGGTCGAGGTCGATCCGCCGCCGGACTTCGACGAGGAATCCGATCCATCGCCCGCGCCGCCGGCGCCTTGCGCGTGATGGTGTCCGTAGCCGCTCTTCAGCGCCTTCGACATCTCGTCAAGGCTGACGTTGCCGTCGGCATTCGCATCCAGCTTCGAGAAGACATCGTCGGCCTGCGCGAGGTTGGTGCCGCCGGCGCCCAGCGCGTCCTCGAACTCGGACTTGGTAATGCTGCCGTCGCCGTCCGCATCGATCTGCGAGAACAGATCCTTGAGCGCAGTCTCCCGGCCCTTCGACATCGAGGACGACGAACTCGACGAGGTCGAGCTCGCCGAACTGCTCGCGCCGTCGGTCGACTGGCTCTGCGCGGCGAGCAGCGCGTTCATGGTCTCCGGCGCGATCTGTGGAGGACTGCCTGAGCCGACCAATGAGGTCGTCATGCTGCCCGTGCTGCTGTCGATCGCGAACGGGTTGGTTGCGCCTTGCGAAGATCCGGCCTTCTGCGTTGACCCGGCCTTCTGCGTCGACGAGGACGACTTCGAGTTCGTCAGCGACTGGATCGCGTCGAGCGCGCTGGACACGGCGCCAAGGGCTAACAGCATTGCACAACTCCAACCGACGCGGCATGCCGCGGCCAATGTTCTGTCGGGTAACGTCAGCAAGCGTCGTGCCAGCGCAAAAAGTTCAATGAAATCCGCCGCCACCGCGCCTTGGACGGCGCGGGAACACCGGCAATTCATGCCGGTCGCGGCAGAAATTTCCGCCCACAGGAAGCACGCCTGCCCTGCATTGCCCGCCACGGAGGCCCATGTTAGGCGAGGCCCAATCTTCTTTCGGCCGCCACGGGAAACCGCGCCATGACCCAAGCCTTCGCCCCCCGCCCCCTGGCAATCGCGCCCTCGATCCTGGCCTCGGACTTCTCCAGGCTCGGCGAGGAGGTGCGCAGCGTCGACGCCGCCGGCGCGGACTGGATCCATCTCGACGTGATGGACGGTCACTTCGTTCCCAACATCTCCTACGGTCCCGACGTCATCAAGGCGATGCGCCCGCACACGAAGAAGGTGTTCGACGCGCACCTGATGATCTCGCCCTGTGACCCCTATCTCGAGGCCTTTGCGAAAGCCGGCTGCGACCACATCACCGTGCATGCGGAGGCCGGTCCGCATTTGCACCGCTCGCTCCAGGCGATCCGCGCGCTCGGCAAGAAGGCCGGCGTCTCGCTCAATCCCGGCACCCCGGTCAGCACGCTCGAATATGTCCTCGACCTCGTCGACCTCGTGCTGGTGATGTCGGTCAATCCCGGCTTCGGCGGCCAGGCCTTCATCCCTTCCGCGATCGGCAAGATCCGCGACATCCGCGCGATGACGGCCGGACGCCCGATCGATATCGAGGTTGATGGCGGCGTCGGCCCCGATGTTGCAGGCGCGCTCGCCGCGGCCGGCGCCAACGCCTTCGTCGCCGGCACATCCGTGTTCAGGGGCGGCACGCAGGAAGCCTACAAGACCAACATCGCCGCGATCCGCAATGCCGCGCTAGGAGCTCGCGGCGAAGCGATTTGAGCTGGATCAAACGGCATGGGCGGACGGCGGAAAATCCCGCGGCTTTTACGGGTGTTGTGACGCGTATTGCCTAAAATTGCACTCTTGATCCGTACTCATCCGGACTTCACTGATTCGCGCAAATCACCGCAAGTGACTCCTGCCTGCTTTTGACGGGAGCACATCATGACGACGACCCTGGTCTGGACTGGCGTAGCGTTGTGGTTCGGGTTCAACGCGGCGATTGCAACTCGCAGCCTCTTTGTCGCACGACCGGTGAAGACCGCGGCTTGTGCCCGCATCATCCACCTTCATCGTCGCCGGGGCTGAGCGCCATGCAGATCGCACTCGTGAAGCGCCAGCCGAAGCGCAGGTGCCGCATCCCCCGCCGCCCGCATCCGGGCCTCGACTATTTCTTCGGCCGCCTCGAGCGTGCCGATGGCGCACTCGGCGAGGATGCCGGGCTCGACAATTCGGACCTCGATCATTCGTTCCCGTCGCAGCGCCGACACTGAGACACTCTTTTCCGGACCACCTCCCATGAAACCGCACTGCCCGAACTGCCTCAAGGAAATGACCAAGGCATCCGCGTCGCGTAACCTGTTCAGTTGCGAGCCCTGCCGCGAGATCATCCAGTATTTCGGCGGCAGCGCAGATCACGGCGGGCCCGGCCCGCAATTCTGTTGGCCGATCCGCCGCAAGCGCACCGCTCACTCCGCCCACGCGGCCTGATCCAGCCTCAAATCGGCCAGGCGGCCTATCCCGGCACTTCGCCGGCATTGGGCTCGCCGGCTTCCCCCGCCATCCGCGGCGGCCGTACCACGGTGACGGTGCAGGCCGCTTCCGAAGCCACCTTGGCCGAGACGCTGCCGAGCAGCGTGCGCCTGAACGAGCCCTGCCGCGCGCCGATGATGACGTGGTCGACCTGGTTGACCTCGGCGAACTCCAGGATCGCGGCGGCGGGATCGACCGCCTCCAGCACATGAGCCGACAGCCGGCTCTCATCCAGCTTGAGCGGCGTCGCCCAATGCCTGAGCGCGACCAGGCGGTCGATATGCTTGTTGGACCCCTGCTCGTCCAGGGTACGGTCGATCGCGATCCGGTTCAGCTTGAGCACGTTGACACAGGCAAGCCGCGCTGACGGCAAGGTGGCAAGGATGCGCTCGGTGGTCACGCGCAGCGCCTCGTTCAACTCCGGTGCGCCTTCCACGGTGTCGAGCGCGACGGCGAGGATAGGGCTCGATGCGATTTGAGCGGCAACATCCGATTTCGCGCGCGGCGCCATGACGCCCTGGTTGAAGCGGCGCCGCCAAGCGACGCCGATGGGGTCGCGCTTCACCCGCTCCGAGCGCGCGGTGAGCTTGACCTGGTCCGGATGGGCGAGATCGAAGGCGAGCTGCGACGCCGTCGGATAGCGCCACACCGGCTCGATCTCGAGACATCGCAACACCACCTCCTGAAGCCAGGGCGGGTAGTCGGCGCGCAAGCTTCGCGGCGGATACGGATCGCGCCACAGCCGGCGCCGCATCGCGCGCATCGTCTCGCCCTCGCCGAAGGGCCGCTCGCCAGTCGTGAAGAAATAGAGCAGCACGCCGAGCGAAAACAGATCGCTGCGCTGATCGTCGCGCACCCCTGACAGCCGCTCGGGCGCCATGTAGGGCGCGGTGCCGTAAGGCAGGCGGAATTCCTCCTGCAGGAGATCCGGCAGGTGGTTGTGATGCGACAGGCCGTAGTCGATCAGAACCGCCTCGCCGCTATCGCGGAACATGATGCTGCTCGGCTTGATGTCGTGATGGATCACGTTCTGGCGGTGGAGATCGGCAAGCGCGGTTGCGATCTTGGCGACGAGCTGCCGCGCCTCGTCGTAAGGCAACGGCAGGTCGGGCAGCCGCTTGTAGAGCGTGGTCCCGCCGATGCGCTCGATCACGACATAGGCCTGGTGCGCGAAATCGCCGGTGCCGAAACAGGCCGGGACGTGCGGACCCGCCAGCCGCGGCAAGATCATCATCTCCATCTCGAAGGAGACGATCGCGGCGGGATCCTCGCCCTCCGACACCCGCGGAATCTTCATCAGCAAGGGCACGTCGATGCCGGGATGGGTGACCGTCCACAACGTCGCCATGCCGCCGGCATGAACGCATTCACCGATGGTGTAACCATCGATCAACGCGCCGGATTTGACCAGGGGCTTCGGCATCGCCGTCAGCGCCCCTGCGAGAGCCGGTCGGCGAGCCAGTGCGGCAGGCCGTTGTCGCGAATCCTGTCCGCCGCGGTCTCGATGTCATAGGGCGCGCGGCAGTAGGTGATCTGGCACGTCTCGGTGTCGAACAATACGAAGGCCGCAGACGGATCGCCGTCGCGGGGCTGGCCGACCGCACCGAGCACGGCGAGCCATTGCCGGCCGCGCAGAAGCTGCACCGGGACGTCGGTCTTCGGAACGAAGCTCGTCATCTTGGCCGTCACCGACATCGAATAGAGCGCGGGACGATGGATGTGGCCGCAAAACGTGACATGAGCGGGCGTTGCAATCAGGCTCTTGGCGGCGTCCACCGTCGAGCGGACATAGTGCCAGCGCTGGGGGTTGGAGGCTTCCGAATGCACGAAGAGACGATCGCTATCCTCCACCAGCATCGGCAGTTCGGTCAGGAACCGCCTCTGCGCGCTATCAAGCCGGCCGCGGGTCCATTCGATCGCGATTTGCGCCTCGGCGTTCATGGTCTCCGTCGGGGAATTGACCGCCTGGTCGTGATTGCCGCGCACGGCGATCGCACCCTGGGCAACGAGCTCCATCGCGGTATCCACCACCCATTCCGGATCGGCGCCATAGCCGACGAAATCGCCGAGCAGGACGAACCGCTCAGCGCCCTTCGCACGGGCAACCTTCAGGCAGGCCTCGAAGGCCTGCCTGTTGCCGTGGATATCCGAAAAGACAGCTAGGAGCACGCACCCTCCACCCTCCAATTCTTATTGAAGGCCGGTAAGGCCAAATTGAGGGAGGTCAAAACCATGCGCCAGCGCCGCGCCGATTACCAGCGCAGCCTTGCGGTGATGATCTTGCGGTGATGATGATGAGCCTATTGCTCGTCCTTTGGCGGCATCCGGGGCGGCGGCAGCGGGGTGAAGCTCACGCCTTGCGCGCCGGCCGGCGGGGCGATGAATTCGCCGGTCGAGGAATCGCCGCCGGTGGTCTCCAAAATGGTCTTGGGCGTCACATATTCGCGGACCATGTCGATGAGGCTGCCATCGCCGCCGCCGAAATCAGCGGCGCGGCCGCCTTGCGGATGTCCCAACGCGATCTCGTTCTCCGCGGCATGGGTCTTGTCGGCGAGCCTGTCGTCGTAGGGCACGCGGAAGGCGCGCGGGATGCCGCTCGGGCGATTGTCCTCGTCGAGCTGCTCGACCCACAGATAGATCGAGCCGGGATCACCCTGAAGCGAATGCGGCTCGACGATGCGGGCCTTCAGCAGCTTGAAAGTCGCCGGCAGCCGGTCGGCACTGGCCCAACCGAGCAGCCCGCGCATTTCGGTGAAGCTGACGACGTAGAAGGCGCTGGTCACGACCACGGCGATCGCCTTCAGCGACCAGTGCAGCCGCGCGTAGACCAGCACGACCAGCAGCAGCGCGCCGATCACGGCGTAGGCGAGCGACAGCGTGAGGATGACCGTTTGCAGGCTAGTCACGGCGCACCCTCGCAGCGTTGTTGCTCACACCGGTCCTCGGGTCGAGATCGGCGCCGTTGCGCCACCCGGTGCGGAACGTCTCCAGCAGCGATTTCGGCCGCTGGTCCACATTGACGACCTTGCCCTCGGCATCGAGCCGGAACCGCACCGCGGTCTTCTCGTCGCCGGTGTGGTCGAGCGTGAACTTGTTGTCGAAGACCACCTGCGCGGTCGGATTGAGCTTCTGCACCTTCACATTGGCCGTGACGGGTTCGCCGGTCGTCGCCACGAAATGCGAGACGTTGACGGTGTATTCGCCGGCGACGATGCCGCGCACCGTGACGATCTCCTCGCGGATCGGCGAGGCGATCTTCTTGCCGTTGACCATGATGAAGTCGTTGGCCCCGCCGCGGTCGTCGCGATCGAGGGTCAGGAAGCCGGCCTCACGATGGCGGTACCAGGCGATATTGCCGACGGGATCCTGCACGAACAGGTCGAGGTCGTCGGGGTGGCTATCCGGCCAGTCCAGCGTGATCATGAACTCGGCCTTGGAATCGATCTTGCCCTCCTTGGCATCAGGGGAGACCGCGAGCAGCGCAAGAAAGAACAGGAACGCGATCACCTGGAGCGCCTTGAACAGCATCACGCCCAGCGGATCGAACGGCTCCTCGCGCGGATAGAGACCGAAATCATCCATCATGACGGGATTCCGACACCCTTGATTCCAGACCCCTTGCGCTCCAGCACCGGCGTCACATAGGTCTCGGTCAGCACCACCGCATCCGAGAACACCCGCTGGGTCGCGGCATCCAGCATATAGTACTGGATACGGACCAGGATCGAGCCGACGAGGCCGGCGAGCGTCGTGTACATCGCGACCGCCATGCCGTCGCTCATCAGCCCCATCGAGGAGCGCATCGCGACCTTGTCGGCGGCATCCAGCCCCGCGATCGGGGCCAGCATGATGATGAAGCCGACGATGGTGCCGAGCAGGCCGAGCTTCATCAGCGTATCCGAGACGAAGGCGCCGAATCCATTGGAGCCGCGCAGCCGGTCCGCGAGCGTCCGCAGCAGCAGCGTCTGGTCGACCGGGCGGTAGTCCTGCGCGGCCGCTTTCGTCACCAGGCTCTGGATGTGGTCGCGCACCAGCCCGCGCGGCAGCACCGCCGCGCTCGCGTCAAGCACCTTGCCGCCCTCAGGCGCGGCGAGCGCCTCGCGGCAGCGCCGCGCCGCTGCGCCTTCACGCGCGATCGCCCGCGTGCGCAGGAAGCAGTGGCCGCAGGTCAGGACATAGAGCACCGCGATGACGCTCGAAATGTAGGTCCGGTCCGAGGTCAGCATCAGATGGATCAGGCCGAACCGCCACAGCAGCACGACGGCGAAGACCGAGAGCCCCGTGAAGATCATCCAGAACAGGAGCGCGCTGCGCTCGGATGGGTCGGTCGCGGTTCCCGCGATCGGTCCAATCGTGATCGAACTCATGCTGCACTGCTCCCGGCCCGCAACGATTGGCCTGCAAAGATTTCCGGTCGATTAGATCAAAGCCGTCGTATCAGGTCCAAAGACCCATGCCCAATCCGGCTTGGGAAATTTGCCCGAGCTGCAATCCCGCCACACCCCGCAATTGGCAAGGCGCGGCGGCATTGTTAGGCTGAGCTTATCAAACGTCGAGGGTGATCGCATGCGCCTCGTGCTTCAGCTTGTCGCCCGTCTGCTGCTTATCGTAGCCCTGTGCCTTGGCGCGGCAACCATATGGGCCACATTCGACGCCTATCGCAGCGTCGACCGGTCGACTGCGGCCTCGGCGCAGCGGGTCGCGCAGGCGCTTCAGGCGCTGTATTGGCGCGAGCTTTTGTTGCGCAGCAGCAGAGCGCGCGAGCACCTCCTGCCCGTTCCGGACTGGCGCACCCTGGAGACCATGAAGCTGATCTCGCCCGGCGTCTGCGTCGAGTTCCAGCCGGCTGCCGCATTCGAGAAGCCGCTCTGCGGCCAGAGCGAGGGGCTGGGCAAGACCCCGCCGCGCTGGTTCGCCGCGATCGTGCCGACCTTCCTCGGCAGCCACGCCGAGGTGGTCCGGCCGGTCAGTCCCCGCGCCGCGACCGCCGGCACCGTGGTCGCGACGCCGGATGCCGCGGCCGCCGTCTCACTCGCCTGGGAATACATCCTCAACGTGATCGACGTCGCGCTGTTGATGGCGGCGGCGATCGCGCTGCTGGCTTCGCTGGCGATCGCGCATGCGCTGGCACCGGCGCGCACGATCGTGACCGCCCTGCAGCGCATGGCGCGCGGGCAGTATCGCACCAAACTCCCGCGTTTCCGCTCCATGGAGCTGGCGATGATCGGCGGCGCCGTCGACGAGCTCGGCGGCCGGCTGGAGGAAGCCACAGAGCAGCGCGCCGCGCTGACGCGGCGCCTGATCGAGATCCGCGACGACGAGCGCCGCGCCCTCGCCCGCGAGCTGCACGACGAGTTCGGGCAGAATCTTTCCGCCATTCTCGCCTTCGCCAACACGATCGAAACGGCGAGCACGAAGGACAATCGGGATAATGGCATCGCGCAGGACGCGCGCATGATCTCGCAGGCCACCCATCATCTGATGGCCTCGCTCCGCGATGCGCTGAAGCGTCTGCGCAATCCCCTGCCCGAGGAGCTCGGGCTCGAGGCAAGCCTCGTCAATCTCGTCGACAGCTGGCGCTCACAGAGCGCGGCGCGGCCGACGATCCAGCTCGATCTCAGGGGTGACCTCACTGACATCAGCGGTCCGGCCGCCACCACGGCCTATCGCGTGGCACAGGAATGCCTGACCAACGCGCTGCGTCACGGTACGGCGCGCGAGATCTCTTTGCGCATCGAACGCCGGGCCGGCGAGGATGACGCGCTGCTCATCCGTGTCGAGGACGACGGCGGCGGCGATGCGGAGCGCGTCTCGCAATCTGCCGGCTTCGGCCTGACCGGCATCCGCGAGCGCGTCACGGCGGCCGGCGGATCGCTCTCGATCCTGCCCGCCCGCGGCGGCCTCAGTGTCGCCGCCACCATCCCGCTCGCCGCGTGAGGGCGGAATGAGCGAGGTTGCAGCAACAGGCATCTCCGTGCTGCTCGTCGACGACCACCCGATCGTCCGCCAAGGCTATCGGCGCGTGCTGGAAAGCCAAGGCGATCTGCATGTCGTGGCGGAGGCCGACAACGCCGCGGACGCCTACAGTGCGTTCAAGGCGCATGATCCCGATGTCGTCTTGCTCGACATCTCGATGCCCGGCGCGAGCGGGCTGGAGGCGATCCGCAACATCCGCGCGCGCAGTCCGCGGGCGCGGATCCTCGTCTTCACCATGCACAACGAGGCCGTGCTGGTGAAAGCCGCCTTCAGCGCGGGGGCCAGCGGCTTCGTCACCAAGAGCAGCGAACCGTCCGCCGTCGTCACCGCGATCCGCGCCGTCGCGCGCGGCGAGCGGGCCATGAGCGACGATATCGCGCATATCCTCGCCGAGGACAGTCTGTCGGCGGGCTCAGCGCTGGATCAGTTGGGCGAGCGGGAGATCGAGATCCTGCGCCAGTTCGCCGGCGGCGCCACCACCGAGCAGATCGCGACGCACCTCAATCTCAGTGTGAAGACAGTGCAGAACTACCACTATCTGATCAAGACCAAGACCGGCGCGCGCACCGACGCGCAGCTGGTGCGGCTCGCCGCGACCTGCGGGCTGACGAAGATCTAGCAGCGGGGCTGCCGCTTTCCCCACGTCACTTGAAGATTTCGAATCTGCCGGGCCCGATGGAACGGAGGCCATCCGGCTCCGGTTAGGAGTAGAGTGGAGGAATCGCCATGAGTAAGGCTCATCACAAGGCAGTCGACCATCCCCCGATCATCACCGTAGGCGAGCTCATCGATGAACTTTGCCGCCTGCCCGATACGGCCGTCGTCCACTTCCGCTGCCCCATGCTCGAGCAGGAGCTGACATTCTACCGCCTTCGAAAGCGGTCAAAGGATGCCGTTGAAATCGCGGTCAATGCATATCCGGAGAGCCCGCCAGTCGTACCGGCGACCAACGGCGGTGCGTTTCAGCCGCGCAGGCACGCGACAGCCGCGCCCCCCGTTCGGGAGAGTGCGCTTCTTCACAAGGCAAGAGGGTGAGATAGGCCTCCGGGTCTAGGCCGCCTTCAGGCCGCGCAGCAGCAGCGCGAGCGTCGCATCGACGCGCGCGGAGAGATCCGCATCCTTCCACTCGTCGGCATGCGCCGGATGGTGGAAGCGGACGGTGGCATCGAAGATCGCGCGCGCAGTGGTCTTGACGTCGCCGATGGCGAATGCGCCCTGCTTCACGCCGTCAGTCAGGATCGCCGAGATCTGGTCGATCATGGTGTCCTTGTGACATTTGACGGCCGCGCAGGCCTCGCGCGCCAGCGTCAGATAGGTCTCGAACATCTCGGGGTCGTCGAGCACACGCGAACGCTTGGCGGCGAACAGCGTCCGCAGCCAGCGGTCGAGCCGCGCCGGCGCCGGGCCCTGCTCCGCAGCGATCTGGCGGAGCGGCGCGTCGATGCGGTCCAGCCAGCGTTTGGCAACGGCCTCGCGCAGCGAGGCCTTGCTCGGGAAATGGCGATACACGCTGCCGTGGCTCACATCGAGCGCACGGGCAACGTCGACCACGGTGGCCTTGGCAAGTCCGTAACGCCGCAAGACGTCCTCGGTCACTTCGAGGATCCGCTCCGGCGTCAAGACAACGGCTTCATTCATGCCAGCACCATGTTCCCGTTTGGGCTCAGTTATCCGGCGATAGAGCTGCTTCCGAAGCGCCCATGCCGGCCGTTTCGGAAAGCTTTCGCCTTAATGAGGCAGTTTTGCAGCCTGCGCCGCGATCTGGCGCGCCACCAGCAAATTGAGCCAATGCCCAATCGCCCCGGTGAGATTGATGATTTCGGTCGTCATTTTCTTATATCTCCATTCGTCCACGGCCCTCGCCCTTCGATGGCGACCTTCGATCCGAGAGGTATTTCGGATGTCGGGCTCCCCCTGGAGGTAACCGCGGGACGCCCAATCGGAGCGTCCGAGAAGGGATATACACGTCCCGCTGACAGATTTCAATATCTGTCAGTCAATGATCCGTGATTGACAGTTAATATTTGCGGCTGGCGTCGCCATCCCCTGCCATCCGGTCCGGTGGATAGCTCGGCGATCCCCCTCTCCCGGGGTCCAGACCGTTTGTTTCGCCCTGCCTGCTCTGTTAAATCACGGCGTAAAAAGCATTTTGGCCGGCGCCGCCCCTTGGGACCGCCCGCCCACCTTCCTGGAGCCGTCAGATGATCCCCCGCTATACCCGCCCGGAAATGGCCTCGATCTGGGAGCCGCAGACCCGGTTCAAGATCTGGTTCGAGATCGAGGCGCATGCGGCGGACGCCCTCGCCGCTCTCGGCACCATCCCCAAAGAGGCCGCCAAAACGGTCTGGGCCAAGGCCAAGGACGCCACCTTCGACGTCGCCCGCATCGACGAGATCGAGCGCGAGACCAAGCACGACGTCATCGCCTTCCTCACTCACCTCGCCGAGATCGTCGGCCCCGAGGCGCGCTTCGTCCACCAGGGCATGACCTCGTCCGACGTGCTCGACACCTGCCTCAACGTCCAACTCACCCGCGCCGCCGACCTCTTGCTCGCCGACCTCGACAAGGTGCTGGCCGCACTCAAGAAGCGCGCCTTCGAGCACAAGATGACGCCGACCATCGGACGCAGCCACGGCATCCATGCCGAGCCCGTGACCTTCGGCCTCAAGCTCGCTTATGCCTATGCCGAATTCTCGCGCGCCAAGGAGCGCCTGATCGCGGCGCGGAAGGAAGTCGCGACCTGCGCCATATCAGGCGCCGTCGGCACCTTCGCGCAGATCGATCCGCGCGTCGAAGAGCACGTTGCGAAAGCCATGGGCCTTGTCCCCGAGCCGATCTCGACCCAGGTGATCCCGCGCGACCGCCATGCGATGTATTTCTCGACGCTCGGCGTGATCGCCTCTTCGGTCGAGCGCATCGCGGTCGAGATCCGCCACATGCAGCGCACCGAAGTGCTGGAGGCCGAAGAGTTCTTCTCGGAAGGACAAAAGGGCTCCTCGGCGATGCCGCACAAGCGCAACCCGGTGCTGTCGGAGAACCTCACCGGCCTCTCCCGCATGGTGCGCGCCTATGTGACGCCTGCCCTGGAGAACGTCGTGCTCTGGCACGAGCGCGACATCTCGCACTCCTCGGCCGAGCGCATGATGGGCCCTGACGCCACCGTGACGCTCGACTTCGCGCTGGTGCGCCTCGCCGGCCTGATCGACAAGCTCCTGGTCTATCCCGCCAACATGCAGAAAAACCTCGACCGCCTCGGCGGCCTCGTCCATTCGCAGCGCGTGCTCCTGGCGCTCACGCAGAAGGGCGCGAGCCGCGAGGACGCCTACAAGCTCGTGCAGCGCAACGCGATGCCGGTCTGGCGCGGCGAAGGCGATTTCCTTGTTCTGCTGAAGAAGGACGCCGAGGTGAAGAAATATCTCACCGACGCCGAGATCGAGGAGCAATTCGACCTCGGCTATCACCTCAAGCACGTCGACACGATCTTCAAGCGCGTGTTCGGCGAAAGCTGAGCACCGCTTGCGTCGCCCAGGAGCCACGCTCGTGGCTGCCGGGGCTCGTGCAATTGCGGTCCATAGTCGCTTCTGCAGCCATTTCACGAGCGCGGGGCTGCCGATGGTGGCGGCGATGAAGCCGCACATATTGCCGTCGACATAGCCCGCGCGGCCGCGCCCTTGCACGTAGCGCTTGCTGAAGAAGATCGTGTGCAGCTTGTTGCCAGCGTCATCGAGGAAGACGAGCTGCCAGCGCAAATCGGGCTGGTAAGACAATTGTACAGGCGCCAGCGTCTTGACGGCTGCCGCCAGTTCGGTCGCGTCGGTCGCGGTCAGGACCTGCGTCTTGCGTCCGCTCGCGTAGCTCGAAAAATGCTCCGGCGAGATCGGGATGCTGGTGAGCAGCCGGTCGGAGATCTTCTGAAGATCGATCCGCTTGATCTGCCCCGCCTGGATCTTCTGACTGATCGATCCAATCACGGCAGTGGCCGGGCCGACATCGCAGGCGAAGGCCGGGCGCGCCATGATCGAGAAGCAGGCCGCCAGCACAAGAATGTCGCGTCCGAACTTCATGGCTTGCCCTCGTCCCCGGCGGATCGCTGCCGCACCTTATAGCCACGGAGCGGGGCGACGAAAGCCCGGCGACCATTTGCGGACCGCGATGCCGCGGAGTACGCTTCCAGCCCATCGACGCCTGCGAACACAGAAGAAACGGATCCCCATGCCCATCGTCAACCGCGTTGCCGCCCTCTCCGACGAAATGGCCGCCTGGCGCCATGACTTCCACGAGAACCCCGAATTGCTCTACGAGGTCCACCGCACGGCCGGCATCGTCGCCGAGAAGTTGCGCGAATTCGGCTGCGACGAGGTGGTGACGGGTATCGGCCGCACCGGCGTCGTCGGGGTGATCCGCGGCCGCAAATCCGCCTCCGGCAAGACCATTGGGCTCCGCGCCGACATGGACGCGCTGCCGATCATGGAGACTTCGGGGGTGCCTTATGCGTCGAAGGTCCCCGGCAAGATGCACGCCTGCGGCCATGACGGCCACACCGCGATGCTGCTGGGTGCCGCCAAATATCTCGCCGAGACGCGCAATTTCGACGGCACGGCGATCATGATCTTCCAGCCCGCCGAGGAAGGCGGCGGCGGCGGCAAGGCCATGGTCGAGGACGGGTTGATGACGCGCTGGAACATCCAGGAGGTCTACGGCATGCACAACATGCCGGGCCTGCCGGAAGGTCATTTCGCCACGACCCCCGGTGCGATGCTCGCCTCCTCCGACAACATCCAGATCACCGTCCACGGCAAGGGCGGCCACGCCGGCGCGGGTCCGCACAAATCCGTCGACAGCGTGCTGATCGGCTCGCAGATCGTCAACGCGCTGCAATCGATCGTGGCGCGCAACGTCGATCCGTTGAAGTCGGCGGTCATCTCGATCACGCAATTCCACTCCGGCACCGCCTTCAACATCATTCCGGAGGTCGCCGAGCTAGGCGGTACCGTGCGCACGCTCGATCCCGAGGTGCGCGATCTCGTCGAGCGCCGCATCGGCGAAGTCGCCGAGAGCGTCGCCCGCGCCTATGGCGGCTCGGCCGAGACGAAATACACGCGGATGTATCCGGTGACGATGAACCATGCGCGCGAGGCCGGCCTTGCCGCCGACGTCGCCCGCGACATCGTCGGCACCGATCGCGTCAACGACAAGTTCATCCCGATGATGGGCGCCGAGGACTTCTCCTTCATGCTGGAGGCGCGTCCCGGCGCGATGGTGCTGGTCGGCATGGGCGACGGCAACGAGTGCCATCACCAGGCCTACGTCTTCAACGACAACATCCTCGGCCACGGCGCCTCGTTCTGGGCGCGTCTGGTCGAGACGCGGATGCCGGCGGGGTAATCCCTCGCCTCAGCGGGGGCCGCTTCAATTGCAGACCTCGGTCAAGCCGCCACCGTTAATGGCAACGCTCGGCGATCGTCCCAGCTTGCAGCCGGGACGAAGGGGCCGGCAGCCGGCATTTGTGCATACGATCTGGCCGGACGAATTCGCTTGTGAAGCAGCCGGCGATGACTCACTCTTTTTCCGGTCCGAGTCACGCCTTGCGGGTTCATCGCGCGTCGCCGCATCTCGGAGGCATTGAGGTCTGTTTTGACATCGACCGCATCGAAGCCCGCCTTCTTGAACATATCGCCGACCAGGGCGGCATCGTTCACGGGATTGGTGAGCCGCAGCGTGTTCTTGTACGCGGAATTGCCGATCACGAGCGCGACGCGCTTCTCGGCCTGCGCCGGCGCGCAAGTTACGAGAGTGGCAACGATCAAAGCGCAGAAAGATCGAACAATATTCACGCACATTACCTATCAGCCTTGATGCATTTCATGTGACCATCGAAGGCTAGTTGCACACTTCCGCTTGGATCGCGCCGGAACTCCCCGGCCTTGGATCGCGCACAATGCGACACCCTTTGGCAACTGGCCTACATCCAGCACTTGTGCAGATTATTTGCCCTGAGGCCTGCGGGGGCGACGGCGCGGCCTCCTTTTGTTTTCGATCACTGTCCCGCCTCCGCGACTCCTCGCGCGTTGCGACCGGCTTCTTCTCCTGGACCTTCTCGCATTCATTGTCCTCGCCGACGCGATAGCCGGCGCGGCAGGTGATCTTGACGCATTGGTCGCCGTCGGCCTTGAAGCCGAAATTGCACACCAGCGGGCAAACCCTTCCCGGCTTCGCCTTCAGCGCATCGAGCGCATCCACGCTCGCGAGCTTCACGTCGAGCTGGGTGCCGGCATATTTGTTGAACAGCGTCAGCGAGCGCTGCGACGTCGCATTCCAGTCACCGTCCGCCGCGGCGGACAGGCAGCCGACGCGGCGCAACTCGCTCTGCACGGACTTAGTTAGATCAGCCGCCGACAATGTGGACGCCGGAGCGGGCGAGAGGGCGGCGACTTTCTGGTTCTCGACTTCGGGCATCTGCCGATCGGCCGTCGGCTTGGCCGCCTGCTCAGCCTTCTCCGCTGCCTGCTTTGCAGCAAGCTCGGCCTTGGCTTTCTCCGCCGCCTGCCTCTCGGCCAATGCCTTCGCTGCGGCCGCCTCGGCAACCTTGCGCTGCTGCTCGGCCGCCTCGGCCCTCGCCTGCTCGATCTGCTTCTGCTTCTCTGCGGCGATGCGGGCATCTTCGGCAACCTTGGCCGCAGCGGCCGCCTTGTCCTGCTCGGCCTTCTGGGCGCGTTCGGCAATGAGCCTGGTCTTTTCCTGCTCGGCCGCCTTGGCCTTCTGCTCGGCCGCAGCGCGCGTCTCTTCGGCGCCGATCTTGTTCAACTGGCCTTTGGCGAGATTCGCATAGAATCCGTCAGGATATTGCGCCAGGAACGCTTCCCAGCCGTCACGGGTGCCGAGTTGGAGCGCAAGTTCATAGTCTCGCCTGAGCTCAGACTGCGGATTGGCTTGCGGGCCGGTCGCAACGGGCTTGGCAGGAACGAGCGGCACGTCGTCGCCGCCGAGCGAGCCATACACGAATGGCTCTTGCTTGTTGGCCGTGCTCTTCAGCACGTCATCGCGCACGAAGCCGAACGCTTTGCGCAGATCCAGGCCGGGTTTTGGCAGGTGGTCCGAGAGAGCCGTGGCGAACGGGCTGTTCCGGGAGTCTCCATCGGACGCCGTCGAACCGGCCTTGGCCGCAAACGCAATCATCGTGTTCGGAGTTGTTGGCTCGACCTTGGCGAGGCCGCGGCCGATCGCGCGCGAGGCCACCGTGCGCTTCATCGTCTTCGCAAAGGGATTGTCTCGGCAGGCATCGAGGATGACGAGCCGAAGCTGCTTGGCAGGCTCGATGCTCACCAGCACGCGATCGATCGGCAACGCCTCGTCGTAGACGTCGGTGTCGGTCTCGAGCGCGGCATCGGTCGGGATCAGATAGTTGGTGCCGTCCACCTCCATGCCGTGGCCCGCATAGTAGATGACCGCGACATCGGCATCCCGGGTCCGCCCGCCGAATTCGCGCAGCGCCTTGCGCATTTCAGACGCGTTCAAGTCCTGCCTGACGTCGACCGTATCGAAGCCGGCCTTCCTCAACATGCCGCCGATCAAGCCGGCGTCGCTCGCGGGGTTGGCAAGCTTCGGCACGCTCTTGTAGGCGGAATTGCCGATGACGAGCGCGACGCGCTTGTCGGCGAGCGCCGGGCTGCAGGCGAGACAGCCTGCAAGAGCAAAAAAAGCAAGGGCCGTCAGCGCGATGGAGCAAGCCCGAAAGATGTGCTTCATCATCAGTTGCATATTTCAGCCGGTATCTTAGCCGCGGGATTGGAAGGATGATTAGCGGTCCCGAGCCGGCATCCCTTGGCGATCGGCCTGCATCCGGCGGCATTGCAGATCATCTGTCCCGAGGCTTGCGGCGCGGCCGGCGCGGCCTCCCTTTGCTTTCGATCCGTATCCCGCCTCCGCGACTCCTCGCGCGTCGCGACCGGCTTCTTCTCCTGGACCTTCTCGCACTCGTTGTCGTCGCCGACGCGATAACCGGCGCGGCAGGTGATCTTGACGCATTGGTCGCCGTCGGCCTTGAAGCCGAAATTGCAAACAAGCGGGCAGACCCGCCCCGGCTTCGCCTTCAGCGCGTCGAGCGCATCCACGCTGGCGAGCTTCACGTCGAACTGGGTGCCGGCATATTTGTTGAACAGCGCCAGCGAGCGCTGCGACGTCGCGCTCCAGTCGCCGTCTGCGACGGAGGACAGGCAGCCGACGCGGCGCAATTCGCTCTGCACGGATTTTGTCAAATCAGCCGCCGATAACGTGGATGCCGGCGCGGGCGAGAGCGCAGCGACTTTCTGGTTCTCGACTTCGGGCATCTGCCGATCGGCCGTCGGCTTGGCGGCCTGCTCAGCCCTCTCCGCCGCCTGCTTTGCGGCAAGCTCGGCCTTGGCCTTCTCCACGGCCTGCTTCTCGGCAAGCGCCTTCGCAGCCGCCGCCTCAGCTACCTTGCGCTGGTGCTCGGCCGCTTCCGCTTTCGCCTGCTCGATCTGCTTTTGCTTCTCTGCGGCGATCCGCGCCTCTTCCGCCGCCTTGGCAGCTGCTGCTGCCTTCTCCTGCTCGGCCTTCTGGGCGCGCTCGGCGATCAGCCTCGTCTTTTCCTGCTCGGCCGCCTTGGCCTTTTGCTCGGCCGACGCGCGCGTCTCTTCGGCGCCGATCTTGTTCAACTGGCCCTTGGCCAGGTTGGCGTAGAAACCGTCCGGATACGCCGCCAGGAACGCTTCCCAGCCGTCGCGCGTCGCAAGCTGAAGCGCGAGCTCGTAATCCCTGCGAATGGCATCCTGCGGGTTGGCCTGCGGACCGGTCGCGGCGGGCCTCACGACGAGGGGCACGTCGTCGCCGCCGAGCGAGCCATAGACATAGGGCTCCTGCTTGTAGCCGGTAGTCTTGAGCACGTCGTCGCGCACGAAGCCGAAGGCCTTGCGCAGATCAAGGCCCGGCTTCGGCAGATGCTCGACCAGCGCAGCGGCGAACGGACTGTTTCGCGCATCGCCATCGGACGCCGTCGATCCTGCCTTGGCCGCGAAGGCGATCATGGTGTTCGGGCTGGTCGGCTCGACCTTGGCCAGGCCGCGCCCGACGGCACGTGAAGCCAGCGTGCGTTTCATCGACTTGGCGAAGGGGTTGTCGCGGCAGGCATCCAGGATGATCAGGCGCAGCTGCTTGGCCGGCTCGACCGCGAACAGCGCGCGTTCGACCGGAATGGTCTCGTCGAGAACGTCGCCATCCGTCTCCAGTGTCGCGTCGGTCGGAATGAGATAGTTGGCTCCATCGAGCTCGATGCCGTGGCCGGCGTAATAGATCACCGCCATGTCCGCATCGCGCGACCTGCCGGCAAACTCGCGCAGCATGCGCCGCATCTCGCTGGCACTGAGATCCAGCCTGACGTCGACGGAATCAAAGCCCGCCTTCTTGAACATGCCGCCGACCAGCGTGGCATCGTTCACGGGATTGCTGAGCTTGGGCGCGCTCTTGTAAGCGGAATTGCCGATCACGAGCGCGACCCGCCGGTCGGCATGCGCCGGTCCGCAGGCAAGGCCAATCGCGAATATCAACAAGACAAACAGCCGAAACGGAATCACTTGCGTCCCCCCGGATGCAATTCCCTGAGACTATTCGCTAGCGTCGCCGATTGCTAATTCTTCCTATGTGATTTCCGTCACACAAGCCGATCTAACGGGGGTAAGGATAATGCGGCGAAGCGTCACCCTGGTCTTTCCAGGTGACGCCGCCGCCTGTCGAGGCCGCTATATTTGCACCACCTCGTGGCGCATCACGAAGGGTGCAAGCAGCGCGTGTACCTCGCTCGCAACCGCCTCGCGCTGGTCCGACGGCAGGCCGGCAAGGGTCACGGTGGCGATTGATCCGTGACTGCCATGGGCACCGACTTTAACCCTGCAATCGATGCCGCGCTCGACCAGCGGCGTGAGCACCTTGGTGAACACGCGCTCAGCCGCGTCCCAGCGCAACTGCGGCTTGAACACCTTGCCGACGCCGGTCACCGGCATCGGGTCGATCGGAATGACCTGCACCGGGACAGCGGCCCGCTCCGGCGTGCGCTCGCGAACCCAGGATTCCAGTTCGCCGGGCTCCACGGTCGCGCCGGGCTTCAGCTGCACGTAGCCCACCGGCAGTTCGCCGGCATAGGCGTCGGGCTGGCCGACGACGGCGGCGAAGCCGACCGCGGGATGCCGGAACATGATCTCCTCGACCGGCGCGGGATCGATGTTATGGCCGCCACGGATCACGAGATCCTTGGCGCGACCGGTGATCCAGAGATAGCCGTCTGCGTCGAGCCGGCCGAGATCGCCGGAATTGACCCAGACCTCGTCGACGAAGGCGCCCTTGTTGTGCTCGTCGTTGAGATAGCCGCCGAATACGCCGGGCCCTGCCATGATGACGACGCCGATCTCATCAGGCGCGCAGTCGCGGATCAGGCGGCCATCGGCATCGAGTTGCACGATGCGCACGCGCGCATAAGGCATGGGAAGGCCGACCGACCCGAGCCGGATCGGCCGTGATGGATAGGCCAGCGTGTGCACGCTCGAGGTCTCGGTCATGCCGTAGACCTCGACCACTGGCAGCTTCAGCTTGTCCTGGATCGCCGAGCCGACCGCGACGGGGATCGCCGAGCCGCCGCCGGCGGCATATTTGAGGCTGGAGATGTCGGCATGATCAGGCGGCACCGCGAGCGTTGCGGCGAGCACCGTCGGCACGCTCGACAGCGCTTCCGGCTTGAAGCGCTCGACCAGGCGCCAGATGTTCTTCACCGCACTCGGATTGCGCCAGCCGCTCGGCGACAGCACGACCAGCGAGCCGCCGCTCGACAGCATCGTCAGCACCTGTGTCAGCGATCCCCCGACGTGAAACAGCGGCATGCCGAACAGCAAATTGGCGCCGGGCTTCGCTCTCAGCAGCAGGTTGAGCGCCCATGCCTGATAGACTTGGTTGGTATGCGTGTGCCGCACCAGCTTGGGCGTGCCGGTGGTGCCGCCGGTGTGGAAATAGGCCGCGATGTCGGCACCCGAAATCTTGCGCCCGCTGACAAGCCGATCCGACGGTTGCTGCTTGATCAGGTCGCTGAAAGCAAAGATGCCATTCGCCGGATCGCCGCCGCCGAACACTTGCACGATCGCCTTGAGGTGCTTGAGTTGCGGGCGGATCTGCTCGACCTTCTGCCAGATGTCGGTGCCCGGCATCGGCCCGAGCGCCACCAGGATTTTGGTGTTCGCAGCTTCCAGGATCTCCGCAATCTGGTGCGGCTCCAAGAGCGGATTGACGGGATTGGCGATGCCGGCGGCCTCCGCGCCGAACAGCGTCACGAAGGCATCCGGCACCAGCGGCAGCATGAAGCTGATGACGTCGTCTTTCTCCGCGCCGAGCGCGTGAAACATGTTGGCAGCCTGCGTGACGCGCGCAATGAAATCGCGATAGGTGACCACTAGCGGCGTGTCGGCGGGATCAGCGTTTTGCAGAAACTGGATCGCCGCACCGTCGGGATTGCGCGCCGCGCCCAATTTGATGGCGTCAAACGTGCTCTCGGCAGCGATGCGGTCCGCATAGGGGACCCGCTCGAACGCCCGGACCTCCTCGTCGGTCAAATGATCCGGATAGTCATTGCCAATGAGCCGATCGAGCGCGTGGATGCCCGCCATGGAATTCCGTCCTCCCTCAGATACATGTCCCCGCCCCCTGTCTTTTGACATTTTGGGTCGGCGCGGCCCCGACCGATGGCCGGCCCGGCGCGGACAGAATGATGGATGATTTGGCGTTCGTCCATGGCCGGCTGCAACAGGCTCACACGGCGAGACGCCGGCGTGGATCTATGGACGATCCGGCGACCAGCCCACCGCGTTGAAATCGGCTGGCGCAGGCATCACTTCGGGCTCGGCGGTTGCCTTACGCAGAATTGCGTCCGCACGATTTAGGTCCGACATTTCGGTCGGCACGCCCTCTTTGTCCACGGCGAGTATTCCCGTCATCTCGGGCGGTGCGGTCATCACGTAGCGGTCCGCAGCTTCGATCAGACGAAGGACCTCGTCGCGAATGAAAGCCGCTGACCATTCGGATGGCAGGCCTTTCACAGCGGCGAACTCCTCGGCCGGGATCGACAACGCGTGCCGGCGAATTTCGTCGGTGGTTCGACGCGGAGAGAAATTGGGCGGCTTGCCAGCCGCGGCAAGCACGAGCGGCCCGAGCGGGCAATAGTCGTGGCCGATGGCGACGAGATCGGCGATGTCGCGCGCCTTGGAGCGACCTGCGGCAGCGAGCACCTTGTTGACGGCAAGATCTGCCTGATGGAGCCGCGCCCCCCAGTGCTTGTCCTTTACGAGAGGAAAGAAGCGAAGTCGCGTCTCCGCGAACCACTGGATGACGGTCGTTTCGGAAGCGCGCGAGATGGTCGCATCCACGCAGCCATAGATGATGAAGTCGCGATGCGTCTTGAAGCCGGCAGTATCGAGGACGGCAAGATCGGCCCTTGCGCTCTCGGTCACCTCTTCATCCGTATCGTGGAAGATGTCGATGTCGTCGGATCGTCGGTCCCAGTCCTTGTTGAGCATCAGGCCGCCGGCAAGATAGCTGCTGTCCGAGCGATTCTTGGCGAGAAGCCGCAAAATGTCGCTCTGCAGTTTGCTGAGAGCCATCTCAGTTCTCCCTGGCGTTGACGCGGTCGAGTATCTTCCTGCCCATCGCAAAAGCGCGCGCATCGCCGCGCTCGATCATGGCACGCGCGGCGACGGCGGCGCGGGACCGCAGATCGGGAAGCCGATCGAGATCGACATTGTCGAGAATGCGCGGTCCGTAGAGACGGAGCGCATTGTCGAGCAGCGACTGCAGTTCTTTGGTCAGCCGATGCTCCGCCCGCATGCGCGAGGCGAGCGCCAGGACTTCATCGCGTGCCGCCGGCGGAATCAGGACTTCGACGCGCACGAGGTCGGCCGCACCACCCTGGCTGCGATATTTTCTGACGCGTTTATTCGCAGGGATCATCGGCCACTCGCTTTGCGAAACATCAAGCTACCATACGTATCCCGGTTACGCAAATTTGTATCCCGGTTACGAGCGCAACCAATTGGTATGTTTCGTTTTTATTTAACCTTACTCGAAAGGTGAACTTCCTCGCGCCGTAGGCGGACCAACAGGCAGTAGCGGCTTCGCCGGACGGCGCGCCGCGAGACGCGAGGACGCCATGACCACGCCCCTGCGAGATCGCATCACTCCGCTGCTCCTCGCGCTTGCCGTAACATCGGGGATCATCGCATCGACGATCGCGCTGCCCCGCGCGGCGCTCGCCGCGGACGGCCAGTTCGACAAGATGCGCGCCAAGATCGCGGCATTCATCACCGACAAGATGGAGAAGCTGGGCGGATCGCGCATCATCTACAAGGTGGACAGTGATGCCTTGCGGGAGGCGGTCACCACGGATCTGCGCGACGACGTCTACAAGACCCTGCGCGAGGGTCGGATCGCCTTCTCCGGCCTTGCGATTCGTGACGGCGGCGTCGATGTCAAGATCGCGGACGCCAAGGGCCGCGAACTGCTCACGCGCAAGCTCGCCTCGGCGGCAGAGGGATTGCCCACGCACGCGCTCGCCGTGACCGACGCCGGAGACGGGCTGACCAGGCTTGCGCCGACCGATGCCGCATCCGCCGCACGGCTGCGCGATCTCGTCGAGGATTCCATCGCCATGATCGAGCAGCGCCTCAAGGACGCCGGCGTCACACTTGCCAGCGTCCAGCCTGAGGGAACCGACCGCATCCGCATCTTCCTGCCAGGTACGATGGAGCCCGAGCGCATCACCGCGATCTTCGCCAGGAAGGTCAAGGTCAGCTTCCGCCTGATCGATGTCACAATGTCGGCGGAGCAGGCGCAATCCGGCACGCCTCCGGCGGGCACGGAAGTCATGTTCGGCTTCAAGGACAAGCGTCCCTATCTCGTCAAGGCCAGCGCGCTCGACGGTGACGACATCAGCTACGCGGGACCGGGATTCACGAGCGACACGAAGGAGCCGATCGCCTCGTTCCGCTTCAACGGCCGCGGTACGCGGCGCTTCGCTCACATCACCGCAGAGAATGTTGGAATGCCCTTCGCCATCGCGCTCGACGACAAGGTGATCTCCGCCCCCGTGATCCGCGAGCCCATCACCGGCGGCTCAGGCCAGATTTCCGGCAACTTCACTCTGGAAGAGGCGAACAGCGTCGCCATGCTGCTGCGCGCCGGCTCGCTGCCCGGACGTCTTGGCCTCGTCGAGCAGCAGGTCATCCAACCCGCCGCCAAGCCATAAGGCGAAGATCGTCAGACGCGCCCCACCCGGGGCATCCGGCCGTTCCGCGACGCCGAAGCCCGCCCCGAATCACGGCCGCGTTGCGGCCGGACGCACAACCAACGGGCAATTGCCGAAACGCCCGATCAGGCTAAAATTTGCCTCTTGCGGCGTGACGGCCAAAGGCTTCATTTCAGGCGGCCGTCATTCGATTTCGGCTATACGTGTCGAGCATACCGACCAGGACTGAAAGCCTTACGCGGGGTTAGTACCATGCCGTCCGGCAGCGCAGACATTTCCTCGATCCTCGACCGCATTCTTGAGGCGGCGACGGATAATCTCAGAATCGCGAAAATCCTGGTGCAGATGGGCCTCGATCCCAACGACGTCACCTACGACGCGATCTTTAACCGGCTGCTGGAGATCTTCGTCCACAACATCACGTTCGCCAATCTGTTCGCCGTGGTCGGGGCCGGCTTCTTCGTCGCCACCCTCTTGATGCGAACGATGGTGCCGCTGCGCGTCGCCAACATGATCGGCTGCGTATTCTTCGCCGTCTTCGGCGCGCTCTCCGCCAACGTCGCGACGTTCCTGCTCTATCTGCTGATGCTTCCGATCAACGCCCTTCGGCTGCGGCAGATGCTCAAGCTGGTCAAGAAGGCGCGCCATGCCGCCGAAGGCGACATGTCGATCGAATGGCTCAAGCCATTCATGACCGAGCGCAAATATCGAAGCGGCGATACGCTGTTCAAACTGGGCGATCCCGCCAAGGAGATGCTCCTCACGGTCACCGGCAAGTTCCTGGTCAAGGAGATCAATGTCGAGATCGGGCCCGGAGCTCTCATGGGCGAGCTCGGCTTCCTGACGCCCGACAACCGGCGAACCGGAACCATCGAATGCGTCGAGGACGGTCAGGTGCTGACGATCACCTATGACCGGCTGCTCGAGATCTACTTCCAGGACCCGCAGTTCGGCTATTACTTCCTGGTCCTGACCAGCCAGCGCTTGCTGCAGAACATCGATCGTTTGCAGAAGCAGCTCGCCACGGAGCGGGCGGCCACGACGAACAGGATCGCGTGATCGCCGCTGCTCAGCCTAGCAGCAGCGCCATGCCGGGATCGCCCTTCTCCATCGCGCGCCGGTAGGCCGGGCGGGCACTGACGCGGCCGAGATACTTGACCACGTTCGGGCAGCGCTGGACATCATAGGGCTGGAAGTAGCGCATCGTCGTCAGCGAAAAGCCCATCATGATGTCGGCGGTGGTGAAGGCGTTGCCCGCCAGATATTCGGCGTCGCGAAGGTGCGCGTCGAGGAGATCGTAGGAGCGATCGAGCCGTCCCTTCATGGCAAGCAGGGTCGGGTTGTCCTGTGCAAGATCGAGCCGGTTCAGAATCATCATCCGCCCCATGCCGGGTTGCAAGGTGCCATTGGCGAAGTGAAGCCAGTACAGGAACTGCGGGAAGGCGGGATCATTGGGGCCGAGCACCAGACGGCCGTTGCCGTACTTTGCGACGATGTAGTCGACGATGGCGCCGGACTCCGCGAGCACGAGATCGCCGTCGGTCACGACCGGCGCGGCCCCGCTCGGGTGCAGCGCCTTGTACTCCGGCGGCGCCAGCATGGTGACGGGATCGCGGGCATAGCGCTTCAGCTCGTAGTGAAGCCCCAGTTCCTCGCACAGCCAGACGATGCGCTCGGACTGAGACTTGCCGAGGTGATGGACGGTGAGCATGAGGCCTCCTGCAGCGGTAAGTTGGGCACGTCGTGACGACGCATATAGCAGCCATTGCCAGGGGTGGGATCTCGGTCTTGTGCCCAGGACGCAGCGCAGCGCCCTCGGCGACGGCGCGCTGCAGAGCCGGGCCCATCCAGCCGGGTTTTTCCTGTCCGCAGCGCGTCCAGCCTCCCCCAAACGGCACCGCCGCAAAATCGCCCTAAAAACCGAATGGTAACCATGGCGGGCTAGGGTAATGACGTGACCAATTCTCCGACGATCCTGGTGTTCGATTCCGGCCTTGGCGGGCTTACGGTCCTCCGCGAGGTTGTCGCCGCGCGTCCGGACGCCCATTTTGCCTACGTCGCCGACGACGCCTTCTTCCCCTACGGCCACCACAGCGAGGACGAGATCATCGCCCGCGTCGTGCCGCTGATGGGTGAACTGATCGGCACGCATGACCCTGATATCGTCGTCATCGCCTGCAACACGGCGTCCACCCTGGTCCTGTCCCACTTGCGCGCCGCTTATTCGGTGCCCTTCGTCGGCACGGTGCCGGCGATCAAGCCGGCCTGCGCGCAATCGAGGACCCGTCGCGTCTCGGTGCTCGGCACCAAGGGCACGGTGAAGCGCGAATACACCAAGGCCCTGATCCGCGATTTCGCGCAAGGCTGCGAGGTGACGCTGGTCGGCTCGCCCGAGCTTGCCTCGCTGGCTGAAGCTGAGCTCAGCGGCACTTCCGTCAGCGACGGCGACATCCTGGCCGAACTCGCCCCCTGCTTCGTCGGCGAAGACGCGACCTCGCGCACCGACACCGTCGTGCTCGCCTGCACACATTATCCGCTGCTGCTCGACCGGCTGAAGCGGCTGGCGCCCTGGCCGGTCGACTGGATCGATCCCGCGCCGGCGATCGCCCGCCGCGTCTCGGATCTGCTCGGCCCGCGCATCGGCGGCATCGCACAGGCCGGTGCCGAGATGATCTTCACCTCGAACCGCGTGCACGGCCTTTCGGCCACGCTGACGCCGTTCTTCGGCGGCCGCGCGCTGGCCTGACTTTGCGCATCGGCGCCGCGCTGCTAGGTTTTGCCGTCGTCATCTCACCGCAGGCCTTTCCATGTCGGTCCAGACCCCGCCGCTCAACCGCCTCCGCCAATTGTGGCGCGATGGCCGCCCCGCTTTCGGCGCGATAGCGACCATCCCGAGCGTGCAGATGGTGCAGATCATGGCGCGCTCGCTCGACTGGATCATCGTCGATCTCGAGCATGGTCCCATCGGGCTGACCGAAGCGCACGCAATGATCGCGGCAACGACCGGCACGCCGTGCACGCCCCTGGTTCGGATCGCGGCGAATGAGCCGTGGCTTGCGAAAGCCCCGATGGACATCGGCGCCTTCGGCATCAACTTTCCGATGATCACGAACCGCAGTGATGCCGAGAAGGCGGTCCGCAGCGTGCGCTACCCGCCGCGCGGCGACCGGCTCTGGGGCCCGTTCCACGCCCCGTTCCGCTGGGGCCAGTCGATGCCGGACTACATGGCAAGCGCCGACGACGAGATGATCTGCATGATCACCATCGAGCATGTCGATGCCGTCAACCGCATCGACGAGATCATGGCAACGCCGGGCATCGACGTCGCGGTGATCGGCCCTGGCGATCTCGCCACCTCCATCAACAAGCGCGGACAGATGGACGATCCGGAACTGCTGGAGCTGGTCGCGCGCGCCGAGGCCGGCATCCTCAGAAGCGGCGTGCCGATCGGCGGCGTGGCCCGCACCGCGGACCAGGCCAACGCCCTGGTCGACCGCGGCTACCGCGCCATCGCGCTCGGCTTCGACTGGTCGCTGCTCCAGCGCGGCATACTGGCGGCGTTCGAGGGCATCAGGCGCTGAGCAGGCTGATTGCCACCTTGCCGGGAACTGCGGCCCTGCTAGGGTCGGCCGCATCGGGAGGAAAACCATGCTTAAGAAGACTTTGCTCGCTCTGACCTTTACCGGCCTTGCCTTCGCGGCCTTCGCCCAGCAGCCCGGCATCAAGCGCACCCCGCTCCAGAAGGTCGAATTTCCGGACGGCTACAATACCATCACTGCCATCGCGGAAGTCCCGGCGGGAGGCTCGGCCGGACGCCATACCCATCCGGGAATCGAGACCGGCTACGTGCTCGAAGGCGAGCTGAACCTCCTGATCGACGGTCAGCCGGAGAAAACCCTGAAAGCCGGTGATTCCTACCAGATCCCGGCAGGCGTCGTGCACGACGCCAAGGCTCATGGAGATAAGGCCATGAAAGTGCTGGGAGTTTACGTCGTCGACAAGACCAAGCCGCTGGCTTCGCCGGCTCCCTGACTGGTCGAACCGTTCAACCCCTGGCGGGTTGGTTCGTGGTAAAGGAACGGCGAGCGGGAGCCCGCTCGCTGCACATTTTTTCATCTATGGGAACCGAAGACCGATGCGGGGGACGCCAAAGCCCATTTCGCTGCCGCGCCGCTTGATTTGCGACCTCATGCGCGCGTCGATGGACGTGCCGTTCGTTTCGCTTTCCCGTTCACTCAATATCCGCCCCTTGCTCGAGGCACGCGCCGCAGCTGCCGCGCCAGCGGGCTGGGCTGCGACCTTCGTCAAGGCGTTCGCCCTGGTCGCCAGGGACGAGCCGATCCTGCGCACTGTCTACGCCAAATGGCCGTGGCCGACGTTCTACGAATTGCCGAACAGCGTGGCGTCGGTGGCGATCGCCCGGGTCGAGGATGGCGAGGAATGCGTGATGCCGCAGCGAATCGCGGCCCCCGAGGCCATGGCGCTGGCGGCGGTCGATGCCGAGATCCGGCGCGGCAAGACGGCGCCGATCGACGACGTCCCGATGTTCCGGAAGATCATGCGGGCAACCCGGCTGCCGCTACCGCTGCGGCGGCTGTCCTGGGCGATCGGCCTCAATTTCGGCCGCCAGCGCGGCAACTGGTTCGGCAGCTTTGCGGTGAGCTCGGTGGCCGCCTATGGCGGCGGCGAGCTCCACCCGATCACACCGGGCCCCTTCATCGTCAGCTACGGCCTGGTTGAGCCCGACCAGACCATTCATGTCGTGATCCGCTGGGACCACCGGGTTACCGATGCGGCCCCGATCGCCCGGGTCCTGACCCGGCTGGAACAAGTCCTGAACACTGAAATCGCTGCCGAATTGCGGGCGGCCGGCGCGAAGCCGATAAGAGTGGTCGGGACATGATTCCGGGCCCATTCGCATTGACAGAACGGCCCAAACTCCCCTAAAAGCCGCCTGCTCGCGGGCCGATTTCGGCCCGCGAAGCGTTTCGCGACCCGTGGTCCTCTCCCTTGAAGCTTTGGGGATCGGACCTGTCAGTGCCGGGCTAGCCCGTCACACAGGAGGGCGCGTTTCCTCAAACCATGTACCTGAAGAGGACGCGATGACTAAGCGCAGTGAGGCGAAGTACAAACTCGATCGCCGTATGGGCCAGAACATCTGGGGCCGCCCGAAGAGCCCCGTGAATCGCCGCGAATACGGCCCCGGCCAGCACGGCCAGCGCCGCAAGGGCAAGCTCTCGGACTTCGGCGTGCAGCTGCGCGCCAAGCAGAAGCTGAAGGGCTACTACGCCAACATCTCCGAGCGGCAGTTCCACGGCATCTATGTCGAGGCGAGCCGCCTCAAGGGTGACACCGGCGAGAACCTGATCGGCCTGCTGGAGCGTCGTCTCGACGCGGTCGTGTACCGCGCCAAGTTCGTCTCGACGATCTTCGCCGCGCGTCAGTTCATCAACCACGGCCACATCAAGGTGAACGGCCGCAAGGTCAACATCTCGAGCTATCAGCTCAAGGTCGGCGACGTGATCGAGGTCAAGGAAGCCTCCAAGCAGCTCGCCCATGTGCTCGAAGCCAGCCAGCTCCCCGAGCGCGACACTCCCGACTATCTCGAAGTCGACCACGGCAAGATGACCGCGAAGTACGTGCGCATCCCCGGCCTCTCCGACGTGCCGTTCCCGGTGCAGATGGAGCCGCATCTGGTCGTCGAATTCTATTCGCGCTAAGATCTGAATATCGAAAGGCCCCGGTTCGCCGGGGCCTTTTTGCTTAAGAGCCACACTTCAGTGGCCGTCATGCCTGCAGGAGGCGTCGCATGCTCTACACCCCTCCCCCCATCGATCCCAAGGCGCCGCCGGTGCGCATCAATCTGCTCTCGGACACGCAGACGAAGCCGACGGCCGCGATGCGCGACGCCATGGCGCGGGCAGAGGTCGGCGACGAGCAGGTCGGTGACGATCCGACCGTGAATGCGCTGTGCGAGCGCGTCGCCGCGCTGATGGGCAAGGAAGCCGCGGTCTATATGCCCTCGGGCACGATGTGCAACGTCACCGCGACGCTGGTGCATTGCCGTCCCGGCGACGAGATCCTGGCGCACGAGACCGCGCACATCATTGCCCGCGAAGGCGGCGCGCATGCCGCGATCGGCGGTTTTCAGGTGACGCAGCTTAGGGGTCCCGACGGCCAGTTCACGCCGGAGACGTTCCGGAAAGCCCTGCATCCCCGCACGCGCTACCAGCCGCCGCAGACCGTCGTCAGCGTCGAGCAGACCGCCAATATCGGCGGCGGCACGATCTGGAAGAAGGCCGCGCTCGACGAGATCGTCGCGATCGCCAAGCAGCACGGCCTCGTCACCCACATGGACGGCGCGCGCCTGCTCAACGCCACCGTCGCCAGCGGCATCTCTCCGCGCGACATGACCGCCGGCTGGGACTCGGCCTGGATCGACTTCTCCAAAGGTCTGGGTGCGCCGATCGGTGGGGTGCTCGCGGGCTCGCGCGCCTTCATCGATGCGGTCTGGCAATGGAAGCAGCGCCTCGGCGGATCGATGCGGCAGGCCGGCATCTGCGCCGCCGCCTGCATCTACGCGCTCGACCATCACGTCGACCGCCTCGCCGACGACCACGCCAATGCGCGCGCGCTCGCCCGCGGGCTGTCGCAGATCCCCGGCGTCGAGGTGCAGGAGCCCGAGACCAATCTCGTGTTTTTCAAGCCCGACGGCGCCGGCATTGCCGGCGACAAGATGGTTGCAGCGCTGCGCCAGCGCGGCGTGACGCTTGCGATGATGGACGGCCGCATCCGCGCCTGCACCCATCTCGACGTCAATGCGGCCCAGATCGAGGAGACGATCGGGTACGTCAGAGAGATCGTGCGCGGGGCGTGATCACCGCCCCATCGCCTGATAGATCAGCGTCTTCAACGCCAGCTGGATCCGGCCGCGTTGCGACGGGGTCTGCACCATGAAGATTCCGAACAGATCGTCTTCGGGATCGATGAAGAAGAAGGTGCCGCCGACGCCGTCCCAGCGATATTCGCCAAGCGGCCATGACGTCCCCTGCGGCACCGAAGTGCGCACCGCAAAGCCGAGGCCGAAGCCGGAGCTGCCGCCCGGATAATAGTTCTGATCGCGCGCGATCTTCATTTCCGGCCCGATGTGATCCGACGCCATCAGCGCGATGGTCTCGGGCTTGAGATAGCGCCGGCCTTCATAGCTGCCGCCATTCAGCAGCATCTGCGCGAAGCGGGCGTAGTCGCCGACTGTGCCGACCATCCCCCCGCCGCCCGATTCCCACTTCACCGGCCGCCTGATATCGCGAACCTGCGTCGTCGGATTGATGTTGCGATCCTCCGGCATCGGCTCGGCAATGCGCGGGAATTTAGCGGGATCGGCGACGAAGAATGCCGTCTCGGTCATGCCGAGCGGATCGAGCAGCCGTTCCCTCTCGAACTGGAGCAGCGTCTTTCCTGAGATCACCTCGACGACGCGGCCGAGCACGTCGGTGGAGAAGCCGTAGTCCCACACCGTGCCCGGCTGCTCGACCAGCGGCAGCGTGGCGATTTTCGCGGCGAAGTCGGCATTGCTGAGATTACTGTTGAAGAGATTGGCTTCGGCATAGAGCTCGCGCACTGCGCCGCCGTCATGATAGCCGTAAGGCAGCCCCGAGGTGTGGCGCAAGAGGTCCTTGATCGTGACGGGACGCTCCAGCGGCTCCAGCGCCAGAGCGACCTTGCTATCCTCGGCCTTCTTCTCCACGCCGACCTTCATGCCGGCGAAAGCAGGAATGTATTTCGAGACCGGATCGTCGAGCGCGAGCTTGCCCTCCTCGACCAGCATCATCGCCATGACTGATGTGATCGGCTTCGACATCGAATAGAGACGGAAGATCGTGTCCGCGCTCATCGAACTCTCGGTCGCGACATCGCGAACGCCGAAATTCTCGTAATAGACCGGCTTCCCATGCTGCTGGAGCAGCAGAATGGCGCCGGGAATCTTGCCGGTGGCGATCTCGTTCCGGATGTAGTCGGAAACCTTTGCCAGGCCCTCGGGCGAGAGGTTGCGCGCGGCGCGCTCGGAGCTCGCCTGCGCACTCACGACACCGAACAGAAAGGCGAGCGCCGCGATCAGCGCGCGGCGCCCGAACATGTCACTTCTCCATGGCTTCATAGACCAGCTGCTTCAATGTCCGCTGCACGCGCTGGCGCTCGGTCGGGGTCTGCTCCAGCAGCACGAAAAACATGTCCTGCTTGGGATCGATCACGAAATAGCAGCCGGAGGCGCCGTCCCATTTCAACTCGCCGAGATTGCCGGGCGGCGGCGGCTTGGCGTTGCCGGGATCGGTGCGCACCGCGAGCCCGAGGCCGAAGCCGAAACCGTCGCCGGGGAAATAGAAATAGTCGCGGTCGACGCCTGATTTGGGGCCGAGCTGATCGGTCGTCATCAGCTTGAACGTCTCGGGCTTGAGAATGGTCTTGCCGTCGAGGCTGCCGCCGTTGAGCAGCATCTGCGCGAAGCGCTCATAATCGGCCATGGTCGTCACCATGCCACCGCTGGCGAACTGCATCTTCTTGACCACGGTCGGATCGTTGATCCGGCCAACGCGGAAGTCGCTGTCGTTCGGCACCGGCTGCGCCAGAAGCTTCTGCTTCTCGGGAGCGGTGACGAAGAAGCCGGTGTCGACCATGCCGAGCGGATCGAGCAGCTTCTCCCGCATGATGTCGATCAGCGGCTTGCCGGCCGCGATCTCCATCACGCGTGCCAGCACGTCGGTGGAATGGCCGTATTGCCAGAGCGCGCCCGGCTGGTTGTGCAGTGGCAGCTTGGCAATACGCTCGGCGAACTCGGCGAGGTCGAAATCGCCCGCGTAGATGTTGGCATCGCGATAGGCCTTGCGGACCAGGCTGTCGCCATAGAAGCCGTAGGTGATGCCGGAGGTGTGCGTCATCAAATCGTGCACCGTCATCGGCCGGTTCGGCGGCACCAGCTCGAGCGACTTGGTGCCGTCCTCCGCCTTCTTCTCGACGCCGACCTTCACGTTGGCGAAGGACGGAATGTACTTCGAGACGGGATCATCCAACTTGATCTTGCCGTCCTCGACCAATTGCATCGCGACCACCGAAGTGATTGCCTTGGACATCGAGAACAGGCGGAAGATGGTCTTGTCCGTGATCGGCGCCTTGCTGACCACGTCCTGCACGCCGAAGGCTTCGTGATAGACCGGCTTGCCATGCTGCCGGATCAGCACGGTCGCGCCGGCGATCTTGCCGGTCGCAACCTCGTTCTTGAAGAATTCGCTGACCTTGCCGAGCTTGTCCTGATTGAAATGCGCACCGGCCGGAATCTCGTAGGTGCCCTCCGCTCGCGCCAGCGACATCGCACCGAGCGACACCAGCGCGCCGCAGACCAGCGCACGCAGTCCAGACTGTGAAATCATATCCCCTCCCCGGAACATGGTCCGGCGGAGTGTACCGACCGCGTCATCAGGCACAAGGGCCGGCGTGTCGCGCAAGTGCCTCGGCATGGAGCTTGGCGCTCGGCTCGGCGAAGCAGCAGAACACCACGCGGGCCACGGACGGCGCCACGGCGAGCCCTTCGATTGTGGTACGAACGGCGATATCGGCCGCCCGGCCGGCGGGGAAGCGGAAAATGCCGGTCGAAATCGCGGGGAATGCCACCGAGGTCAGCTTGTGCTTCCCGCACAGCTCCATCGAGCGGCGATAACAGGACGCGAGCAGATCGTCCTCTCCGAGCGTGCCGCCATTCCAGACCGGTCCGACGGTGTGGATCACATGGGCAGCCTTGAGCCGGTAGCCTTTGGTGATCTTGGCATCACCCGTCTTGCAGCCGTGGAGCATGCGGCATTCGGCGACCAGATCGGGCCCTGCGGCCCGATGGATCGCACCATCCACGCCGCCCCCACCAAGGAGCGACGTGTTGGCCGCGTTGACGATGGCGTCAACGCTCAGTGTGGTGATGTCTGCGACAATGACCTCGAGCTCGGCGCCGCCGATCCGGCGCGTCAGCTGGGTCACCTATCAGGCCGCGACGACGACGCCCTTTTCGGTGAAAAGCTGCTGCAATTCACCGGCCTGGAACATCTCGCGGACGATGTCGCAGCCGCCGACGAACTCGCCCTTCACATAGAGCTGCGGGATGGTCGGCCAGTTGGAGAAGGTCTTGATGCCGTTGCGCAGTTCGGCGGATTCGAGAACGTTGAGGCCCTTATAGCCGACGCCGATATGGTCGAGGATCTGGACGACCTGGCCGGAGAAACCGCACTGCGGAAATTGCGGCGTGCCCTTCATGAACAGAACCACGTCGTTCGACTTCACTTCGTTGGCGATGAATTCCTCGATGCTCATTTCCGTGTCCTTCTGGGGCGGAGCCCTCACCAATCAATTCGGGCTGGCTCCGCCGATCTAACCCGATACCTGCCTATATATGTAGCCCAAACCGTTGTGCATCCAAAGTAAAATGGCGGCGACACGCCCCGCTGGCCGGTTTGCCCCCCAGCCAGATCCATAGGCTGATGACATCAATATCATCGCCGGGGAGGACTTTCATACCGTAACGGAGCCCCTATCTAGGACGAACCCAGGTTTTGGAACCGGGCAACGCCAACAACGTTCTCTTGTCCTGTCTGGAGAAAAACGTGACGAAACAAGCCTCCGCTACGGCCGCCACCTCGCTTTCGTCACTGTCCTCCGCCGGTAACCTCGCCCAGCGGCTGGAAGATGCTTTTCTCGCCGTCCGCAACGAGACCGAACGCCGGGCTGCGCCGCTGTCGCCGGAGGACCAGCAGATCCAGTCCATGCCCGATGCGAGCCCGACGAAATGGCACCGGGCCCATACCACCTGGTTCTGGGAGCAATTTTTGCTCGGCGAGCACGCGGCCGGCTACCGGCCGTTCCACCCCGATTTCGCATTCCTGTTCAATTCCTATTACGTCAGCGCCGGCCCGCGTCACGCGCGCAATCATCGCGGTGATATCACCCGTCCCAGCGCAAACGAGGTCGGCGTCTATCGCAACTATGTCGATGCGGCCGTCGTCAAATTCTTCCGCGAGGCCGGGGAAGACAAGCTTCGCGCGATCGCAGCGCTGGTCGAGGTCGGGCTCAACCACGAGCAGCAACACCAGGAATTAATATTCACCGACATCCTGCACGCCTTCGCGCAGAACCCGGTCTATCCGGCCTACGACCCGGACTGGCGCTTTCCGGCCGCGACGCGCGCCGGCGATGACTGGCTGACGCTGAACGAGGGCATCCACACCGTCGGCCATGTCGACGACAGCTTTCATTTCGACAATGAGAAGCCGGCGCATCGCGCCCTGGTCGGCCCGGTCCGGGTCGCGCGCAATCTCGTCACCAATGCCGAGTGGCTGGCCTTCATGCGGGACGGCGGATACCGGACCGCAACGCTGTGGCTGATGGACGGCTTTGCCGCGGCCAGCCAGGAAGACTGGCAGGCCCCGGGTCACTGGCGCGAGATCGATGGCCAGTGGCACGTGATGACGCTGGCCGGTGTGAAGCCGGTCGATCCCACCGCGTCGGTCTGTCATATCAGCTACTACGAGGCCGACGCCTTCGCGCGCTGGGCCGGCAAGCATCTGCCGACCGAGATGGAGTGGGAGGTCGCGGCCCGCGCCGGCCAGCTCAACGATGCCTTCGGCATCGTCTGGCAGTGGACCCGCAGCTCGTACGCACCCTATCCCGGCTACCGCGCCGTCGAAGGCGCGCTCGGCGAGTACAACGGCAAGTTCATGGTCAACCAGCTGGTGCTGCGGGGCTCTTCGCTTGCAACTCCGGAAGGCCACAGCCGTATCACCTATCGCAACTTCTTTTATCCGCACCACCGCTGGCAGTTCACGGGACTGCGGCTCGCCGATTACGACTAGTTCTCATCCGACGACAAATGCGCGCCGGACAGCGCGTTCAGGAGAGTATCATGAATGTGCACGCCAGCGCTTTGGCCGAAGCCCATCTTCCCGACGAGCAGACCACCGCCTTCGCCCGCGAGGCGATCAAGGACCTCTCGCAGCAGCCCAAAACACTGTCGCCGAAATATTTCTACGACGCGACCGGATCGGAGCTGTTCGAGGCAATCACGCGCCTGCCGGAATACTATCCGACGCGGACCGAGCTCTCGATCCTGAAGGACCGTGGCAGCGAGATCGCAAAGATCATTCCCGAGCATGCCGCGCTGGTCGAGTTCGGCGCCGGCGCGACGACGAAGGTCCGCCTGCTGCTCAACCATTGCAGGTTTGCGGCCTATGTCCCCGTCGACATCTCCGGTGACTTCCTCAAGGCGCAGGCGAACGGCCTGAAGCGCGATTTCCCCTCGCTCGGCATCTATCCGGTGGCTGCCGACTTCACCACGCCGTTCGAGTTGCCGAGGGCGGTCGCGTCGATGCCCAAGGTCGGCTTCTTCCCCGGCTCGACCATCGGCAATTTCGAGCCGCATGAAGCCCAGGCTTTCCTGAAGAGCGCACGCCAGATCCTGGGCCGGGGCGCGCAGATGATCATCGGCGCCGACCTCGAAAAGGATGAGCGGGTGTTGCATGATGCCTATAACGATGCCGCCGGCATCACCGCGCGCTTCAACCTCAATGTTCTGGTGCGGATCAACCGCGAGCTTGGCGGCAATTTCGACCTCTCCGCCTTCACCCACCGCGCGATCTACAATCGCGAGCGGCACCGCATCGAGATGCATCTGATCAGCAGGAAGAGCCAGACCGTGCGCCTGCTCGGCACCAGCTTCTCGTTCCGCCCCGGCGAGAGCATCCACACCGAGAACAGCTACAAATACAGCATCGAGCGTTTTGCTGCGCTGGCACAGGGCGCCGGCTGGCGGGTGCGCGAGAGCTGGACGGATGCGGCGAAGATGTTCTCGGTGCATGCGCTGGAGGTGGCGGAGTAAACGCTCCGGCGGTTATCCGCGAGAGCGCTTTCCCCGCAGCGCATCCTTCGAGACGCCCGCTTAGGCGGGCTCCTCAGGATGAGGACGGAGTGCGTGGCAGGCAGTTTCAACAAGCGCCGACGCCAAATAGCCTCATCCTGAGGAGACCGCGCAGCGGTCGTCTCGAAGGACGAGGCGCTTGCTCAGGCCGCTCGCAGTTCAATGTTCCTTGGCGTCTTCTCTGTCCGCCCCCAGCGACACCGATTCCCACACCGCGACGACGATCATGATCACCGTCGACGCGATCGACAGCCAGAGCGGCGGGAGGTCGGCTGCGAACCACCACAGCACCAGCAGCAGCATGATGCCGATGCCGTGCGAGAGCTGGAGGAAGCCGCGGATCGCGTGCTTGAACAGGATGGTGCCGATCAGAAACACCAGCGGCCCGCCGATCGTGCTCAGAACCGTCCTCATATCGGAATGGCCGGTCGGGTGCTTCAGCACCAGCTCGTCCGAGACCGCGGTCAGGATGATGCCGGCGATGATCGGCGTGTGCAGATAGGTATAGGCGAGCCGCGCGAGGCGGCCGGATTCGGCGGACTTCGAGATCCGCTCCGAGCCGGCCTCGGCGCCCTTGTGGAAATAGACCCACCACATCGCGATGGCGCCGACCAATGCGGAGACGAAGGCCATGATGTTGTCCGCGGTCCACTCCAGTTCGGCAAAGGTCGCCCCGTTGACGACGACGGCTTCGCCGAGCGCGATGATGACGAAGAGAGAGCAACGCTCGGCCATGTGGCCGCCCTCGACGGCCCAGGCTTCGACCGACGAGAAGCCGAGTTTGGGAACCCAGAAGCGCGCCGCCGGCGAGACGTATTCCCACGTGACCGCCGCAATCCACAGCCATAGCCGCGTCTCGCCTTCGGACAGGCCGCCCGCGATCCACAGCACCGCGGAGATCGAGAGCCAGCTCAGAATGCGGATCGCGTTGTGGCGGACCGCGGTCCGATGCCGCGGCGTTGCGAACAGCCAGAAGGCGGTGCGCCCGAGCTGCATCGCCGCGTAGGCGATCGCAAACCACAGGCCCCGCCCCTCGAAAGCGGTCGGAATCGTCGTCGACAGCACCAGCCCGCCCAGCATCATCAGGAAGAGCATGACGCGGACCGGGGTCAGCTCCGGATTGAGCCAATTGGTGACCCAGGCGGTGTAGACCCACACCCACCACACCGCGAGAAACAGCACCGTGACGTGCACCGCGCCGAGCGGCGTGAAATGGTGCAGCAGCGTATGCGACACCTGCGTGACGGCGAAGACGAAGACGAGGTCGAAGAACAGCTCGACATTGGTGACGCGGCTGTGCTGGTTCGGCACGATGACGCGAAACATCGCGCCGCGAGAATTGTCCGCAGCCATCGTCGTCTCCCGTCGCGCGATCAGGTCAGGCGCCCGGCACGCCGGTTTGCAGCGCCAGCGCGTGCAGCACGCCGCCCATCTGGCCGCGCAGGGACTGATAGACGATCTGGTGCTGCTGGACGCGGGATTTGCCGCGGAAGGATTCCGAGATCACGGTCGCGGCATAGTGATCGCCGTCGCCGGCGAGGTCACGGATGGTCACCTCGGCATCGGGGATCGCCGCCTTGATCATCGCCTCGATATCGTGGGCGTCCATGGGCATTCGGGTCTCGCTCCTTCTGGTCTCGAATCGCTGCCGGGGTCCCCTCGCCGGCAGCGCCAAACTTAGCGTGAACGGACTTCTGCGTCACGCTTTCCGGCACTATATCCATGATCCCATCAGGATAAAGGCACGACAAAGTGCCGCGCGCGGCAGATTGATCGAAAAGGCGTGAAATCATGAAGCTTCCAGGGCCCGACCATCCCATCACCATCACCCAAAATCCCCGGCGCGTCCGTGTGACCGCCGGCGACATCGTGATCGCCGAGACCGGCAAGGCGCTGACGCTGAAGGAGGCCAAATATCCGGCGGTGCAATATGTGCCGCGGGAGGACACCAACATGGCCTTGCTGGCGCGTACCGACCGCGTCACCCACTGCCCCTACAAGGGGGATGCGAGCTATTACAGCGTAAAGGCCGACGGCAAGGTGCTCGATAATGCGATCTGGACCTACGAGACGCCCTTTCCCGCGATGAGCGAGATTTCCGGCCATCTCGCCTTCTATCCGGACAAGGTGAAGATCGAGGAAGTGGGGTAGGCTCGCGGCGCTGTGACGCCGGGGCGATCCTGGATCGCCTCCTTCCAGTCGACACAAGGCACGAGATGCCGCGCCGGGCCGCAAGACTGATTGGGGTCTCGTTGCTGGGATTGTCCGGCATCCTTGTTGTGCTCGCTGCTGCCGGGCTGGGTTTTCGTGCCTATCGTCAGCACCTTGCTGCCCAAACTCTCGCGATCCGCTCTCCCGCCGGCGTGCAGGAGGGAGAGTTCATCGAGATCGGCGGCATCAAGCAATGGATTCAAATCCGCGGTGAGGATCGGGATAACCCGGTTCTCCTGTTCGTCCACGGCGGCCCCGGCGGCTCCACCCTGCCGATCTCGTCGGGCTGGCGCCCCTGGGAAGAGCATTTCACCGTTGTCCAATGGGACCAGCGCGGCACCGGCCGCACCTTTGGCGCAGCTGGAGACGCGCTCGCCCCCACGATGACACTGGAGCGGATGACGCAAGACGGCATCGAACTGGCCGAGTACCTGCGCACGCATTTGCACAAGGACAAGATCGTCCTGGTCGGGCATTCCTGGGGCTCATTCCTGGGAATTCGAATGGCGAAGCAACGTCCGGATCTGTTCTCGGCCTATGTCGGCACAGGCCAGGTGGTCGGCAAGGCGACCTTCGAGAAGGCCTTCGAACTCACGATCGCGCGTCTGCAACGGCTTGCGGCAGCGGCCACCAACAGGGAGGCCCTGGCCGAATTGGCGCCGATCGCTTCACAACCGGTCCTCACCCCGGAAAATCGCCTGATTGCGGACAAATGGAGCAATGTGCTGGGTCTGCCGCTCGCCGACGGCTTCCAACTCGCCGGTCCCATCCCGCCGCTCTTCATGCCGGATGTCTCGCTGCTTGATCTGTACAATTGGCGGAGGGGCGCCGCCTTCTCAGCAAAGTACCTGACGGGACGGAACGGGCCGATGTTTCAGAGCGATATGGCCTCGCTCGGGTTCGAATTTTCGATCCCGATGTTCTTCATCGAGGGCGATGCGGATGGCGTCACGCCGAGCGAACCCGCCGAGCAATATTTCAAGGAGGTCACCGCCCCGCACAAGGAGTTTGCTCGGATTCGCGGCGGCGACCATTTCATTCCGTTCGATCGTCCTGATGAATTCTTGGCCGAGCTGATGGCCCGCGTCATGCCGTTCGCAGCCCACTGAGGACTGGTGCAGCCGCCCGGCTACGCCCTGAAGATCGTGAGCCCAAGTATCAGCAACACCAGGAAGATCACGACGAAGACATAAAACAGGAAGCGGGCGATATCGGCGGAGACGGCCGAAATGCCGCTGAAGCCGAGCACGCCGGCCACGATCGAGACAAGTAGGAAGATCAACGCCCATTTCAGGATCGTCATTGCCAGCTCCGAATTGTGCCGCTCCTCGCGGCCGTCAGCCCTTCCCTTCGGCGGACGCTAACTTCGCTGTTCGGAACTGGTTCCTACGGGTGTCAGGACCCAAGTTGGGGCTCAAGTCGGGCCTCAACTACGGCGCAAACGAGCCTTGCTGAATCGGGCTCGCGGCGGCACAGTCCGGCCCGGGGCAGGCGCGCGGGGGACCATGATGACGATGGCGGATTCAGCGACGGTCGGCGCGGAGGCACACGCCGCGCCGATAACCAAAGCGCGCAATCTGTCGCTCGATCGCGCCCGCACCTTCCTGACCCTCGTGGTGCTGCTGCATCATGCAGTGATCCCCTACACGCATTTCGGTCACACCGATCCGGCCTCCTTTGCCGGTTTCGACATGATCGTGCTCGCCACCGACAGCTTCTTCATGGCGATGTTCTTCTTCCTGTCGGGCCTGTTCACCTGGCCGGGCATCGCGCGCAAGGCGCCGTCGGTCTTTTTGCGTGACCGCCTGCTGCGGCTCGGGCTGCCGTTCGCGATCGCGGCCTTCACCATCATCCCGCTCGCCTATTACGCCATCGCGCTACGGGCCGAGCCCGAGCTGACCTTCGCAGCGTTCTGGTGGAAGACGGTGACGTCGGGCCCATGGCCGAGCGGCCCGATCTGGTTCGTATGGGTGCTGCTCGCCTTCGACCTGACCGCGAGCCTGCTCTACCGGGTCTCGGCGCATCTGGTCGATCCCGGCAACCGCGTCTCGTTGCTCGGATTTCAGCAGCCGGCCGTGTTCTGGCTGATGCTCGTCGCCGTAAGCGTCATCGTCTATCTGCCTGCGCTGCTCTATTTCGGTACCAACAAATGGTTCGAGTTCGGACCGTTCTCGGTGCAGGCGAGCCGGATCCTGCTCTACTTCAGCTACTTCTTCATCGGCGCCAGCGTCGGTTCGGCGAATTTCGATCGCGGCATCCTCAGCGCCGACGGTCAGTTGCCGAAGCAGCGCTGGCTATGGGTGATCGTCACGCTGATCCCCTACTGCCTGATGTGGTGCATGATCTACATCAAGCGCGAGATCCTCGGGAATCCCGATCACCTGCCGCACTGGTACCACGTGTTCTACGGCACGTTCTTCGTGCTGTTCTCGGCCTCGATCCTGCTCGCGATCCTCGCCTTCTTCCTGTATTCGAAGGCGCCGGGGCCGACCCTGCTCGACCGCATGCAGGCGGATGCCTATGGCATCTTCCTGGTGCACTACCCGATCGCGCTGTGGATCCAGTACGCGCTGTTCGACTATGCGTGGCCTGCGATCGTGAAGGCCACGATCGGCCTCGTGCTCACGGTGATCCTGAGCTGGGGCCTGACGGCGGCATTGCGGAAGATTCCGGGGGCGTCCCACGTGTTGTGAGGCACGAGGTCCCTCCACGCGTCATTGCGAGCGCAGCGAAGCAATCCAAAGTCCCTCGGCGGAGGTAGTCTGGATTGCTTCGTCGCTTCGCTCATCGCAATGACGGAGTGCGTGGCAGCAGCTCAGGCCGCCTTCCCGCCCATATATTCCGGCAGCCAGCGCTCGAACGATTTGCGCAAGCTGTCGATCGCCACGGGCGCTTCGCCCGCGATCGCGATCGCATCGCCGCCGGTGGTGCCGATTCGCACGCAGGGCACTTCGCAGCCGCGCATCTTGGCCAGCACGCGGCCGGCTTCGGTTTCCGGCACGGTGACGAGATAGCGCGCCTGGTCCTCGCCGAACCAATAGGCCTGCGAGACCAGTGAAGTCGGCGCCGCCAGCAGCTTGGCCCCGATGCCGCCCGCCATCGCCATCTCGGCCAGTGCGATCAGGAGGCCGCCGTCGGAGAGGTCGTGCACGGCGGTCGCGGTGCCGCCATGGATCATGCCGCGCACGCAATCGCCATTGCGCTTCTCGGCGGCGAGATCGACCGGCGGCGGCGCGCCCTCCTCGCGGCCGCAGATGTCGCGCAGGTAAACGGACTGGCCGAGCCAGCCATGGGTCTCGCCGATGAGGAGGATCGCTTCGCCCTCGGCCTTGAAGGCGAGCGAGGCGGATTTGGTGAAATCGTCGAGCAGGCCGACGCCGCCGATCGAGGGCGTGGGGAGGATCGCGCGGCCGTTGGTCTCGTTGTAGAGCGAGACGTTGCCGGAGACGACCGGGAAGTCGAGCGTGCGGCAGGCTTCCGAGATGCCCTTCAGGCAGCCGACGAACTGGCCCATGATCTCGGGCCGTTCAGGATTGCCGAAGTTGAGGTTGTCGGTGATCGCGAGCGGCTTGCCGCCGACCGCGGTGATGTTGCGCCAGGCTTCCGCCACCGCCTGCTTGCCGCCTTCGAACGGGTCCGCCTCGCAATAGCGCGGCGTGACGTCAACGGTCAGCGCCAGCCCCTTCGGCCCGTCCTCGATGCGCACCACGGCGGCATCGCCGCCGGGACGCTGCATGGTGTTGCCGAGAATGACGTGGTCGTACTGCTCCCAGACCCAGCGCTTGCTGCACATGTCCGGCGTGCCGATCAGCTTCTCCAGCGCGCTACCTACGCCCATCGGCGCCGGCACATCGCGCGCATGCACGACCGGCAACGCGGCGGAAGGGACATGCGGACGGTCGTAGAGCGGCGCCTCGTCGCCGAGTTCCTTGATCGGCAGGTCGGCCATGACGTCGCCGCCATGCTTGACCACGAAACGCTTGCTCGGCGTGGTGTAGCCGACCACGGCGAAGTCCAGGCCCCACTTCTTGAAGATCGCCTCGGCTTCCTTTTCCTTCTCGGGCTTGAGCACCATGAGCATGCGCTCCTGGCTTTCCGAGAGCATCATCTCGTAGGCGCTCATCCCGGTCTCGCGGGTCGGCACCGCATCGAGATCGAGATCGACGCCGAGGTCGCCCTTGGCGCCCATCTCGACCGCCGAGCAGGTCAGGCCCGCCGCGCCCATGTCCTGGATCGCGATGACGCAGCCCTTCTCCATGATCTCGAGGCAGGCTTCCAACAGCAGCTTCTCGGCGAAGGGATCGCCGACCTGCACGGTCGGGCGCTTCTCCTCGGACTTGTCGTCGAACTCGGCCGAGGCCATCGAGGCGCCGTGAATGCCGTCGCGCCCCGTCTTGGAGCCGAGATAGACGATCGGCATGTTCACGCCGGACGCCGCCGCATAGAAGATCTTGTCGGCATCGGCGAGGCCGACAGCCATCGCGTTGACGAGGATGTTGCCGTCATAGCGGGTGTGGAAGCGCACCTGGCCGCCCACCGTCGGCACGCCGAAGGAATTGCCGTACCCCCCGACGCCGGCGACGACGCCGGAGACCAGATGCCGTGTCCGGGCATGTTCGGGCGCGCCGAAGCTGAGCGCATTGAGGCAGGCGATGGGACGCGCGCCCATGGTGAAGACGTCGCGCAAAATGCCGCCGACTCCCGTGGTGGCGCCCTGGTAGGGCTCGATGTAGCTCGGGTGGTTGTGGCTTTCCATCTTGAAGACCACCGCCTGGCCGTCGCCGATGTCGATCACGCCGGCATTCTCGCCGGGGCCCTGGATCACCCAGGGCGCCTTGGTCGGCAGGCCCTTGAGATGGATGCGCGACGACTTGTACGAGCAGTGCTCGTTCCACATCGCCGAGAAGATGCCGAGCTCGGTGAAGGTCGGCTCCCGCCCGATCAGCTTCAGGATGCGCTCATATTCGTCGGGCTTGAGCCCATGGGCGGCAACCAGTTCGGGGGTGATCTTGGGTTCGTTCTTCATGGATTCCAGGCTTTCGGCGGCGGTTTGGCCGTTCTTAGGAACATCCAGGGCTCGCGAAAAGCCCTTTATGGCGCATTTTCCCGCTGTCCCACGTTTTGCAGGCGGGGACGGCGGGAACAGGAATTGCACGGCGCGGACGGATCGGATTTAAGGGCTGAAGACCCGCAATTGAAGGCCCATTTCCTTGCACGAATTGACCAAAGCGCCCCCACCCCGCCGCCCTGACCTCCACGTCGCCACCGAGGGCGAATTTGTGGGCTGGCGGACCTGGATTCGCGACAGTTTTGAGTCCCATGTCGGCCCCTTCTGGCACCGGATCGAGGCGGATGGCAACGTCCGCAGCGCCTTCCGGGTCGAGAAAAAGCACCTCAACGGCTCCGGGAACGTCCACGGCGGCTGCTACATGGCCTTTGCCGATTACTCCCTGTTTGCGATCGCCACCCATGTCCTGGACAGCCGGGCTGTGACGACCAATTTTGCCTGTGAATTCCTCGACGCGGCACGCGAGGGTGAGCTGATCGAATGCACCGGCGAGGTCACCCGCGCCGGCGGCTCGCTGATCTTCCTGCGCGGCAAGATGACGTCCGGGACGCGGGTGCTGCTCACCTTTTCCGGCACGATCAAGCGGATGAAGCGGAAGGCGCTACCTCAGCCAAACGCATAGCTCGGCGCCTTCCCTTTTCGCGCCCCCTCGCCCAGACTTCCCGGCAAGCGCTGTCGCGCCGGGGAGCAGGAACAAGGTGCCGCAGAGCACATCGGAGGCGGGGCGCTCAGCGGCCTCCGTTTCATCGCCGTTGCCGTCCATGGCCGCCACCGGCGCGCGCAACTGGCGCGACTATGCGCTGCTGCTCGCGCTCGCCTGCTGCTGGAGCTCGACCTACCCGCTGGCCAAGCTGGCGCTTCCCACCATCCCGCCCATCACCTTCATCTCGGCACGCTCACTGATCGCGGCTGCCTTCCTGTTCGCGATCCTGTGGATGCGCGGCATCAGCGTCCCGACCGACGCGAAGGCGTGGAAGCTGTTCGCGACCCAGCAGCTGATCAACTCGACCTTTCCGTTCCTGATCATCACCTGGTCGCAGCTCTATGTGCCGGCGTCGAACACCGTGGTGCTGGCCTCGACCACGCCGATCTTCGCGTTCCTGATCACCTCGCTGATCACCCGGCATGAGCCGGCAACGCTGCTCAAGCTCGCCGGCGCGATCCTCGGCCTCGCCGGCACCATTCTCATCGTCGGCCTCGATGCACTGCGCGGCTTCGGGATCGAGATCGTGGCGGAGATCGCGATCCTGCTCGCCACCATCTCCTTTGCCTGCGCCACGATCTTCGGCCTTCGCCTCTCCGAATGCGACCCGATGGTGGTGGCGGCCGGCTCGCTATTGTTCGGCGGTCTCATCCTGCTGCCGCCATCGCTGATCATCGACCAGCCCTGGACGCTGCAGCCGACGCCGACCGCGATCGTCGCCACCATCGTCATGGGCATCGTCTCGAGCGCGCTGGGCTTGATGCTGTTCTACGTCTGCCTCGGCCGCCTCGGTACGCTAACCACGAATGCGCAAGGGTATCTGCGCATTCCGATCGGCGTCGGCCTCTCCGTGCTGCTGCTCGGCGAGAGCGTGCCGTCGAACCTGGCGCTGGGGCTAGTGCTGGTGATGGCGGGTGTCGCCGCGATGACCGTGCCGGCGGAGAAGTTCAAGCTGCGCTAGGCCGATTGCGCGGGCTTTGAGCGCCAGCGCGGGCATAGCTCGATTGACACACGCGGGACGAATATGAGGTAGTCGGGCGCAAGCCTGTCGTGACGCATCCCTCCCTCAGGGCCCAGCATGGAAAGTCGTTCACCGGACGCCATTGGCGATTCAAAGGCCGATCGCGCGCCCAGCCTCTGGTGATTTGCGCTCGCGCTCTTCCCGCTCGTTGCATCCCAACTGATGCGACTGCATCAGCATAGTGCCGCGGGCTGGCTCGTCTGGGACTATGCCGGCCGAGTCGCCGCTCTGGTCATCCTTGCGGCGATTCCGGCAGCACGCGCTATCGCCTATCGCAGGGAGAAACGCCGGATCTCTCTACTCGAAATCGGGGTCTGGATTGCTGGGTCAGTGCTGCTGGACCGGTTGGGTCAGTGGCCGCTACGTCTCATGAATGCGACATTTCCGGCGACCATCGTCGGCAAGTATCCGCACCCAATCGGCTGGCTCAACGTCTTCGATCTTGTCGTTGGCCTGATACTGATCGCGGCCAGCGAAGAGATCATCTTCAGGCGATTGCTTCGGAACACCGCCCGACCTTACCTGGGTGACGGCGCCTTTGCCGTTCTCATCAGTTCTCTCATGTTCGGTGCCCATCATTGGTGGTCCGGGGTCGGGAACATCCTTCTCGCCACAATATTCGGCATCCTTTTCATGGTGATGTATCGGCGGTCAGGCGCCCTTTGGCCGGTCGTGCTCGCGCATTACCTCGTTGACCTGGTCGCGTTTGCCGGAATTTCGCGCTGGTTCTAAAGCGCGAAGGCAACTAGCGCGACGCCGACAATTGCTTCTCGGCGATCGACAGCCATTCCGCCTGCGCGTTGCGCAGATATTTCGGTGCGCGGCGCATCTGGATCAGCAACTCGTTGAAGACCATTCGCGCCTCGGCGGTGCGGCCGACCACCTGCAGCAGCAGGCCGTAGCGCACCCGCGCTTCGGCGCCGGGGTAGTAGCCGGCGAGAGCGTGATATTCCTCCAGCGCCTCGTCGGTCCGGCCGACCTCGACGAGCGCGCGGGCGTAGAGCAGATGCGCATCCGCGGAATCGAAGTCGGGCCATTGTTTCTGGAGATCGTCGAGCGTCGTAAGCGCGTCGGCCGGACGCTTGGCGGAAAACTCGGCCTGCGCCTTGCGAAACGCATAGGCGGGATCGTGCCCCATCGGCAGCTTCAGGATGTGGTCATAATGCTGCTCGGCCTCAGCGAACCGGCCGATATTCGCGCACTCGTCCGCCAGCGCCGCGCGGTTGGCGATGGTGTCGGCGTCAGCCAGCCGGTCCGACAATTCGCGATAGCGCTTCTCCGGATCGAGCCGGTTGGCGACGCGCTGGCGCGCCTGCCGGGCACCGTGACTGGAAAACCATTCGGGAATGAGCTCGACCGCGATATAGGCGAGCGCGCCCATCATCGGCACCAGCAGGATAATGAAGGCCCAGGGCCGCAACCGCCCGGTTCGCGAGGCGTGATAGATCAGCGTGAGATCGAGCAGCAGAACGATCAGGGCAACGGGCATGTGACATCCACGGGCACAGCGACAGCGCACGCTCCGTGATATCGCAATTGCAGCGGCGGAACAACTTTGAGTTGCTCCCCTTGCAGAAAATCAGCGACCCCGGACGCACGCGCCGTGATGGCGACGAGGAGTCAGTCGCCTCAAGCGTGACGGAGGTTCACGAGCGAAATTTGCATCATGCGCGGCCATTCGAGTCGCGCAGCAATCCGCTCGCCAACTGTCGAAACGCGTCCACGGCCTTGTTCAGCACGACTTTCGGATCGTTGGCTGCGGCGACCCATAATGCGGCACTGAGCGCGGCGCCGTTCAGCAGTCGCCCGGCTGCTTCAACATCCAAAGGCTTCACCACCTTCTCGTCGATCAGTGACCGGATCGTTCGCATGGTGATATCCAGGCAGGCGTTCTCGCCGGGCCATTTGGACGGATCACCGAGTACGGCAGGTCCATCCAGAAGCATGATGCGCTGAATTTCAGGATCGAGCGCCATTTCGATATAGGCACTGCCCTCTGCAAGCAGGCCCTGCCACAAGGTTGGCGCTTGCTCCCGGATCGCGCGCAGCCGCTCCGCCATTTCGCCATCGATCTGCGCGACGACGGCCCAGAGCAGCCCCTTCTTGTCCTCGAAATTGTGATAGAGCGCGCCCCGTGTCAGCCCGACCGAGGCCGTCAGCTCATCCATCGACGCTTCTGCATAACCCTGCGTGGCGAAAGCCTTGCGCGCAGCGCGGATGAGCTTGGCCCGATTTTCCGCCATGGCTGCGGCACGTTTTCCCTCGATCATGCTCGACCCATTTTCTGTTGACATACGCCCCGTATGTGAGCGATAAGCCCACATACGAACCGTATATGAACAATGTCACGACCGGCGCCGCAAGGCAATTCGCGGTCCCTGCCCCTGATCTTTCGAAAGGCACAGCCACATGCTCCAGCGCGAGGCTATCTTCCCCGCTCACCGTCACGCACTTTATGAAGCTCATCGGTATTCGGCCGCGATCCGGTCCGGCGACTTGCTGTTCGTCTCGGGACAGGTCGGCAGCCGCGAGGACGGCTCACCCGAGCCCGTGTTCGAGGACCAGGTCCGGCGTGCGTTTGCCAATTTGCGCGCGGTGCTCGCAGCTGCCGGATGCACGCTGGACGACGTGGTGGATGTCACCACGTTTCACACCAATCCTGCCCAACAGATCGATACGGTGATGGCTGTCCGCAGCACCGAGATCGGCGACGCGCCCTATCCGAATTGGACGGCTGTTGGCGTGAATTGGCTTGCCGGGTTCGACTTCGAGATCAAGGTCGTCGCGCGGATTCCTTGAGTCGCGCAAAGCCGACTCCCGCCAATGCGGGAGCCGGCAGGAGCGGCCTACTACTTGGCGTCGTCCGCCAGCATTTTCCGATATTTTTCGACGTCCCGTGTCACGAGCTGCTGCAGCAGCTCCGGCGTATGCTCATTGGCATCGGGCGCAACGGTCGACAGGTCGGCAAAGCGCTTCTTGACCGCGTCGGTCTCGACGGCCGTGCGCGCCGCGGCGTTCAGCTTGGCAATCACGGCCGGCGGCGTGCCCTTGGGCGCGAACAGACCGTTCCAGCCTTGCGCCTCGAATTCGGGCAGACCCGCTTCCGTCGAGGTCGGCAGGTCCGGCAGCGTGGCGAGCCGCACGGTCGAGCCGACCACGAGCCCCTTCACCAGCTTCTCGTTGATCGATTGCGAGACCGAGGCCGCCGCATCGCAGACGCCGTCGATCTGGCTGCCGACGGCATCGGTCAGCGCGGGCGCGGCGCCGCGATAGCCGACCAGCGTCGCGTCGATGCTGGCGGCGGTGACGAAGCTCTTGCAGATCAGATAGTTCGAGGAGCCGACGCCGGCATGGCCGAGATTGATCTTGCCGGGATTGGCCTTGGCGTAGGCGATGAACTCCTTGAGGTCCTTCGCCGGAAAGTCCTTGCGCAGCGCGATGATGCCGAACGTCTTCGCCACCATGGCGATCGGCACGAAGGAATCAGGCGTGAACGGCAGCTTGGGATAGATCGTGTAGGTCGCGGCATTGGTGCCGGCATTGCCGATTGCGATGGTGTAGCCGTCGGGCTCGGCACGGGAGGCGCGCGCCAGCGCGGTCGAGCCGCCGGCCCCGGCGACGTTCTCGATCACGATGGTCTGGCCGAGCGCGATGCCCATCTGCTCGGCCACCGCGCGCGCGATCACGTCCGAGGTGCCGCCGGCCGCGAACGGCACGATCATGGTAACCGGACGTTTTGGATAATCCTGCGCGAACGCGGCCGTCGCGAATGCCAGCGCCGCGATCGCAGCGAGAGCCCGCTTCACCGCGAACGCAATCACGCGGCTTTTTCCAGATGCGCGGTCAGGCCCGCGAACAAGCCGCGGCCGTCGGTGCAGCCCATGATGTCTTCGACGTGGTTTTCCGGATGCGGCATCATGCCGAGCACGTTGCCCTTGTCGTTGACGATGCCGGCGATCGAATGCGCGGCGCCGTTGATGTTGTGAGCTTCGTCCACCACGCCCTCGGCGGAGCAATAGCGATAGAGCACCCGCCCCTCGCCTTCGAGCCGCTTGATGGTCTCTTCGTCCGCCTCGTAATTGCCTTCGCCATGGGCGACCGGCACGCGGATCACCTGTCCGGCATTGTAGCCGCGGGTGAACGGCGTGTCGGACCGCTCGACGCGCAGATGCACGTCATGGCAAATGAATTTCAGCCGCTCGTTGCGCATCAACACGCCGGGCAGCAGGCCGGACTCGCAGAGGATCTGAAAACCGTTGCAGACGCCGAGCACGATGCCGCCCTTGGCCGCATAGTCGCGCACCGCGTCCATCACCGGCGCGCGTGCCGCGATGGCGCCGCAGCGCAAATAGTCGCCGTAGGAGAAGCCGCCCGGCACCACCACGAGATCCGTGCCCGCGGGCAGCGACGGCTCGGCGTGCCAGACCATCGCCGGCTCGCTGCCCGAGATCATCCTCAGCGCCCGCGCCATGTCGCGTTCGCGGTTGATTCCGGGAAAGACGAGGATGGCGGCTTTCATGGCAAAAGTTCCGACGGTGATGGGAATCGGGCTGGCCAAAGGGCCAATTCGCGAAGAGACATAGCCATTTGACGGGGATTTTACCAGTGCTAGCCTTGCCGGACGGCCTTGTACACAGGCCATAGCCGAGGCACTTTTGCCCGACGATCTTGCCCGGGATTGAAGCCATGAACGTCCCGTCGCTGCCCACATCCCCTTCCGAGCCCGTGTCCACCGAGGGCGTCGTCGCCGCCGGCGCCTATGTCGATGGCCGCCGTATCGCCAATATCGCCATCAGCGAGGCCTCGAGCTGGCGGGCCAAGCCCGGGCACGTGGTCTGGATCGGCCTGCACGAGCCCGACATGGCGCTGCTCGGCGCAGTGCAGAAGCAATTCGACCTGCACGAACTCGCGATCGAGGATGCCAACCACGCCCATCAGCGGCCCAAGATCGAGCAATATGGCGAAGCCCTTTTCATCGTGGCGCGGACGGCGCAGCTGGTCGAGGGCCGCATCGTCTTCGGCGAAACCCACATCTTCGTCGGCGAAGGTTATCTGGTCTCGGTGCGCCACGGCGCCTCGACGTCCTACAGGCCGGTGCGCGAACGCTGCGAAAGCTGCCCGCGGGCGCTCGCCCGCGGCGAGGATTACATCCTCTATGCGATCCTCGATTTCATCGTCGACAATTACTCGCCCGTGCTCGAGAGCATTCACGACGAAGTCGAGGGTATCGAGGACGACGTGCTGTCCAAGGCGATCAGCAAAGCCCAGATCGAGCGGCTCTACATGCTGCGCCGCGACCTATTGCGGCTGCGCAACGCGATCGGGCCGCTGGTGGAGGTCTGCCGCCGGCTGGAGCATGACGAGCTGTCGATGGTGCGGCAGGCCATGCAGCCGCTATTCCGCGACGTCACCGACCACGTCCGCAACATCCAGGAGCGCATCGATTCCATGCGCGAGGTGCTGGCCTTCGCATTCGAGGCCAGCCTGCTGGTGGGCCAGGCGCAGGAGACGGCGGTGTCCAAGAAGCTCGCGTCCTGGCTCGCGATCATCGCGATCCCGACCGCGCTTGCCGGCATCTACGGCATGAACTTCAAGCACATGCCGGAGCTGGAATGGGACTACGGCTATTACATGCTGCTCGGCGTGATGCTGACGGCGTGCACCGCGTTGTACTGGCGTTTTCGTCGCGCCGGATGGCTATGAGGAAATCGCTTCGTAGCCCGGATGGATCGAAGCGCAATCCGGGCTACCATGGCGGACAGGCCTAGACGATTTCGACCCGATAGTTCTCGATCACGGTATTCGCCAGCAGCTTGTCGGCGGCTTCCTTCAGCGCGGCTTCCGCCTTGGTCTTGTCGGCGCCGGCGAGCTCGATGTCGAACACCTTGCCCTGGCGGACGCTGGCGACGCCGTCGACGCCGAGCGACTTCAGCGCGCCTTCGATGGCCTTGCCTTGCGGATCGAGGATGCCCGTCTTCAAGGTAACGGTGACACGTGCCTTCACGTCGAAATTCCCTCAGCTCTTCACCAGCACCGGGCCGGAGCCCTGCGGACGCTCGTTCTCCATGAGGATGCCGAGACGTTTTGCAACTTCAGTATAGGCCTCGAGCAGGCCGCCGAGATCCCTGCGGAAACGGTCCTTGTCGAGCTTCTCGTTCGACTTGATGTCCCACAGACGGCAGCTATCCGGCGAGATCTCGTCGGCGACGATGATGCGCATCATCTCGTTCTCGAACAGACGTCCGCATTCCATCTTGAAGTCGACGAGGCGGATGCCGATTCCGAGGAAGAGGCCGGTGAGGAAGTCGTTGACGCGGATGGCGAGCGCCATGATGTCGTCGATCTCCTGGGGCGTCGCCCAGCCGAAGGCCGTGATGTGCTCTTCCGACACCATGGGGTCGTTGAGCTGGTCGTTCTTGTAGTAGAATTCGATGATCGAACGGGGCAGCTGGGTGCCCTCCTCGATGCCGAGGCGCTGCGACAGCGAGCCCGCGGCGACGTTCCGCACCACCACCTCGAGCGGCACGATCTCGACCTCGCGAATCAACTGCTCGCGCATGTTGAGACGGCGAATGAAGTGGGTCGGCACCCCGATGTCGTTGAGGTGCTGAAACAGGTACTCCGAGATCCGGTTGTTGAGGACGCCCTTGCCCTCGATTACCTGATGCTTTTTCGCATTGAACGCGGTCGCGTCGTCCTTGAAGTGCTGGATCAGGGTACCGGGCTCCGGGCCTTCATACAGAACCTTTGCCTTGCCTTCATAAATGCGACGCCGCCGGCTCATGGGGATGTACCGTGTTTTGTTGAAATCCATGTATTTGGTGTGCTCCGGTTACTAGGATTTACGACCCACAGCGGAGCTGCCGTGAACGACCCGGAACCCCGTCCATAACCCTTGGAAACAGAACGGGAACCAAGCCTTCAGGCAACCTATCCGATTGGCTGACCGAGCACAATCGATCCGGCCGTCCGGCGCCAACTTATACCATCTTGCCTGCGGCTTAACGGCCCGTTGTTTTGCCGATTCGTGCTATCTATGTAGGCATGCAGTCGGGTCGCCGCAACGGAAGGCTCCCGCTCCATTCAGCAGGGGATTTGGAACAAGGCATGAGCGAGTTCGACAAGCGCCAGGAAGGTTTCGAGAAGAAATACGCCCTCGACGAGGAGCAGAAATTCAAGGCGGAGGCCCGCCGCAACCGGCTACTCGGGCTGTGGGCGGCTGAAAAGCTCGGCATGTCAGGCGATGCCGCCACCGCCTATGCCAAGGAGGTGGTCGCGGCCGATTTCGAGGAGGCCGGCGATGCCGACGTCCTGCGCAAGATCACGGCCGATTTCACCGCCAAGAACGTCGCCGTCACCGAGCAGGCGATTCGCGCCAAGATGAGCGAGCTGCTCGCGGTGGCGGCTGCCGAGGTGAAGGCGGGGAAGTGACCCCGCCGTCTGGCTCTATTTCAGCGTGATCTGAAAACCCATCGATCCGCTAATATTGAATCCCTCCGCTTGTTGCGGTCCGAACTGCCGGTTGATGTTGGTGTTGACCGACTCCATCCGGCAATCGCGGGCGAGCACCTCGCGCAGGAGATCACATTCGCGCGCCGCCATCTCGTAGACTGTGCGGCGCGCGCGGTCGCGCAGTTTCTGGGCCTCCTCGCTGTCCCCGGTCGGACCGGCGACAAAGAAGTTGATCGAAGTCTGCACACGCACCGATCCTTCCTGCCGCAGACCACCGCCGCCTTGCTCGGCGATGACACGCTGGGACTGGGCCTTGGCGGGAGCTATCACGACCAGCAGACCAACGCCTGCCAAGACAAAACGCGAGCGAAATTTCATCACGGGTACCTGTGGTTGAAGCGAGGCCCGTTACCTAGCCTCCAGAGGTTGCCGTCAGGCAAACCATGGACCGCAAACACCGGGCCGCCGCTTCACCAGCGGTTAACTGCGTCGGTCACTCCTCCTTGAAGCCGTATTCCGGCACGTTGCCGCTGGCGCCGTAATATTTGTACGGCAGGAATTTGCCGCTCATGGTGATCTTGACGCGGTCGCCCTTCGGGTTGGCGACGCGCTCCATGGCCATGTCGAAGTCGATCGCCGACATGATGCCGTCGCCGAATTCTTCCTCGATCAGCGCCTTCCAGGCCGGGCCGTTCACCATCACCATTTCGTAGAAGCGATAGATCAGGGGATCGGTCGGCGGCATCGGCGTGCCGGTGCCGCGCATCGGCACCTCGTTGAGCATCGCAACTTCCGCCTTCGACAGGCCGAACAGCTCGCCGGCATTGGCAGCCTGCGGCTTCGTCAATTTCATCTGGCCGAGGATGGCGCCGACGATGAGGACCTCGGAATACCCCCCGATCTTGTCGCAGATGTGCTTCCAGCTCCAGCCCTTCTCGCGCTTGATGTCGAGCAGCTTCTCAGTGAGGTCTTCGCGTTTCATGTCAGGGTCTCCTTTTCAAGCAGTCAGTCCGGGACTGGTCCCGGGCGTCCAGGTCTGGCGTTGCTCGTCACCACTGGATGCGATCGTCAGTCCGGGCTTGCCGATATGCACCAGCGGCACATTACGCGGATCGTGGTCGGGTGTCTCGGCGGTAAACGTCTTGCTGCGCGTCACCAGGAAATCGATGATGTGGTTGCGCAGTGCGTAGTAGAGCGGGTGGCGGTGCAGATCAGTGCGGCCGCGGTCCCTCGGCAGCGGGTTCTCGACGACCTCGGCCAGCACCGCACCGGGTCCGTTGGTCATCAGGAAGATCTTGTCGGCGAGGTAGATCGCCTCGTCGACATCATGGCTGATCATGAACGCGGTCTGCCCGGTCTCGAGGCAAATGCGCCGCACCTCGTCCTGCAGCGTGCCGCGCGTCAGCGCGTCCAGCGCCGAGAACGGCTCGTCCATCAGCATGATCTTCGGCGTGATCGAGAGCGCACGTGCGATGCCGACGCGCTGCTTCATGCCGCCCGACAGCTCCGACGGCCGCTTGTGCTCGGAGCCGGTCAGGCCGACGAGATCGATGAAGGTCTGCGCGTGCACCTTCACCTTGGCGCGGTCCCAGCTCCGCCATTTCGAGCTGACGGCATAGGTGACATTGCCGAGCACGGTGCGCCAGGGCAAGAGCGCGTGGCTCTGGAAGATCACGGCGCGGTCGAGGCTGGTGCCCGAAATCGCCTGCCCGTCGACGATGACGGCGCCCTCGCTCGGCGCATCGAGGCCGGCGAGAATGTTGAGCACCGTGGTCTTGCCGCAGCCGGAATGCCCGATCACGCAGGCAAACGCGCCGCGCGCCATCGACAGCCACAGGTTCTCGAACACGGTGGTCGTGGCGCCGCCGGCGCCGGGATAGCGCTTCGCGATGGCTTCGATGGAGATGAATTTGTCGGTCATCGCCCCTACTCCGGAAACGTGACCATGCGCGTGAAGCGCGCCAGGATCTGGTCGAGCAGCATGCCGACGATCCCGATCAGCAGGATCGCGATGATCACGTTGGTGATCGACAGATTATTCCACTCGTTCCAGACGAAATAGCCGATGCCGGTGCCGCCGACGAGCATTTCGGCGGCGACGATGACGAGCCAGGCGATGCCGATCGAGATGCGCATGCCGGTCAGGATCGTCGGCGCCGCCGCGGGGAGGATCACGGTGAAGGCCCGCCTGATGGTGCCGACCTCAAGCGTGCGCGCGACGTTGATCCATTCCTTGCGCACGCTGGCGACGCCGAACACGGTGTTGAGCAGCATCGGCCAGATCGAGCAGATGAAGATGACGAAGATCGCCGAGATCGAGGAATCCTTGATGGTGTAGAGCGCGAGCGGCATCCAGGCCAACGGCGAGATCGGCTTCAGCACCTGGATGAAGGGATCGAGCGCCTTGCTCAGCAGCGGCGACATGCCGATCAGAAATCCGAGCGGGATCGCGACCAGCACCGCCAGCAGATAGCCGGTGCCGACCCGCGCGATCGAATAGGCAAGCTGGATGCCGAGCCCCTTGTCGTTCGGCCCGTTGTCGTAGAACGGCCGCCGCAAATGCTCCCACAACTTGGCGCCGACATCGAGCGGCCCGGGCATCGCCGATTTGCCCTGCGTCGCGGTCAGCCCCATCAGCTTGGCGTATTCGGGGCTCATCGTGGCGACGGGGCCTGTCGAGCGCGTGGCGAGATGCCAGATGCCGAGGAATGCAGCGAGCAGCGCGATGGAGACGAGACCGGCGCGGAGGCGGAGAGAAGAAGTCATCGCGCGAGACCTCTCCGCCCGTCGTCCCGGCGAACGCCGGGACCCATAACCCCAGGGAGAAGTTTGGCGAAGACTCGTCGTTCGGTACTCCCATCGATAGCAATCGATGGATTCCGCGGTATGGGTCTCGGCGTTCGCCGGGACGACGATGCTGAGAGAGATCTCATCACGACGACTTCCTGATCTTGAAGCTCGCGACATAGTCCTCCGGCTTGGCCGGATCGAAAGTCTTGCCCATCACCGCAAACGACTTGTACGCGCTCGCAGGCGGTGTGAGCCCCATCTCGGCCATCAGCTTCTTGGTGTCGGTCGCCAGATACACCTGCTCGGCCACCGCCTTGTAGTCGACGTCGCCCTTGATCTGGCCCCAGCGCTTCATCTGCGTCAGCATCCACACCGCAAAGGACTGCCAGGGGAATGGATCGAAATCGACGCGCTTCGCATCGGTCTTCACGCCGCCGAGGCCGTCGGCATAGGTGCCGGTCAAGACCTGCTCCAGCACCGTCACCGGCGCGTTGATGTAATTGGCCGGCGCGATGGCTTCCGCGATCTGCTTGCGGTTCTCCGCCTTCGAGGCATAGGCGGTCGCATCGACGATGGCGCGGGTCAGCGCCGCAAAGCTGTTCGGCGCGCTCGTGATGAACTCGCGGCTGGCGGCGAAGCTGCAACAGGGATGACCGTCCCAGATCTCCTTCGACAACAGATGCATGAAGCCGACGCCGTCATAGATCGCGCGCTGGCAGATGTTGTCGGGGGCGAGGAAGCCGTCGATATTGTCGGCACGCAAATTGGCGACCATCTCCGGCGGCGGCACCGAGCGCAGCTGCACGTCGGTATCGGGATCGAGCCCGTGCTCGGCGAGATAATAGCGCAGCAGGTAATTGTGCATGGAATAGTCGAAGGGGATCGCGAATTTCAGGCCCTTCCAGTCCTTCGGGTCGCGCTTGTCCTTGTGCTTGGCCGCCAGCACGATGCCCTGCCCGTTGATGTTCTCGATCGCCGGCACGGCAAAGGGAATGGCGTTCGCACCGAGGCCCAGCGAGATCGCGATCGGCATCGGTGCCAGCATGTGCGCGGCGTCGTATTCCTTGTTGATGGTCTTGTCGCGGATCACGGCCCAGCCGGCGGTCTTGACCACCTCGACGTTGAGACCGTGCTTGGCATAGAAGCCCATCGGCGCCGCCATGATGATGGGTGTGGCGCAAGTGATCGGGATGAAGCCGACCTTGAGGTCCTTCTTCTCGGGCGCACCGGCTTGCGCGAATACTTCGGTTGCGGTCTGCAGCGGAAAGAACTGCGACAGCGCGGCCAGTGCGGTGGACGCCCCGACCGACTTCAGAAACGCCCGCCGTGCCACATCCTGCGGGAACATCGCGCGCATCACGGCCGACGCAATCACGCCCTCGTAGCGTTTCTCCTCGCTCTCGACCGGCTCGCAGCGCAGCGCCACCTGCTCGTGCTCCCTCGCCGAACGGTGCTGGCCGCAAACGCAGCCCGCCCCGAGATTGCGGTCGGCATCGAACGGATCGTCGAACGTGGACATGCTGCTGCGCCCCTTTGTCACACTGCGCGGCGGACGCCGTTGTCCGCCGCGTCAGGTCAAAATTCCATCGTGGCCCGGCTACCGCTTGCGCAGCCGGGCCATTGGAAACATGCAGGTTCTATGCCGCCTTGCCTGTTACCGGGGCAGCAATGGGCAACCCCTGCTCGATCGGCAGCGACGGGTCGCGCGACCATTCATTCCAGGAGCCGAAATACATCCGCACGTCCTTCACGCCGGCGTTCTTCAGCGCCAGGAAGGTGTTCGAAGCGCGCGCGCCCTTGAAGCAGTAGAGATAGACCGGCGTTGCCGGCGTGATGCCGACGGTGGCGCATTCGGCCAAAATCTCGTCCTTGGACTTGAAGCGGGGTCCTTCCGCGGTCGGCTTCATCATGCGGTACCATTCCAGCCACACCGCGCCGGGGATGCGGCCCTTGCGCGGGCAGAAATCCTTGCCGTAGGGCGAAGAGCTGTCGCCGATCCATTCGTCGACATCGCGCACGTCGAGAATGGCGATGCCGGGCTTGCCGACCGCGGCAAGCATGGTCTTCGCGTCGATCAGGATCTCGCCGGCTTCCGGCACGATCGCGAACGAGGCCTTCGCCGGCGCCGGGACATCCTTCGTCATCGGAAGACCCGCGGCCGACCACGCATCGAAGCCGCCATGCAGCACCTTGACCTTGGGATAGCCGAGCATGGTGAGCAGATAATAGCCGCGGCAGGACTGGCCGAAGCCGGAATTCATCGACTGCTCGTAGATCACCGCGGTCTCCTTGCCGGAGAGACCGGCAGCGCCGAAGGCGTCGGCGAATTTGGTCTTCAGCTCGCTCATGCCTTCCGGCGTCGAGGTCGCGAGAAACGTGAAGATCTCGTGCACGTTCACCGCGCCCGGCAGATGCCCGGCGCCATAGGCATCGGGATTGCGGGTGTCGATGACGACACAGGGTTCGAGCTTCAAGAGATCGGCAAGTTCGCTGGCAGAGATCAGAACGTCCGTCATTGGCAGCCTCTCCGTTGAGGTTAAGTGGTGGTCTGAGGTAGACTCGTGAAGCTCAGGACTCGGCGAGCATCTTGCGCAGCTGCTTGGTGGCCGGCGTGACGATCGCGACGAAATAGGCCTCGCGCAGCCGCCGCTGTGCGCGGTGGCTCCTGAGGTAGCCGCGCGCGCCACAATGCAGCATCGCCGCATGTGCCGTCGCGACGCTGGCTTCCCCGGCGCGCAGGCGCAGCGCGATCACCTTGCGCCAGTAGGTCTCGTCCTCGTTGTAGGGATCGCGCGCCAGCGCCATGGTCTCGGCCTCGAGCTCGGCGGCGAGGTCGCGGAAGTGCACCGGCTGCTGCGGCAGATAGCGGTTGATATGGCCGAGCGGACTATCGACCTCGCCCATGATGTTGATGCAGTCCTTGATGAGGCCGAGCGCCATGCCGGCCTGCAGCAGGATGAAGCCGGCGCGGATCTTCTTGACGAAGGGGCCGGCGGGGTCGGCGAGGATCAGCTCGTCCGGCACGAAGACGTCGCGGAACTGAACGCCATAGGTGCCGGTGCCGTCCATCGCCATGAACGGCTTGCACGGCGTCAGCGTGATCGCGGGATCGGAGCAATCGGCCAGGAACATGACCGTGCCGGGCTCGCCACTTGCGACGCCCTGATCGTCCTCACGCTCGAAGATGGTGCCGAAATAATGGTCGGGACCGAGATTGGAGACCCAGGGCAGCGCGCCGCGCACGATGTAGCCGCCCTCGACCTTGCGCCCTTTCAGCTTCAGTTTCTCGATGCCGAAAAAGCTCTTCATCGGGTTGGAGAGCCCGGTGCCGCCGAGCACCCGGCCGGTCGAGAAAGCATCGCCGAACCGCTTGGCGAGCTTCAGATTGGTCGAGTTGGCGGCGTACCAGACCAGCGTGTTCTGGCACCAGGCCATGAAAGCCGTGGCGCCGCAGACCTCGCCGATAGCGGCCATCGCCTGGATCGCGCAGCGCAAATCGGCGGGACCTTCGTGCGGCACGTGACTGCCCCAGGCGCCGACCGCACCGAACTTGCGCAACACCTCGGCCGGATAGACCGAGCCGTCGTCGATGCCGGCGGCGAGCGGCGCGAGATCTTCGCGCGCGATCCGCGCCACCTCCCCTGCAATGGACGGTGCGGGCTGATCCAAACTTTCGGCCCGCGATAAAGCCAGTGAACCCATGATCGTCTCCCGCACCTTGTCCTGGTTGCGATCAGCTAGACGCCGACCTCGAGATTGACCGGGCGCGTGAAGGTGTTGGCGACCGGCGACCATTTCTTCACATGGGCGACCAGCGCGTTGATCTCGTCCTGCGAGACGCCCTCGCACGCCATGTCGACCTTGACCCGCACGTCGGTGAAGCCGACCGGCTTGTCCGAGGTATCGCCGGTGCCCCAGACCGCGGTGATGTTGAGGTCGCCTTCGAGCTCGAGCTCGAGCTTGTTGACGATCCAGCCGCGATGCACGGCGTTGGCGTGCAGGCCGACGGCGAGGCACGAGCCGAGCGCGGCAAGCGAGGCTTCCGACGGATTGGGCGCGGTGTCGTCACCCAAAAGGCCCGGCGGCTCGTCGACGATATAGGGCGGCAGATTGCGGATGTAGTTGGCGTGACGGAATTTGCCTTCCGCGACCGTCTTGCACTTCAAGGTCTTGACGACCTTCGGATTGGCCTTGCCGCTCGCGATCAGTTGCTCGAGGCCATTCTTGTCGATGGGCGCAAGGCACCCCGTCAGCACTGTCTTTTGAACGACGGCAGTCATCATCTTCTCCCTGGCAGCCGTGGAAAAGCAGGATACCGAACGGTCTGTTTCCTTGCATGGAGCGTGCCAGAAGAGGCCGAAAACGAAATGCGAGGCATTGGAGCCGCTTAGCGATGGCTGCCTGCGGATTGATCAGCCGCGCTCTGCTCAAAGGCGATGCAGCTGAGATGGCCGATGCGAATCTTTTTAGCGCGAAGCAGATGCGGCTTGATGATACCGCGCGGCTGCGATTAAGTTGCAATCCATGGCCAAACCTTCACTGAAAAAGCCCTCACTGAACAAGATGTCGTCGAAGAAGAACGCGCCGCATTCAGGCGCGGGCGATGACGAATCCGCGCGCGGGCGCCTGCTCAGCGCCGCCTCGCATTTGTTCTGCAAGAACGGAATCAACGCCACCGGCATCGATGCGATCATCGAAGAGGCCGGGACCGCGAAGACCACGCTTTACAAATTGTTCGGCTCCAAGACCAACCTCGTCAACGCGGTGCTGGAGAGCGAAGGCAAGCAATGGCGCGAATGGTTCATCGGCGCCATGGAAGACGGCGGCGGCGATGCGCAGGCCAAGCTGGCGCGCATCTTCCCGGCCCTGAAGAGCTGGTTTGCCGAAGAGCGCTTCTACGGCTGCCCCTTCATCAACGCGGTCGGCGAGCACGACAAGGACGCCAAGCAGTTCCGCAACATCGCACTGAAGCACAAGAAGATCGTGCTCGGCCACATCGAGAAGCTCGCCGGTGAGCTCGGCTCGAGCGAGCCCGCGGTGCTCGCCCATCAGCTCGGCCTCCTGATCGACGGCGCGATCGTCGCCGCGATGATCTCGCGTGATCCCGGCGTCGCAGATACGGCGGCGCTGACGGCCGGCCCCCTGCTCGGCCAATCCAAGTCGAAGAAGAAGCGCGCGGCGGATCAGCTGGAGGCGGTGTGATCGCCTCCCACCCCGTGTCGTAGATCTCGTAGGGTGGGAAGGCGCAAAGCGCCGTGCCCACCAAACTCGTTCAGCTTCGTCGATCGAGATGGTGGGCACGCTTTGCTTTGCCCGGCGCCGCGCTCGCGGGCGAGCCGCTGTTCTACATCGTCTTCCTCCAGGTGCCGATGTATCTGGCCGCGATGACGGCCGCGGCCTTCCGCCTCAACCGGATGCTGGTCACCACCATGCGCGCCGAGCGCGAGAACAGCCATCGCGCCCATCACGACGCGCTCACGGGCCTGCTCAATCGCGCGGGCTTCGTCGAGGCGCTTGGCGGCAGGCTTGCCGCGCGCGCCGAACGGCCGTTCGCGGTGATGTTCTTCGACCTCGACAATTTCAAGCCGATCAACGACACGTTCGGACACGCGGCGGGGGACGCGGTGCTGAAAGCGGTGGCCGCGCGCGTGCGCCGGCTGCTGCCTGATGACGCATTGGTCGCCCGAATGGGCGGCGACGAATTCGTGGTGCTCCTCGACGGCGTCACCGCCGAGATGGCACAGCAGACGGGACATCGCCTCATCAGCGAGGTCGCATTGTCCTATGAGCTCAGCGGCGAAATGCACGCCTGCATCGGCGCCAGCGTCGGCATCGCGCTGTCACCGGATCATGGCGCCGACGTCGCCGGATTGCTGGCGGTCGCCGATGCCGCGCTCTACCAGGCGAAGTCGGGCGGCAAATCGCGTTGCTGCCTGGCGTCGGTCGAGTCCAACCTCGCGGCGTTGCGCCAGCTCCAGCAGAGCCCGAAAGCCCCTCTCCCAAGCGCGGCCTGAGGCGGAGCTCGTAGGGTGGATTAGCAAGGCGTAATCCACCAGATCGAATCAGCGAGCAATGGAAGTGGTGGGTTACGCCATGCGGCCTGCGCTTTGCGCAGCCGCAAGGCTAACCCACCCTGCGAAGCGGCAACGCATCCGTGAATCGCTTGATGGCAGCCAGCACCGGCTGCTGATCACCCGCGAAGAACCAATGATCGTTGCCGTCGAGCTCGACGAACTCCGCACCGCTGATCCGGCTCGCGATATCGCGGCCGGCCGCGATCCGCACCGCCTGGTCGCCGCGCCGGTGCAGCACCAGCGTCGGCACCGCGATCTGCGCCAGGAGATGCCGGACGTCGGCGTCGCGAAAGGCCTCGAGCACGGCCGAGATACCGCCGGGACTGGACGCCGCGCGCAATAACCCGGCCCACCAGGCGCATGCCTGGGGATCACCGGCCAGACTCGGCGCAAAGGTCTCGATCCCGACCGGGCCGCCCCATTGTGCGACGAGCTGCCTGCTCCAGGCGTCATACTGGCTGGCGCGCAACGCGTACGGATAGTCCTCCGCCCAACATCCCTTGGCCAGTGCGCCGAACAGGATGAGCCCGGCCACGAGGCGCGGCTCATCGATCGCAAATTTGACGCAGGCCGGCCCGCATTCGGAGGCGCCGAACAGCACGACGCGGCGGGAATCCACCGCCCGCAGCACGGTGCCGATATCCTCCGCGGTGACGTCGATCCCCGGGGCCGATCCGACCCGGTCGGACAGCCCGATCCCGCGACGATCGAAAACGATCAGCCGTCCAAGCTTCATCAACGACGCCAGGAACGTCCGGCTTGCAGGGCTCTCCCAGGCCCGCTCCACATGCGACACGAAGCCGGGCATCACCAGGATATCGAGCGGGCCGCTGCCATAGGTTTGGTACGCCAGATGCACGCCGGCGCCCTTCACATAGCGCGTGGTTGGAACAGCGTGCAGCGCCGTTGCGGGACTCATCAGCGCCTCGGTCTCGGCTTCCGGCGCAACCCCGAGTTCGTCCCGCAGCCGCTGTGTCAGGGCAGCATGCTGACGTTCGGCCGCGCTGCGGTCGCCGGCCAGCAGAAGGCTGCGGATCAGATGCCGGCCATAGACCTCGCTGAGCGGATCGAGTTCAGCCAGGCGTCCCGCATGCGCGGCCGCGGCAAAATGGTCGCCGGCGGCATTCTTGTCCTGTACGAGACGCTCGAGCGCATGCATGAGCCGTCCCCTCAGCGCCTCCCGGCGAAAGAACGCCCAATCGTCGAATTCAGGGCAATCGTCGAGAGCGAAGCCCGCAAGGAAGTCGCCGCGATAGATCCGGCAGGCCGCTTCAAAGTCGCCGCGGTCGCAGGCGCTCTCGAATGAATGCGCATCGGCCTTCAGCACGGTCGCCGGAGACCACCGCACGCTGGTGCGGTCGGTCTCGAATACCGGCTGACCGAGCGCGAGCTCGACGCGATGAAGCAGCCGCCGCAGCCGCGCAAGGCCCGTCTCGCGATCGGTCTCAGGCCAGAGCAGCGTGGCAACGACGTCGCGCGCGACCGCCGCCTTGGCCTCCGCCAAATAGACGAGCAGCGCAAGACCCTTGCGCAGGTTCAACTTGATCGGACGGCCGTCAGCATGGACCTCCGGGAACCCGAATGTCTCCAGCGAGAAAGCCGTCATGGAAATCCTCTCTCCCCCTCGGGACGCCCCCAGGGGACGCACAGGGGACGGCGCCGCGGTAGCCATGGGCCCAGATCGAGCCGGCTCGCCGGCGACCGCCTCGAGCTCTGCATGCGGCACCGCTGGATCAGGCACAATAGGAAAAACCATGTTCTCACGCCTCGCAATCCTGCTCTACGCAATCGTGAGCTATGCCGTATTCACGGTGTCCTTCCTCTATGCACTCGGTTTCGTCGGCAATTATGTCGTACCCAAGTCAATCGATCAGGGGACCGACGTCGGCAGCCTGACCGAGGCCATCCTCGTCAACCTGCTGCTGATGAGCCTGTTTGCAATCCAGCACAGCGTCATGGCGCGCCCGGCCTTCAAACGCTGGTGGACCAAAGTTCTTCCGGTGGCCTGCGAGCGCAGCACCTATGTGCTGCTCTCCAGCCTCATCCTCCTCCTGCTGTTCTGGCAGTGGCGTCCGATCCCGATACCGGTTTGGCAGACCAGCGGAATCGTGGCGTGGCTACTGACCGGCGTCCATTGGCTCGGCTGGCTGATCGCATTCGCCTCGACCCACATGATCGATCATTTCGACCTGTTCGGCCTGCGCCAGGCCTTCTCGGCGCTGCGCGGGACCGAGCCGGAGGATCACTCCTTCAAGGCGCCGCTGCTCTACAAGATCGTTCGGCATCCGATCATGCTCGGCTTCCTCCTCGCATTCTGGGCCACGCCCGAGATGACCGCCGGCCATCTGCTGTTCGCGCTCGCGAACACCGCCTATATCCTGGCCGCGTTGCAGTTCGAAGAGCGCGATCTGATCGCAGAGTTCGGGGAAACCTACCGGCAATATCGCCGCCGCGTTCCGATGCTGGTGCCGCGCCTTTTCGCGCGGACCCGGACCAAAGACCAGGACGTGGCCCGGAGCATCGGAGTGCCCCGATGAAAGCGGTTCTGTGCCATTCGTTCACTGGTCCCGGCGATTTGCGCCTCGGCGAGATCGATGCGCCCAAGCCTGCCGGCGATGAGATCCTCATCGACGTCCACGCGGCCTCCGTCAGCTTCATGGACCAGTTGCTGGTCTCGGGCCTCTACCAGATGCGGCCGCAGACGCCCTTCGTGCCCGGCACGGAAGCATCCGGAACCGTCGTCGCGGTCGGCGGCAAGGTGACAAAGTTCGCGCCCGGCGATCGCGTGGCCTGCAGCAGCTGGACCGGCGGCTACGCCGAACGGATGATCGCGAAGGAGTCGAAGACCGTACGCCTGCCTGACGGCGTCGCGTTCGAACCGGCGGCAACCATCCTGCACAATTACGGCACGGTCTATTATGCGCTGGTCGAACGGGCACGAGCCGAGCGCGGCGAAACGCTGTTCGTCACTGGCGCTGCCGGCGGAGTTGGACTTGCCGCCGTCGACCTCGGCCGGCATCTCGGCCTGCGCGTCGTCGCCGGTGTCGGCTCTGACGACAAGGCGGCCCTGGTCCGCGGCTACGGCGCCAGCGAGGTCATCAACTATCGCAGCGAGGATCTGCGCGACCGGATCAAGTCGATCACGTCAGGAGACGGCATCGATGTCGGCTTCGACAATGTCGGCGGTGGGATTTTCGAGCAGATGGCCCGGCTGATGAAATGGGGCGGACGGCTGATGCCGATCGGCTTCACCGGCGGCGAGATTCCCTCCATCCCGATGAACCTGCCGCTGCTGAAGAACTATTCCATCATCGGCGTCTTTGCCGGCGCCTGGGCGGAGAAATTCTCCAACGAGGCAGCGCGCATGAACGCCACGCTGATGCGATTGCTGGCCGAAGGACAAATCCGCCCGCATATCGACCGCGTCCTCCCTTTGGAGGAGGCCGGCGACGCCATGCGCGCCGTGGCCAACCGGACAGTTCAGGGACGAATTGTGCTCAAAATCAGATAGAGTGCGCCATGGCTTCGATCATCATCGACAAGCGCTATTGCGGTCCTCCGAACTCCGGCAACGGCGGCTATGTCTGCGGCCGGCTCGCCCGTCACATTCCCGGGGCTGCAGAGGTGACGCTGCGCGCGCCGCCCCCGCTGGACTCGCCGCTCGATGCCATCGCGACGGACGACGGCACATGGGAGCTTCGCGATGGCGGCAAAGCCGTCGCCACCGCCCGCGCCGTGAGCGTCGAGCTTGCGCAGATCGAGACAGCTGACTTGCTGGAAGCACGTGCGGCCGAATTGCATGCGCTGTCCAGGCCGCACGAACATCCGCTGCCACACTGTTTCGTCTGCGGTCCCGCAAGGGCGAAGGGCGACGGCCTGCGCATCTTCGCCGGCCCGCTCCGCCGTCAAGCACAAACTCCCGTTCTCGCCGCGAGCTGGGCACCCGATCCAAATCTCACGGCCGGGGATGGCCTCATCGCGCCCGAATTCCTCTGGTCCGCGCTCGACTGCCCCACCGGCTTTGCCTGCAATTACGATCAGCAGAGCGGCAGCTTCGAGAAGACCCCGCTCCTGCTCGGACGGATGTCAGCCCGCATCGAAGCGCGCCCCCGCCCCGGCGAGCTCTGCATCGTCACGGCCTGGCCCACCGGCCGCGACGGCCGCAAGCGCACGGCCGACGCTGCGCTTCATGATGAAGCCGGCAGATTGCTGGCGTTGGCGCGGACGACATGGATTGCGGTGGAGCGCGACGTGCAGCTCGGGCGCGGGTAATTCGCCGCCGACGGACATGCGCAGGCGGCGGTTTCCGCGGCACTAGTTCCCCAGATCGTACTCGTGCACGGAAACCCTGATCTCGCGGACGAGATTTATCAGCGCCAGGGTGAAAAACCCGAGAGCAATGACGAAAAGCACAGCGACACCGTATTCGTGTCGCAGTTGATAGTATGCGCTGATGAACGCCACGATCACGAGTAGGCATGTCAGGATCGCGCTTGTTCCGGAGAACAGGATAGCCCGGTTCAGCAATTCGGCACGACGCCGCAGCTGAGGCAGATCCTTGTTGAGCCTCAACCTGGCGCCGTCACCATCCAGGACAGCATTGAGCGCTTGAATCCGGTCGCTGACCCGGTTCATGCGGGCGATCAGCAGCGAGACAAACCCGGCAACCGCTCCGAGAACGAAGGAAGGAGCGGTGACTTGAACGATCACCTGCGACAATTGCTCGACCCACGGGGTATCCGGAAACAGCATCTCGCCTCCCGCGCCATCGTTCACCGGCTGAGCAGGATATCTCCCTAGCTGCTCGTCACTTGCCGGACGGGAGGCGGCTTCCAGGTCCCGTTGACGATCGAGGGTGACTTCTCGTTCGGCCAGTACATCCGCAACATCAGGACGAACTTGCCCGCCGGCGCGGGAAGCCAATTGCTCTCCTTGTCGGGGCCGGGACTGTCCTTCTGGATGTAGAGATCGACCGAACCGTCCGGATTGGCTTTGAGATTCTGGCGGGCGCTGATCGACTGGCGGTTGATCGGATTGGCGACGAAGAAGTAGTTCTCGTCATACATCGTGATCGACCAGAAGCCTCCGACCGGAGGAAGCTGCCCCTTCGGGAAACGCATCACGTATTTGTTGCTGCCGACGTACTCTTTCCCGTCGGCGTCCTTCTGGGATGTCGGATAGCACGCATCCTGGATCCGGTTGGCGCCAAGGCCGATGGCCGTGACAAGCGCACGGTTGAGATAATTGGTGCCGTAGATACCGGCTTCGCTGTCGAAGGCCCAGCCGTTGATGTTCTTGATCGCCTTGTTGACCTTGAACTGGAGCATGATGCGGTCGAATGCCACCTGCGGGACGCGCTTGGCGAAGGCAGCATCGAATTTGCTCGCGTCAAAATCCTTGCCGGGGACAAGACCGATCTTCGCGAATTTGGCGACCTCAGCTGCGTCGACGGCGGCCGGCGGATTGCGCTTCATCAATTGCGCGAGAAGGGTGAAATAGGCCGCGGCGTCCAGGCGGTTGACCTGCTCGCGCACCGCCGTCTTCATGTCGATCGACGCATCGACCTTGCCTGCCGGGGGCGTAAAGGACTTGTCGTATGCGCTGAGCGGCACGAGCTTGAACTGGTCCTGCGCGGCGTGCACGGCCGCGTAGTCCTCCGGCGTACCGGTGCAGTAGATGCGGCCCAAGATCCACACCATGCACGTGGGGGATTTGTATTCCTTGACGCCGGCGGGAAGCGTTCCCTTCCAGCCCGGGCCGGTGATCGCATAGGTCTGCGCCTTGGTGCCGGTGGTGCGCTTGCCAGGCACCTGGAAGACATTGGTCCAGCCGTCCAGCATCGGAAACAGGAAGTAGCGGTCCTTCATGTCCGGCATGCTCAGGACCCAGGGCTCGTCTCCCACGTCGATCCAAGCCGTCGTGTAGAGCGTATCGGCATTGGGTGCCGTGACATCCTTGAAGGTGGCATCAGGGTACTTACGGAGCTTGACGAATTGCCCCATCGGCCCGCGCGTGCCTTCCACCGCCGCAACGTTCGTCATGACCCGGCGGGTCATCTCCATCGTCACGAGAGGGTATCCGTAGATATAGGCATCCTGGGCGAGCCAGAAATCTTCGCCGCCCTCCAGGGCCCTGACAACAGGACCGTCAAACTCGGCACGTGCGGTGCGGGAAATCGCGAGCGCCGATACAGCGGCGCTGAAGGCGGCAAGTGCTTGGCGACGGCTGATTGACATATCGAACCCTCCCTGTTGCCTCAAAACCGTAACGGGCGGGGTTCGATGTTCCTTGACATGCATCAATGGGGCTGGATGGTCTTGGGCGCAGCGCCGTTCGCTCGCCTGGGCGTGGCCGCCACGCCTGCGTCAACTGGCGGTAGAGGTGGTGGTTACGCCAACGCTAGCCTTCTCTAGACGACGTGTGCTCTTGGCACTCCCAACTCGTAGGGCGGGCAAAGGCGCGTAGCGCCGTGCCCACTACCTCTGTCTGAGCTTCGTCGATCGACATAGGTGGGCAAGCTTCCGCCTTCGCTCTTCGAGCTACGGCGGACAAGCCGCTTTGCCCACCCTACGAGACCGGCGCTCGACGACAGCTACGTGCTCTGCTCCATCATCCCCTGCAGCCGCACCAGCTCCGCCTCGAGATCGCGCTCGATGTCCGCCGCCCGGATCTCCAGCACCCGATAGTCCCGCGCCTCGAGCCACGTCCGCCTTCCTGCGCGATCAGCGGCAATCGCCTCGCCCTCGCCCGGATTCACCAGCTCGATCGCGATCCGATGCGGGAACGAGACGAAGTCCGGGATGTGGCGGCCGACCGGGGTCTGGCGCTTGAACTGGCCGGCGAAGCGACGGTCGCGGGTCAAAGCCTGCCAGAGCAGACGCTCGGCGTCGGTCGGGTTGCGGCGAAGCAGGCGGGCGAGGCCGCGCACAGTGGAGCCGCTGTCGGGCACGCCGCCGCCCTGCCCGTGCTCGGCCAAAAGCGCGCGCAGGCGCGTCGCCTGCTCGCCATCGAGCACGCCTCCCTTGGCCGGGCCCTTGCGTCCCTCGGCGATCGCCATGATCACGCCGTGCAGGGTGTGCATGTCCTGCTTGGTCGGCTCCATCCGACTGAAGATGTTGCGCAGGTTGACCAGCATGGTGTCGCGCTTCTCGGCGGGGCGCAAAAATTCCACCTTGTCGAGTTCGCGGATGAGGTTGTCGAAGAACGCCTGCATCTGGTGCTGCGAGGCGCGCTCGGAGCGCTCCGGCATGGCGTGCGGCAGTTCGCCGGACGTTGCTCGCTTGAACCATTCATAGCCGACCAGCAGCACGGCCTGGGCGAGGTTGAGCGAGGCGAAGCCCGGATTGACCGGGAAGGTGATGATGCGGTTGGAGAGCCCGACCTCCTCGTTGGTCAGGCCCCAGCGCTCGCGGCCGAACAGGATACCGCACCTGCCGCCGGTCGCGACGTGACCCGCGATCTCGCTGGCCGCCGCCTCCGGCCCGACCACCGGCTTGGCCTGGTCGTGGGGACGTGCGGTAGTAGCGAACAGCAGGTCGAGGTCGGCGACCGCCTGCTCCACCGTCTCGAACAATTCGACCTTTTCCAGAATGTGGTCGGCGCCGGCCGCGGCGCGCTGTGCCGCGATGTTGGGCCAACCGTCCCTGGGGTTGACGATGCGCAAGGCGCCAAGGGCAAAATTTCCCATGGCGCGTGCGGCCATGCCGATGTTTTCGCCGAGCTGCGGCTCGACCAGGATCACGATGGGACCGTCGAGGGACAAACCCGCCTTGCTCTTGTCAGTCCCCGACATCTCGTTTCGCTTTCACTCTTCGTCTCAAGGCCTTGCCAGGGCACTCTCAGGAATTGATTCAAGCCGGCCTTTCCCAAGTCGTCCTTGGGCCGGCCGGCGCTGTCCGCCTCGTTTGCCTGTCCTGACGAAATTCTCAAGGGAAATAACGGGTTGGAATCGACTTTTGAATCTCCTCCGGATCCTCGGATCCGGTCCTGCGGCAGGGCGGCCCTGCCCCCACGTCTGGGGAAGCTGGATGAGCTAAAAGTGCATAATCCCTTGGCTTTCGCCCGCCGCGTCCGGGTGCTAAGAGGCGGCGGATATTCCCGTGGCGCGCCAAAAGCGCCGTTCCCAAGAGGCTTCCCCGATCATGGCAAAAATCAAGGTATCCAATCCCGTCGTCGAACTCGATGGCGACGAGATGACCCGGATCATCTGGCAGTACATCAAGGACAAGCTGATCACCCCGTTCCTGGATGTCGAGCTGATGTATTTCGACCTGGGCATGGAGTACCGCGACCACACCAACGATCAGGTCACCATCGACGCCGCCGAGGCGATCAAGAAGGTCGGCGTCGGCGTCAAGTGCGCAACCATCACCCCGGACGAGGCCCGGGTGAAGGAGTTCAACCTCAAGCAGATGTGGAAGTCGCCGAACGGCACCATCCGCAACATCCTCGGCGGCGTGATCTTCCGCGAGCCGATCATCTGCAAGAACGTGCCGCGCCTGGTTCCCGGCTGGACCAAGCCAATCATCATCGGCCGCCACGCCTATGGCGACCAGTACCGCGCCACCGATTTCAAGTTCCCGGGCAAGGGCACGCTGTCGATGAAGTTCGTCGGCGAGGACGGCACCGTGATCGAGAAGGAAGTGTTCAAGGCGCCCGACGCCGGCGTCGCGATGGGAATGTACAACCTCGACGACTCCATCATCGACTTCGCCCGCGCCTCGCTGAACTACGGCCTGCTGCGCAACTACCCGGTCTACCTCTCGACCAAGAACACGATTCTGAAGGTCTATGACGGCCGCTTCAAGGACATCTTCCAGGACATCTACGACCGCGAATTCAAGAAGGAATTCGAGGCCAAGGGCCTGACCTACGAGCACCGCCTGATCGACGACATGGTGGCCTCGGCGCTGAAATGGTCCGGCGGCTATGTCTGGGCCTGTAAGAACTACGACGGCGACGTGCAGTCCGACACGGTCGCGCAGGGCTACGGCTCGCTCGGCCTGATGACCTCGGTGCTGCTCACCCCCGACGGCAAGACCGTGGAAGCCGAAGCTGCCCACGGCACGGTGACCCGCCACTACCGCGAGCACCAGAAGGGCAAGGAGACCTCGACCAACTCGATCGCGTCGATCTTCGCCTGGACGCGTGGCCTGTCGCACCGCGCCAAGCTCGACAACAATGCCGAGCTCGCCAAGTTCGCCAACACGCTGGAGAAGGTCTGCGTCGACACCGTCGAGGCCGGCTACATGACCAAGGACCTCGCGCTCCTGGTCGGCGCCGACCAGCGCTGGCTCTCGACCACCGGCTTCCTCGACAAGGTCGCCGAGAACCTGACCAAGGAGCTGGCGGCCTGAGCCGTCCGCAATTTCGCCCGACTGGGCCAGACATCATCACGGGCCGCGCCGAAAGCGCGGCCCGTTTCTTTTTTGAGAGCTTTCGCGGAGACCATCATGTTCATCAAGCTTGCTGCCCCCACCCTGCTAGTCGCAGCCCTGATCGGACCAGCCGGGGCCGCGGAGCCGCTCCCCGAGGCCATCGCAGCACCTGGCGAGAGCGTGGTGGTGAGCCTCCACGCCGAGGGCGTGCAAGTCTATGAGTGCAAGGCCGCCGCCGACGGCAAGCTCGCCTGGGCCTTCCGCGAGCCGGTCGCGACGCTGCTGTCCGAGGGCAAGACCATCGGCCGCCACTATGCCGGCCCCAACTGGGAGCTTGCCGACAGCAGCGCCGTCGTCGGTAAGGCCATCGGCAACGCGCCCGGCGCAACGGTTGCCGATATCCCCTGGCTGAAGCTGGAGGTCACCTCCCATCGCGGCAGCGGCACCCTGACGCCCGTCACCACCGTCCAGCGCATCAACACCCATGGCGGCAAGCTCGACGGTGCGTGCGACAAGGCCGGCGAGTTCAGAAGCGCGCCCTACTCCGCCGAATATGTCTTCCTGAAGAAAGGCTGACCGCTCAGCGGTCGGTGTCGTCCTTCTCGGCCTGCGCCAGCTCTGCCGCCGCGAGATCGCCGCTGTCGGCGAGCCGCGCCTTGGCGGTGGTGTGGACGTGGTCGGCGAGCGTCGGCATGCGCGCGATCAAGGCATGAAAATCCTGGGCGTCGAGCACCAGGAGGCGCGTCTTGCGCGTCGCCGTCACCGTGCCGCTGCGTTTTGTCTTATGCAGCAGCGCGATCTCGCCGAAGAAGGTGCCGTCCGTGAGGTGCACATGCTGGCTCGGCAGCGCAATCTCGACCTCGCCGGCGGTGATGAAATACATCGACGAGGCCGCATCGCCGCGGCGGACCAATATCTCGCCCTGCTCGATGGTGCGCGCCCGCAACAGCCGCATGATGTCGGCGATCTCCGCGGCCGACAGATGCGAGAACAGCGGCACCCGCGCCAGCATGCCCCAGGTGACGACGAAATCGCGCCGCTTCACCTCTTCGGCAAAGGCGGTTGAGATGATCGCGACCGGCAGCGCGATCATGGCGAAGCCGCTGATGATGGCGAAGGTGGAGACCAGCTTGCCGAGCGGCGTCACCGGCACGACGTCGCCATAGCCGACGGTGCCGAGCGTCACGATCGCCCACCACATCGCCTGCGGGATAGTGCCGAGCTTGTCCGGCTGCACGTCGCGCTCGATGGCGTAGAGCAGCGAGGCGAACGTCAGGACCGCGCCGATCAGGATGACGATGCAGCCGATCAGCGCGCGACGCTCGGCATGCACGGCGGCGAGCAGCGAGCGCATCGCCGGCGAATAGCGGATCAGCTTGAAGAACGGCAGCACGCCGAGCGCCGCCAGCGTCGCGTGCCGGCCGGTGGCGAGCACGATGGAAGCGGGCAGGAACGCCATGAGGTCGATGATGCCGAGCGCGGAGAAGGCATAGCCGAGCCGGTCGGACAGCGCGGAGCCCTTGCGCTGGGTGTGGCCCGCCACCGTCCACAGCCGCGCGGCATATTCCAGCGCGAACACGAACACCGACAGAATGGTGATCGCGGAGAACACGACGCCGAACTGCGCGTCCAGCTTCGGCACCGAGGCGAGGATCATCGCGGCCACATTGAGCACGATGACGCCGATGATGACCTGGATGAAGCGCGACCCGGCTGAATAGGCCAGCGGATCGTGCTCCAGCAATTCGTACAGGCGATCCCTCAAATTCGGATCGGCTGAGCCACGTCCTCGCGGAACGGGGCGCACGGCCTCACGCGCCCGCCATCGCTTTTTCGATCGCGCTCAGCGCCTCGGACGCCTTGGCTCCGTCAGGTCCGCCGGCCTGGGCCATGTCGGGCCGGCCACCGCCGCCCTTGCCGCCGAGCGCCTCGGAGGCGACACGCACGAGGTTCACCGCGTTGAAGCGCGCGGTGAGGTCCGCGGTGACGCCGACCACGATGCCGGCCTTGCCGTCCTCGGTGACGCCGACGATGGCGACCACGCCGGAGCCGATCTGCTTCTTGCCGTCGTCGGCGAGGCTCTTGAGATCCTTCATCTCGATGCCCTCGACCGCGCGCGCCATCAGCTTGACGTTGCCGACCTCGCGCACGCCGCTGGCTGCGCCATTGCTGCCGGCCGAAGCGCCGCCGCCCATCGCCAGCTTCTTGCGGGCGTCGGAAAGCTCGCGCTCGAGCTTCTTGCGCTCCTCCATCAGCGCGGTGATGCGCGCCGGGACGTCGTCGAGCGAGGTGCGCAGCTCGTTCGCCGCGGTCTTGGCCAGCGCCATGGTCTCGTTGGCGTGCCTGCGCGCATAATTGCCGGTCAGCGCCTCGATGCGGCGCACGCCGGAGGCGACCGCGCTCTCGCCGGTGAGCGTGATCAGGCCGATATCGCCGGTGCGTCGCACATGCGTGCCGCCGCAGAGCTCGACCGACCAGCCGAGCGCGTTGGCGCCGCGCTCGCGCGCGGTCCGGCCCATCGAGACGACGCGGACTTCATCGCCGTATTTCTCGCCGAACAGGGCGCGTGCGCCGGCTTCGCGGGCCTCATCCACGCCCATTACACGCGTGGTGACCTCGTCGTTCTCCAGCACCACGTCATTGGCGATGTCCTCGACCCGGGCCAGCTCCTCCGCCGAGATCGGCTTCGGATGCACGAAGTCGAAGCGCAGGCGATCTGGCGCAACCATCGAGCCGCGCTGGGCGATGTGGTCGCCGAGCACCTGGCGCAGCGCCTCGTGGATGAGATGCGTCGCCGAATGATGCGCCCGGATCGAGGAGCGCCTGGAATGATCGACCTCGAGCTGCAGCGCGGTGCCGAGCTTGACTTCGCCGCTCTCCACCGTGCCGACATGCACGAAGAAATCGCCGAGCTTCTTCTGCGTGTCGGTGACGCGGAACTTGATGCCGCCCTCGCCCGTGAGCACGCCGGTGTCGCCGACCTGGCCGCCGGACTCCGCGTAGAACGGCGTCTGGTTCAGCACGATCGCACCGGTGTCGCCGGCCTTCAGGCTGGCGACCTCTGCACCGTCCTTCACCAGGGCAGAGACCACGCCTTCAGCGCTCTCGGTCTCGTAGCCCAGGAATTCAGTAGCGCCGAGCTTTTCGCGCAGCAGGAACCAGATCGCTTCGGAAGCCGCCTCGCCAGAACCCTTCCAGGACTCGCGCGCCTTGGCCTTCTGGCGCTCCATCGCATCGGAGAAGGAAGCCTGGTCGACGCCGATGCCGCGCGACTTCAGCGCGTCCTGCGTCAGGTCGAGCGGGAAGCCGTAGGTGTCGTACAGCGTGAAGGCGACGTCGCCATCGAACATGTCGCCCTTTTTCAAGGACGCGCTCTTCTCGTCGAGGATGGCGAGGCCCCGCGACAGCGTCTTGCGGAACCGGGTCTCTTCCAGCCGCAGCGTTTCCTCGATCAGGCTTTCCGCGCGCATCAGGTCGGGGTAGGCCTGGCCCATCTCGCGGACCAGCGCCCAGACCAGACGATGCATCAGCGGCTCCTTGGCACCGAGCAACTGCGCATGGCGCATCGCGCGGCGCATGATCCGGCGCAGCACGTAGCCGCGGCCCTCGTTCGAGGGCAGCACGCCGTCCGCGACCAGGAACGCCGAGGAGCGCAAATGGTCGGCGATGACGCGGAACGAGGCCACGGTCTGCTCATTCGGCCCGCTCCCGAGCGCGGACGAGGTCGCATCGATCAAATGACGGAACAGGTCGGTCTCGAACACGCTGTCGACGCCCTGCATGATGCAGGCCATGCGCTCGAGGCCCATGCCGGTGTCGATCGAGGGACGCGGCAGATCCACGCGCTCCTCCTTCGTCACCTGCTCGTACTGCATGAACACGAGATTCCAGAATTCGAGGAAGCGGTCGCCATCCTCTTCCGGCGAGCCCGGAGGTCCGCCCCAGATGTGATCACCGCGGTCGATGAAGATCTCCGAGCACGGGCCGCACGGGCCGGTGTCGCCCATCGCCCAGAAATTGTCCGAGGTCGGAATGCGGATGATGCGGTCGTCGGAGAAGCCCGCGATCTTCTTCCAGAGCCCGTGCGCTTCGTCGTCGGTGTGGTAGACGGTGACGAGCAGCTTGTCCTTGTTGAGCCCGAAGTCCTTCGTGATCAGCTTCCAGGCGAGCTCGATCGCGCGCTCCTTGAAATAGTCGCCGAAGGAGAAGTTGCCGAGCATCTCGAAGAAGGTGAGATGGCGCGCGGTGTAGCCGACATTGTCGAGGTCGTTGTGCTTGCCGCCGGCGCGCACGCATTTCTGCGACGTGGTGGCGCGCTGATAGGGCCGCTTCTCGACGCCGGTGAAGACGTTCTTGAACTGCACCATGCCGGCATTGGTGAACATCAACGTCGGATCGTTGCGCGGCACCAATGGCGAGGACGACACGATCTCGTGGCCGTTCTCGGCAAAGAAGTTCAGAAAGGTCGACCTGATCTCGTTGACGCCGCTCATGTTCATCCAATCGGGTGTGCTTGGACCCGCTATAGGCCATCCAAACCTGACATTTAGGCTGATATCTGCGGGCCACAGCGCTTTTAGACAAGGCCAGCTTCGCTGTCCAGAAACTGTGCAAGGAGATCAGAGGGTTGCCGCAGGCGCTCAATCCCCTTTGCAATCCCGTTGATAGGGCAAGCGGACGCGTTGACAGGCTTGGCCGCCCTGTGGTCTGTACCCATCTGTATCGTACGGCCACGTCGGGAGAGACCGGCTTTAGGCAGCCGGCGCCGAAGGAGCAACCGCCCCGGAAACTCTCAGGCAAAAGGACCGCGTGGCTTTGACAGCATCTGGAAAGAGGCGCCGACGGGTTTAGACCCGGATGGCTCCCGCCGACGGGATAATACTCTCAGGCACAGCGACAGATGGGGCTTCGACTGGTGTCCTCAGGGAATCGTCCCGGGGGAACCGCCGAGGGCCCCTGTGATGCTAGCGCGCGACGACCAAGATTCCCTGAAACGTACGCCCCTTCATGGGCTTCATGTCTCCCTGGGCGGCAAGATGGTGCCGTTCGCGGGCTATGACATGCCCGTGCAATACCCCGCAGGCGTCCTGAAGGAGCACCTCCATACCCGCAACGCAGCCGGCCTGTTCGACGTCTCCCATATGGGCCAGATCGCGCTCAGGCCGAAATCCGGCAGGGTCGAGGACGCCGCCCGCGCACTGGAACGGCTGGTGCCACAGGATATCGTGGCGATTGCACCGGGACGGCAACGCTACGCCCAGTTCACCAACGCCGATGGCGGAATTCTGGACGACCTGATGGTCGCCAATTTCGGTGATCACCTCTTCCTGGTCGTCAACGCCGCCTGCAAGGAAGCCGACGAGGCGCATCTGCGCGCGAATCTCTCGGGTGACTGCGGCATCGATTCCCTCACAGACCGTGCGCTGATCGCGCTGCAGGGGCCGAGGGCCGAGGCGGCGCTGGCGAAATTGTGTGCAGAGGCGCCCGCCATGAAGTTCATGGATTCCGGTCCCCGCAAGGTTGCCGGCCTCGACTGTTTCGTCTCACGCTCCGGCTACACCGGCGAGGACGGTTTTGAAATTTCGGTTCCCGCGGCCGATGCCGAACGTCTCGCCAAAGCGCTGCTCGAAAACCCCGACGTGCTGCCGATCGGCCTGGGCGCCCGCGACAGTCTGCGGCTGGAAGCCGGGCTCTGCCTCTACGGCCACGACATCGACACCGCGACCACGCCGGTCGAGGCCGCGCTGGAATGGTCGGTGCAGAAGAGCCGCCGCAGCGGCGGCGCGCGCGCCGGCGGCTTTCCCGGTGCCGAAAAAATCCTCGCCCATTTCGACAACGGCGCGGCCCGCCGCCGCGTCGGCCTGCTCGCCCAGGGACGCGCGCCGGTGCGCGAGGGCGCGCTGCTGTTTGCTGACAGCGCGGGCGGCGAGCCGATCGGACAAGTCACATCGGGCGGTTTCGGCCCAAGCCTGAATGCGCCGGTCGCGATGGGCTATGTGCCCACCGCATCGAGCGCGCTCGGCACACAACTCTTCGCCGAGGTGCGCGGCCAGCGTCTGCCGGTCGCTGTCGCGGCCATGCCCTTCGTCAAGAACACCTACAAACGCTGAGGATTCGAGAATGACCACGACGCTGTACACCTCCGACCATGAATGGCTCGCCATCGAGGGCGACGTCGCCACCGTCGGCATCACCGATTACGCCCAGCAGCAGCTCGGCGACGTCGTGTTCGTCGAACTGCCCAAGGTCGGCCGCGCGCTGAAGAAGGCGGAAGCCGCCGCCGTGGTTGAGTCCGTCAAGGCGGCCTCGGATGTGTACGCACCCGTGACAGGCGAAGTGCTCGAGACCAACGCCGAGCTCGCAGCCGAGCCGGCGCTGGTGAACTCGGACGCGCAAGGCAAGGCGTGGTTCTTCAAGATCAAGATGGCCGACAGAAGCGAACTCGGCGGCCTGATGGACGAAGCCGCCTACAAGGCGCACACGGCTTAAGGACGATGGAGCAAGCGATGACCGCGCACCGCAAGACCAACGGCGACACCGCCGCCAGCTTCGTTCGCCGCCATATCGGCCCGTCGGCGCGCGATGTCACCGCCATGCTCGAAACCGTCAGCGCCAAGAGCGTCGACGCCCTGATGGCGGAGACACTGCCGGCTTCGATCCGGCAGGCCGCCCCGCTCGATCTCGGCAAGCCGCTCAGCGAGACCGAGGCGATCGCGCATATGGGCGAACTCGCAGCCCAGAACCAGGTCTTCACCTCGCTGATCGGCCAAGGCTATTCCGGCACGATTTTGCCCGCGGTGATCCAGCGCAACATCCTGGAGAACCCGGCCTGGTACACGGCGTACACGCCCTACCAGCCCGAGATCAGCCAGGGCCGGCTGGAGGCGCTGCTCAACTTCCAGACCATGATCTGCGACCTCACCGGGCTCGACGTCGCCAACGCCTCGCTGCTCGACGAGGCCACCGCCGCGGCCGAAGCGATGGCGCTCGCGGAGCGGCACTCGCAGGTCAAGGCGCAAGCCTTCTTCGTCGACAAGGACGTGCATCCGCAGACGCTCGCTGTGATGCGCACCCGCGCCGAGCCGCTGGGCTGGACCCTGATCGTCGGCGATCCCCTCACCGATCTCGACAAGGCCGACGTGCTCGGCGCGCTGCTGCAATATCCGGGCTCTTCGGGCGCGGTGCGCGACCTCAGGCCCGCGATCGCAACGCTGAAGGCCAAGGGCGCGCTCGCGATCGTGGCCGCCGACCTGCTGGCCCTGACGCTGCTCGCCTCGCCCGGCGAGCTCGGCGCCGACATCGCGATCGGCTCGGCGCAGCGTTTTGGCGTGCCGATGGGTTATGGCGGACCGCACGCGGCCTATATGGCGGTGCGCGATGCGCTGAAGCGCTCGCTGCCCGGCCGCATCGTCGGCCTCTCCGTGGATTCCCGCGGGATGCCGGCCTATCGCCTCGCGTTGCAGACCCGCGAGCAGCACATCCGCCGCGAGAAGGCGACCTCGAACATCTGCACCGCGCAGGTGCTGCTGGCCGTGATCGCCTCGATGTACGCGGTCTATCATGGCCCCGAAGGGCTGACGCAGATCGCCCGCAATGTGCATCGCCGCGCCGCCGTGCTCGCGAGCGGCTTGCGCAAGCTCGGCTTCGCGCCTGATGGCGAGAACTTCTTCGACACGATCAGCGTCGATGCCGGCGCCAGGCGAGCCGAGATCGTCGCGCGCGCGGCGGCCGAGAAGATCAATCTCGGCGTCGGCGCCACCAGCTTGCGCATCGCGCTCGACGAGACCACGACGCCCGCGACGGTCGAAGCGGTCTGGCGCGCCTTCGGCGGCAAGCTGGCCTATGCCGAGTTAGAGGCGACCACGCGCGAGGCGCTGCCGGAGGCGCTGAAGCGCGCGACCTCATTCCTCACCCATCCCGTCTTCCACGCGCATCGCTCGGAGACCGAGATGCTGCGCTACATGCGCAAGCTCAGTGACCGCGACCTCGCACTCGACCGTGCGATGATCCCGCTGGGATCCTGCACCATGAAGCTGAACGCGACCACCGAGATGATGCCCCTGACCTGGCCGGAGTTCGGCTCGCTGCATCCGTTCGTCCCGCGCGAGCAGGCCAAGGGCTATCACGCGCTGTTCGCGCGGCTGGAAAAATGGCTGTGCGACATCACCGGCTATGACGCCATCTCGCTGCAGCCGAATTCGGGCGCGCAGGGCGAATATGCGGGACTTCTTGCCATTCGTGGCTACCATGCCGCGCGCGGCGAAAGCCATCGCAAGATCTGCCTGATCCCCTCCTCCGCCCACGGCACCAATCCGGCCTCGGCCGCGATGGTCGGCATGGACGTGGTGGTGGTCGCCTGCGAGAAGAACGGCGACGTCGACGTCAATGATCTCCGCGCAAAGGCCGAGAAGCATTCCAATGATCTCGCTGCGGTCATGATCACCTATCCCTCGACGCACGGCGTGTTCGAGGAGCACATCCGCGAGATCTGCGACATCGTGCACGGCCATGGCGGCCAGGTGTATCTGGACGGCGCCAACCTCAACGCGCAGGTCGGCCTTAGCAGGCCCGGCGATTACGGCGCCGATGTCAGCCATCTCAACCTGCACAAGACCTTCTGCATCCCGCATGGCGGCGGCGGCCCCGGCATGGGCCCGATCGGCGTGAAGGCGCATCTGGCGCCGTTCCTGCCGGGTCATCCGGCGACCCAAGGCGACGCACCGGTCGGCCCGGTCTCGGCCGCGCCGTTCGGTTCGGCCTCGATCCTCACCATCTCCTACATCTACATCCTGATGATGGGCGGTGAAGGCCTGAAGCGCGCCACCGAGATCGCGATCCTCAACGCCAACTACATCGCAGCGCGGCTCGATCCCCACTTCCCGGTGCTCTACAAGAATGCGAAGGGCCGCGTCGCGCATGAGTGCATCGTCGATCCCCGTCCGCTGAAGAATACGAGCGGCGTCACTGTCGACGACATCGCCAAGCGCCTGATCGACTACGGCTTCCACGCGCCGACCATGAGCTTCCCGGTGCCGGGCACGCTGATGATCGAGCCGACCGAATCGGAATCCAAGGCCGAGCTGGATCGTTTTTGTGATGCCATGATCGCGATCCGGAAAGAAATCGCCGAGGTCGAGGCCAGCCGCTTCAAGATCGAGGCGTCACCGCTGCGCCATGCTCCGCACACCGTGCACGACATCGCGGATGACGATTGGAAGCGCGCCTATACCCGCGCCGAAGGCTGCTTCCCCGCGGGCACCTCGCGCACCGACAAATACTGGAGCCCGGTGGGGCGCGTCGACAACGTCTATGGCGACCGCAACCTGGTATGCTCCTGCCCGCCGGTGAGCGATTACGCGGAGGCGGCAGAGTAAGACGCGACGGAGGTCTCGTAGGGTGGGCAAAGCGAAGCGTGCCCACCGCCTGCATGATGTGAAAGATCGTGGGCACGGCGCTTACGCGCCTTTGCCCACCCTACGGCTCCTGACCTAAGGCGCGATCAACGAGCGACTCTCCGCCTCCCACCGCCACAGTCGATCATTGGTCAGCAACGTACCGCCCCACCAGCGCCGAATCGGATTGTGACGGCGAAAATCCTCCCGACCATCCAGAACTGCTTTGCCAAACTCCGTCAGCGACAGCCGGCTCCGGCGAAAGGCGGCGTTGCGACCGCGCGCGTTGTCCGGATCGAGTGTCGCCAGCTTGCCGTCCAGACCCGCAACCGCTGGCGCAGGGCCGAATGCGAGCCCTTCGAGCAGCGCGCCCAACTCCCACGGATCGAACACACGAGCCTCAGAGGTGCCTGACCGAAACAGCTCATCGGTGCGACTGCGTCCGCTTGCGATGAGTTCGAGAAGCCGCGTCTCGGTCGCCCCGGCGACGGCAGTTCTGAGAGCAGGTCTTCCATGGCCGGTTTCAGGAAAGACAGCTTGCCGAGCGGCCTATCGAGCAGCCCAACGCAGAGCTCGGGCGTCGGCGCGCGATAGGCCTCCCACGCGAGGGTCGCGCTTTCAAGATCGCTTTCCGCGATATCGAACTGCTTCACGTCACGATGGCGAAGCTCTGAGGGATCTGCTCCGCGCAGATCGAAATCGACGAGTCGTAGTCTCAGACTCTCAGTAAGTGACGGCTCGAAACGCAGGTAATTGAGGATCCAGATCAGCTGCAATTGACTGTTGGGTTCGGGGTCGAACCACAGTTCAATGAGATCGACCCCGTAATTCTTGCAGACCCAGAGCAGGGCACCGGCTCGATCCTGGCGCCTGATGAGGGGCGACTGACGCACGGGGACGCAATCCGACCAGTGCATTTGGTCGACCCACGTCCTGGACTCCCGCCAGCCGAGATAGCGGATGAGGTGGTCAGCCGTCGGAAGTGGCCCCGAAACGAAGCGATAGATGAACGGGATGACCATGTCGGCGCGATCGGCGAGGGCAAGACCGACGCCCGCCGAACTGGTCAGGATCACACGCTTCATCGTCGGCGCACCTCACCCTTACGCAAAACGAAACGGGCACTGACGACGTCGGCAACTCAACGTCTTCAGCGCCCGCTCCTCGCGAAAAACTTTCGCGTTAGGTCTTACTCGTCCGCCGGCTCCTCGCCGTCGGCGTCGCGCTCCGGCGTGCCGGCGAGAATTTGCTCGGCGATCAGGCCGGAGTTCTGGCGGATCGAGGTCTCGATCTTGGCGGTGATGTCGGGGTTGGCCTTCAGGAACGCTTTCGAGTTCTCGCGGCCCTGGCCGAGACGCTGGCTGTCATAGGAGAACCAGGCGCCTGACTTCTCGACGATGCCGGCCTTGACGCCGAGATCGAGGATCTCACCCATCTTGGAGACGCCCTCGCCGTACATGATGTCGAACTCGACCTGCTTGAAGGGCGGCGCCAGCTTGTTCTTGACGACCTTGACGCGCGTGGTGTTGCCGACAACTTCGTCGCGCTCCTTGATCGCGCCGATGCGGCGGATGTCGAGGCGGACCGAGGCATAGAACTTCAGCGCGTTGCCGCCGGTGGTGGTTTCCGGCGAGCCGTACATCACACCGATCTTCATGCGGATCTGGTTGATGAAGATCACCATGGTGTTGGACTTGTTGATGGAGGCCGTCAGCTTGCGCAGCGCCTGGCTCATCAGGCGGGCCTGCAGACCCGGCAGCGCATCGCCCATCTCGCCCTCGAGCTCGGCCTTCGGCACCAGCGCCGCGACCGAATCGATCACCAGCACGTCCACCGCACCCGACCGCACCAGCGTGTCGCAGATCTCCAGCGCCTGCTCACCGGTGTCGGGCTGCGAGATCAGGAGCTCGTCGATGTTGACGCCCAGCTTCCTCGCATAGACCGGGTCGAGCGCGTGCTCGGCGTCGATGAAGGCGCAGATGCCGCCCTTCTTCTGCGCTTCGGCCACCGTATGCAGCGCCAGCGTGGTTTTTCCTGAGGATTCCGGCCCGTAGATCTCGACGATGCGCCCCTTCGGCAGGCCGCCGATGCCGAGCGCGATATCGAGCCCGAGCGAGCCTGACGACACCGCCTCGATGTCCATGGACCGGTCGTTCTTGCCGAGCTTCATCACCGAGCCCTTGCCGAACTGGCGCTCGATCTGAGAGAGCGCGGCGGCCAGAGCTTTACTCTTGTCCATGGAAGATCCTTCGACGATACGCAGGGCAGTGGCGGACATTGGGTCGTGCTCCTTATGGCGAGGATTCGCGTGAGGGACAAACGATTGGCGAGGCGGCTCGTCGATAAAAGCAACGTACCCTATTTGTTCTAGGTTCGCAATATGTTCTTTTGCGGATTTGAGGCTTTGTCCGTGAGCATCGCCACGTCCCCCTCCCCATTCGCGTTGTGCACACAACTGGACAGACGCGGCTCCCGTTAATGGTCCTCAATGGGCCATCACCGCCCCAACCGTGGCCACTATCGGTGACGAGAACGCCGATTGCGCTCCCGCCTTCATCGCATGAAAAGGAGCGCGCCATGCTCAAGCGGCGACGTTTCAAGCAGCAGTTGACCCTTCAAGACCGGCTCTCCGCATGGGTGAAGCAGGTCCAGGAAGAGGCCGCCAGGCTTCCGCCCGGGCCCGAGCGGGACGCCCTGCTCAAGAAGGCCCGCCAGGCCGATGTCGCCAATCATCTGCACGACTGGGTCATATCCCCCGGGCTGCAACCGCCGAAATAGCAGGGCTGTCGCAACGTCATTCCCCGGCCGAAGCTGACGCTCATCAAAGACGCAGCCGCCGGCCGCCGTCAGAATTCCGCAATCCTGCGGCACCGAACCTTTTCGCGGTCTCGAGCCTTCTCCAGGATGGGACCGCAACTCTGGGGACCTCAGTCATGACGGACACCACGAACCGCGATACGATCAGGCGCAATCCCCTGCTGGAGGCGGCGCATGAGGAGCTGATGAAGTTCGAGCGCCAGGAAAACGAATTCCGCAAGAAGGACCGCCAAGAGCGCGCCGCCGAGCTCCACCTTCCCCTGAATGTAATCAAGATCCACTAGACCCAACCGGGGGCTTCCGAAGCCGACAAGAGAGCGTAGCGCGTTGACGGTATCGCCAAGTTTAAGCCATTGAAAGCACAACGGAACTTCCATGCAGCCTACTGTGCATGGGGTTGTTTTCCAGTTTTGCGGCATGCCCTGTACCCCCGTCATCCAGGGAAAGGCTGCCGCTCGCGTGCCTGTCCTTAAAGCAGCGCCAGCAGCACGAGGCCGATCACCAGCACCACGAAGCCAGCCGCTGTCGCGGCGGCGAATGACCGCTCTACGTTATCCATGATGCCACCCCGTGGTCGGCGTGCCACGTTTCCCCCATGGCTGCGCCGAACGCTGTGGAATCTTGCCGACCGGTGTGTCCGCAGTTGTGCGAACGGATGTCGAAATTGGGACCGGTGCGGGGCCAGTCTGCGGCCTCGGCGTTGAGTCCGGAAATCTGACGCCTGTCAGGCTGCCGTAAGCGGAGCCGGCTAGGATGATGCCGCTATGGTGTTGCAGCCCAGCACCTCAGCCTCCAATAACTTTTTGCCCCGTCTGGCTCTCCCCAGGCGGGGCTTTTTCATGCCTGCCGGGCGGTTCGCGGGTCCCGCTCCTCCTGCGTCAGGAGCAGCGAGAAGGCGCGGATCGCGGGCGCAGCCAGCAGCACGATCGGCAACATCGCGGCCCATGCGATCAGCCACGACACCATCCAGTGCCCGACGAAGCTCATCGCGCTGCCTGCGGGCAAGCTGGCGATCCCCGCCGCGATCAGCGACGTCAGCCCGGACTGGATGATGCCGAAGACGAAATGACTGTAGCGGCGGGGAATGCCCAGCATGACGACCCTTGCTGTTTTTGCCATCGCCAGACCAAGCAAGGCATATGCCGCCGCTTGCAGGGAAACCGGTAACCCCTCCGCGGGCCCCCGCGGCCCGTCCGATCGGCGTACCGACGCAGCCGGGTGCAGCCCAGGAACTTTGTTCATGGTCGGAGAACCACGGGTATGCGACAGCCTCACTGTCTCACGGACCGGCGTCTTTCGAGAGCCGGCTTCGCCTGTTTCGGGGCAGGCGCGCTTTCGAGATACCCCCGAACTATCTAGGGCTTACCGACAAAATTTGCTTGTCTCCGGAATATTGGCACGTCGAACATGTTTGCAGTCATGGAGAGTGAATCGTGGGAGGTCGCCATGAATCACAGGGGCATCGAGTTCACCGTCGCCAAGACGGCGATTCCCGGAATCTGGCAGTGGCAGTTCCGCATTGGCGAGCAGGTCAAGACCGGCGAGACCGAGACGAAAATCGACCTGTTGGCGATCCGGCGCGTGCAGCTGCGTATCGACCGTGAGCTGAAGCGATCGGCCGGGCGGCGTGAACCGGCCGGATGAAAGTCGGCATCGGATGGCGCCTTCTGCGCCCGCTGCACCACGGCTGGCGGTTGCGGCGGAACATCATCCGTAGCCGCCCGGAATTGATCTGACGGTCGTTTGGGATTGGACTGCGCGCGCCCATGGCCTTGGGGGCGAGGCCATCACGCGCGCGATCGGTGCCAGCTATGCCGTTGTATTTCTTTCGGATCCGGAATGGAAGTTACTCCGGCTGCGCCGATCAGGCGACGGAATTTGCCGATCGCAATTCGGCCTGGAAAGAGATGACCAATGTCTGCGCCGACATGACCGCAGGCATTGCCCGCAAGCTCCAGGAAAATTCCGAATGGCACATGGAGCTGCTGGACGAGACCAAGGAGCCCGTGTTCCGGATCCGCATCGTTGCCGAAACCCTCGACTAGCAAGCTCTCCGGATCAAGCTTTAGATTGTTGTTTGAGCATGATCTTTTCGGAAAACCGCTGAGCACTTTTCCGGATCATGCTCTAGTCCGCGCTGGGCAGCCGCCGCATGGTGAATTCGATATCGCCGCCGGGCAGCTCGCGCCAGCTCTCGACAACGCTCATATAGCCGGCCTTGGGGTAGCGGGCGAAGAAGGCCTGCGCCCTTTCCCGCGCCGCCGCGCGCGGCAGCGTGAAGGTCTCGCGCAGATAGCCGTCCCGAACCGCTTGGCCCGGCTTGCCGGCGATCTTGCGCCGGCGCGCCATCCGCTCGGCGAGATCCCGCGGACGGTCGGCCATGTCCTCCTCCTCTACGCACTACGCTCAGCCCAATGTAGGGCGTGAGCCGGGTGAAGAGGAGTCCCGTCCGAAAAGCGTTGCACCGCCTCCCGAACGGAGCTGGGTCAGTTGGCGGCCGTGCCGCTCGTCAGTTGGCGGCCGTGCCGCTCGTCAGTTGGCGGCCGTGCCGCTCTTGGACTTCTTCGGCGCGCTGGTTGCGGCCGAGGCCTTCGGCGCCGCCGGCTGCTTCGGCGGATCGGAGCGCATGCCGCCCCAGGGATCGTTGGAGGTCTTGGAATCCGGGATCTTCTTCAGCGTTTCCTTGTAGGCCTTGTCACGCTCGGCTTCCGCGGCCTTTTCCTCGGGGGTCTTGCTCGGGGCGTCCTGCAGCAAATTCAGATTGGGCATTTGCGCATAGGCAGGTCCCGCCAGCACGGCCAGCACCGCGGCCAAACGGAAAAGCTTCATCGTCTACTCCTTGATCATCCATGGAGGCACGGATCGCCCGTGCCTGGTCATCCTTGTCGCGGCCGGTCGCGACCGCCGAGGCCGTCCGGGCCCGCTAGAGCCGATCCGATCTGCACGATTTCGGCGCGTGCAGCCAGTCGTCCCAGATCGGACCGCATTTGGTGCAGCCGCTCAGCGCCAGGCCGAGCGCGGCCATGCAAAAGACGAGGACACACCGACGCAACATCAGCCACCCATACCCCGAGCAAGCCATCATATCGGGCCAAGTCAGGCATTTTCAAGCCGACGGGACCGGCGCCAGACCGGGTGACTTTGCCGCGCCGATGCGCGCACAATGGGCCGAAACATCCGGCAATACAGGAGAGCGCGCCAGCAATGCAAATGCAGCCAGACACCGAATTCGGCCTCTCCGACGCCAGACGCATCCTCGGCGAGGTTTTTGCGCCCTGGGTCCAGGATCTCAATCTCGCCGTCGAGCGCCTCGAGCACGTGCAGCCGGCGGATGCGCCGGACTGGCAGCCGGGCGCGCTGCTGCGCATGCCGTTCTCGGAGCGGCTGTGCCGGAACGGCGGCGTGGTCTGCGGCCAGGCCCTGATGGCGCTCGCCGACACCGCGATGGTGATCGCGATCCTGGCTGCCAATCGCGGCTACCGCCCGATGACCACGGTCGACCAGACCACGCATTTCATGCGCGCAGTGTCCTCGTCGGACGTGCTGGCGGACGCGCGCGTGGTGCGGCTCGGGCGCACCATGAGCTTTGGCCGCGTCACGCTGCTCTCGGCCGCCGACAACAAGCCGGTCGCGATGGTATCGAGCGCGTTCGCGATGCTGCCGGGCTGAGCAGCATCTCAAAAGAAGAGAGCCGCGTGGGCGTAAAGCGCACCGCGGCTCTCCATCACGATCGTGTCGAAGCAAGAGACCGAAGCGCGATTGCATCCTCGCTTCGGTCCGCACGCTTCATGACTTGCCGGGATTATTTTCCGAGCACTTCGTCGGCCGCGGTGACGATGCTGGCTGTCGGATTCTTTCCGCAATAGGCACCGAACTTCTTGGCGTTCTCGATGAACACGTCGGTGTCGATGATCGCGTTGTCCTCGTCGCCCTTGTACCAGCCGTCCATCCAGGTCAGCACGACCTGGATATTGTCTTCGCCGCTCTCGAGGAACTGCTTGCAGCTCATGGTCGAGAGGTCCCACTTGACGGCGTGGGCGGGCATCGACGACAGCGAGAACGCGGCGGCGAGCAAAATCGAAAGCGTGGTCTTCATCAGTATCTCCATTGGCGCGTAGCGCCACAAAAGAAAAGCGTGTGAGGAAAGTCGGCGGAGAGACTCTCCGCGTCAACGTCGTAAACGAAGTCTGAAGCGCTGTGCAAGTAGCGCCAGTATTGAGTTTAGTTCAACGTAATTTCTATGCACTACTTCACAATCAACATGATGGACCAATGCGGATGATCGAGAAGCGTGAAGCGCAGCGGTACCGTGTTTTCAAGGGTGGAACGATCACCTTTGAAAGCAGCGGCATTCCCTGCACTGTGCGAAACATGTCAGCGGGCGGCGCGGCGATCGACCTCGACACCCCCGTCACATTGCCGCAATCGTTCACGCTATCGATCGCGCGCGACGATTTCGTCCGGAATTGTCGCACAGTTTGGCGCAGTGACAAGCGCGTCGGCCTCGCCTTCGTGCAATAGCGCGCTCGATGTGAACGAACGTTCGCATCGCATCCACAACACGATTATGATTGCGTGATACGACGACGGCGACGCCAGCGCAGGCTTGCGATCACGAGCGCGGCGATCCCGATTCCGATCACTGCGGATGCCCCAAAAAATCGTCCACCGGGACGATCGATGGTGCGCGACCACAATGTCGGCGCCTCGCCCGGCCGCGCCAGGCGGAACGCAACCACGCTGTCGCCGATCGAGGTGCCAGCTTCGGAGTGGCCGCCGGCGCCGATCGCGACATATTGCTCGCCCTTCCACAGATAGGTCATGGGATTGGCGACGCCGGGCACCGGCAGCCGTCCCTGCCACAGCTCCTTGCCGCTTCGCGCATCGAAGGCACGCAGATAAGCATCCATCGCGCCGGTGAAGACGAGACCGCCCGCCGTGACCGCCAGTCCGTTGACGAGAGGCGCGCCCCAGGGCAGCGGCGCGCCGAGCGGTGCCAGATCTTCGGTGGTGCCGACCGTCGAGCGCCAGAGGATCTTGCCGGCCTTCAGATCGACCGCAACCATCTCGCCCCAGGGCGGCTTGTTGCAGAGCAGACCGAGCGGCGACATCGCCACCGCGCGCGACATCGCAAACGGCGCGCCGCGCTGCTGGCCGAAATCATGACCCGGCGGCGGGTTGTACCCGGCGGCCTCCGCGCGCGGGATCAGCCTGATGAGATGAACGGCGCGCCCGGTGTTGGCGTAGAGAATCTGCCGGACCGGATCGAAGGCCGCGCTGCCCCAGTTCACGCCGCCGCCGGTGAAGGGAAACTCCAGCGTGCCCCGCACGGAAGGCGGCGTGAACAGACCCTCGTTGCGCGCCTCCGTGAACTGGCGCTCGCAGGACGAGCGGCGCAGTTCCGGCAACGGCGAGAGCGCGTCGTCGGTCGAGATCGTCTGCGACGTCAGCGCCGGCATATGCGTCGGAAACGGCTGCGTCGGCGACAACGCCTCCCCGTCCGCGCCGCCCTGCGGCACCGCGCGTTCTTCCACCGGCCAGACCGGCTTGCCGGTATCGCGGTCGAGCACGAAGACAAAACCCTGCTTGGTCGGCTGGATCACGACGTCGCGCTGGCCGTCACCGGCATCGAGGCGCGCGAGCGTCGGCTGCGCCGCCAGATCGTAATCCCAGACGTCGTGATGCACGGTCTGGAATGCCCATGCGAGCTCGCCGGTCTCGATACGCAAAGCGACCACCGAATTGGCATGTTCATTGTTGCCCGGCCGCTTGCCGCCCCAGAAATCCGGCGACGGCGAGGACGTCGGCAGGAACACCAGGCCGCGCGCCGCGTCGACCGACATCGGCGCCCAGACGTTGGCGTGCCCGGCTTCGATGCCGTCACGCTTGAGCGGCTCGAAGGTCCAGCGCGCCCGGCCGCTGCGCGCGTCGAACGCACGTACGACGCCGCTCGGCGCATCGACGCGTCGGTTGTCGGAGATCGAGGAGCCGACCACGACGACACCCCGGCCAACGGCGGGCGGCGAGGTGATCTGGAACTCGCCGGGCCATTCCAGGGCCATGCCGATATCGAGCTTCACCTCGCCGCCATTGCCGAAACCGGCACAGGGAATTCCCGTCTTCGCGTCCAGCGCGATCAGGCGGACGTCGTTCGTGCCCATGAAGATGCGCGATCGGCAGGCGGCATTCGCGGGCGCCTCATCGTCGGTCCAGTGGGTGACGCCGCGGCAGACGTAACGATTGGCGGGACGCTGATTGGTCGCGATCTTCGGATCGTAACGCCATTTCTGCGCGCCTGTGCCGGGATCGAGCGCAATCACCTCGTTGAAGGGCGAGCAGAAGATCAGGCTGTCCTCGACGAACAGCGGCGTTGCCTGGAATTTGGTTCGCCGCATCACCTCCGGCGGACGCACCGTGAGATCGCCGGTGCGGAATTCGAAGGCCCGAACCAGATTGCCGACATTGTCGGGCGTGATCTGTTGCAGTGGCGAGAAGCGCGAGCCGCCGGCATCGCCGCCCCAACTCTCCCAGGCCGCGCTTGGCCGCACGGCAATCAGCAGCAGCGCAACGAGCCCGATCCGAATTCGCAGGCTGCTCCGCAACGCTTCCCTCGCTCTATTTCGGCTTCTTGGCGGGCTCACTCGGCCGGGCCCCGCCCCAAGGGTCGTACTTGTCCTTGGGCTCGGGAATGCGCTCGAGCGCGGCCTTGTAGGCTTTCTCGTCGACCTTGGGCTTGTTGTCCGCCGGTTTAGCTCCGTCATTGGGTGGCCGTCGGCCCTGCGCCTGCGCCGAGGCAACCGTCAGCGCCATGAGCGCAGCCGCGATGACCAAAATCCTCATTGGTGCAATCCCCCTCGTCTGGGGTACAAACTTAGCCTGCAATTCCGGAATATGAAATGCCGCGAGTTCCAAGGATTCCATCAAGGCTTCCATAAAGACTTCAGCAAATCTTGATCGCCGGGGACTTCGCCGGATCGCATTCCTGCCTATCTGTTGGCCCGCAGGGGACCTCCACGGATGTTGCGGATCATTGCTCATGCGGCGTTGCTCGCCGGCGCGCTCGCGCTCGGCGCCTGCGGCGTTGCCGACAGCCGCGCCCCAGTGCCGGAATTCATGCGCATGAAGGAAACCGAGCAGCCGCCGCCCGAAGCGCCTCCCGACGTCAAGCGCGTGGTGCGCGAGCAGATCGACGTCGTCTTCCTCGCCACCTCCTATCCGCGCGAGGTGCACGTCGCTTCGCCCCATCGCGAGGTACGAGGGCCCGGCTGGACCGCCTGCGTCCGCGCCCAGCTCACCTCCGCGACCGGCACCTCGCTCGGCGCCCAGACCTACATCGTGACGATATCGGGCGGAAAGGTGGTCGACCGCCGCCGGGCGGAAGCCGACGATATCTGCGGAACGGAGACCTACGAGCCGATCTAGCAGCGAATCCGCGCAACAAAGCTCCGGTTCCGGGAAAAACCAGCATCGCAATCGGGAACGATCGCCGCCTCCCCTTCTTGTTACCGCCGAGGGCAGTTTCGGTGGAGGACAGGATGAAGACGTTTACGATTGCGCTTTTGGCGGGCGTCGGTGCTTTGGCGGCGGCGTCGAGTGCGAAGGCTTCCGATATCTACACGAGCAGCGAGTACACCAATTCGGATCTCGTCCAGCAGGTCCGGCTTGTCTGCGACGACGCCGGCCGCTGCTATCGCACGCGCGGTGGTTCGCGCGTGATCGTGCGCGATTCCTACAATTCCATGCCGCGCGATCGCTATTATGAGCGACGCACCTATCGCGACTGGGATGACGGGCCGCGCGGCGGCGTCGGCATTCGCGCGCCCGGCGTCAGCGTGGGCGTCGGTGTCGGCGACCGCTGGTAGTTGCTAGATCCAGCATGGGCGGGACCGGGCGAGACAATCGCCCGGTCCCGTCACGTGATTGAATCGGATCAGGCGGCGACGGATTGCTGCTGGAACTGCTCGTAGGCCGCGATCGCGTCCGCCGCGTACATCAGCGACGGTCCGCCGCCCATGTAGACGGCCATGCCGAGCGTCTCCTCGACCTCCTGACGCGTCGCGCGGAGCTTGACGAGGGCTTCGGTGTGAAAGCCGATGCAGCCGTCACAACGCGCGGCGACACCGAGCGCCAGCGCCATCAGCTCCTTGGTCTTCTTGTCCAGTGCACCCTCGTGCGTGGCGGCCTGGGCGAGTGCGGAAAATCCCTTCATCGTCTCGGGAATGTCGCTCCGCAGCTTGCGCATATTGGCGGAGATTTGCCTGACGATGTCGGGATAGTTCTTGTCCATGGTCTTTACTCTCTGCAGTGACTTCAGGTTTCGAGCGGATCGGCCGGCGCGACGAAGCGCGTCAGCGACGGCAGGTGAGCGACAAAGCGTGCCAGCACCATGCCGGCACACATCGCCGCGACGAAGATGAAGGCCGAAGAAGACCCGAACCCGAGCGCGGTCAGCGCCGGCCCCGGACAGAAGCCGGCCAGTCCCCAGCCGATACCGAAGATCGCCGGGCCTGCGACGATTCTGAGATCGATATCGTTTCGCGTCGGGAGGAAAAATCGTTCGGCAAAGAACGGACGCGCGCGCCGCAGGACGCGATTGAAGCCGATGAAGGTCACTGCCACCGCGCCGGCCATCACGAAGGCAAGGCTCGCATCCCACGTCCCCGCCGGAATGCCGCCGACGTCGAGGAAGTTCAGAACCTTCGCCGGGTCGGACATTCCGGAGACGATCAGGCCGAGACCGAAGACCAGGCCGATCACGAATTGAACGAGAATGGCCATCGGCGTCAGCTCCAATGCCGCATCACGAAGACGGTCGCCATGCCGGCTGCCATGAAGGTCACGGTCGCGACCAGCGAACGCGTGGAGAGCCGCGACAGGCCGCAGACGCCGTGGCCCGAGGTGCAGCCGCTGCCCCACACCGAGCCAAAGCCGGTGAGCAGGCCGCCGACAACCAGGATTGCCGTGCCCGCCTCGATCGTCTGCGACGGCAGGCTTCCGGTGGCGAGCCGCACCAGCACGGGTGCGGCGACAAGACCGGCGACGAAGGCCAGCCGTCCGGCGAACTCGCCGTCCTCATAGGGCGGAAACAACCTTGCCGCGATGCCGCTGACGCCGGCGACCCGTCCCTTCGCCCACATCAGCAGAACGGCGGACAGGCCGATCAGCGCGCCGCCCACGAGCGAAGCCATTGGCGTGAAAGACGTTGCAACCATTCGACCCTCCGGACCGAGAGTGCCCTTCACGGGCGGCGATACCCTTATTTCAGTTGTTTCTTATTTTCGAATATACTAATATACTAGCCGACCATGAATCGCAAGCCCCGCAATCAGGAATTGCTCGCTCTGGAGGAGAAGGCCGAAGAGGCCTCCCGCCTCCTCACCGCTATGGGCAATCCCAAGCGCCTGCTGGTTCTCTGCAACATGCTGGACGGCGAAAAGTCCGTCGGCGAACTCGCCGAGATCGCGGGCCTGTCCTCGGCGGCGCTATCGCAGCATCTCGGCAAGATGCGCGCATTGAGCCTGGTCAAACCCAGGCGGGACGGCCAGACGATATACTACAGCATCGCGAGCCGGGAAGTCCGCGCGGTGCTGGAGACGCTGTACCGCCTCTTCTGCGCACCCTAGGACTTCGCCGGCGCAAACGCGGGAGCGCGGCATGACCGACGACACCTTCATCGAAGGACCTCTCTACGAGAAGCGCAGGAAGGTCTATCCTCAATCGGTCCACGGCCCGTTCCGCCGCATCAAATGGGCGATCCTGTGCGTCACGCTCGGGATCTATTATCTCTTGCCATTCATGCGCTGGAATCGCGGACCCGGCCTGCCCGACCAGGCCGTGCTGATCGACTTGCCGCATCGCCGCTTCTATTTCTTCTTCATCGAGCTGTGGCCGCAGGAGGTGTATTACTTCACCGGTCTGCTCATCATCGCGGCGATGGCCCTGTTCCTGATGAATGCAGTCGCGGGGCGACTGTGGTGCGGCTATTTGTGCCCGCAGACGGTGTGGACCGACCTGTTCTACGCCGTCGAGCGCTGGGTCGAAGGCGACCGGCGCGAGCGCATGCAGGGCGACAAGCGCTACTGGACGTTCGACCACATCCGGAAGGTGGCGCTGAAGCACTTTCTCTGGATCATGATCGCCTGGTGGACCGGCGGCGCCTGGGTGCTGTATTTCGACGACGCGCCGACGCTGGTGAAGGAGCTCGCCACCTTCCAGGCCCCGTTCATCGCCTATCTCTGGATCGGCATCCTGACCGCGACGACCTATGTCTTCGCCGGCCACGCCCGTGAGCAGATGTGCATCTACATGTGCCCGTGGCCGCGCATCCAGGCGGCATTGACCGACGAATGGGCGCTCAACGTCACCTATCGCCGCGACCGCGGAGAGCCGCGCATGTCGGTGAAGAAGGCGGAAGCTGCCCGCGCCCATGGCGATTTCGCCGGCGATTGCGTCGACTGCCACCAATGCATCAACGTCTGCCCGACTGGCGTCGACATCCGCCACGGCATCCAGCTCGGCTGCATCCAGTGCGGCCTCTGCATCGATGCCTGCGACAACGTCATGCGCGAGATCGGCCGGCCCAAGGGCCTGATCGGCTACGATACCGATATCAACATGCAGCGCCGGCGCGACGGCAAGCCGCCGATCTATCGCATCGTCCGCGCGCGCACGCTGATCTATACCGCAGCCATTGCCATCGTCGGCACCATCATGGTCTACACCCTCGCCACGCGCGCGACCATGGACGTCAACGTGCTGCACGAGCGCAATCCACTGTTCGTTCAGCTCTCGGACGGCGGGGTCCGCAACGATTACACCGTGCGCATTCTCAACAAGGGCGCACAGCGATCGTTTGCGATCGAGGTCTCCGGACTGCCCGGCGCGAACATCCGGGTCGCAGGCGTTGAAGTCGCTCCGGATGGCAAGCCCGTCGTAGAAGTCGGGCAGGACCAGACCCGCGAGGTCAGGCTGTCGGTGCAGGTCGGGCCTGCCGATCTGCCGAAGAGCTCGCGCGATCTCGAGGTTGCGATCACCGATACCGCCAGCGGGGGGCGGGCGAGCGCCCGTGATCACTTCCTGCCCGGCGACAAATAGGGATCTGCGTTGAGCATCCGGCACCGGATGCTCAACGAGACGTTAACATTACCGGTCGAATTGGAGCCGCGTCCCAACGGTATTTTCCAATCTTTGGGCTAAGCATGGCCACGTGACGCGGCATTTGCCCGCGTGAACGGGACGAGGGGACGTGGTCGACATCGCGCAGCAGGCAGCGATCCATGCGGCATCGAGAAAGGATGCCATGGCGGCGCGCGTCCCGCTTACAGCGATCGATCCCGGCCAATGGCGCGCGCTCGCGCAGCGCGCGATCGAGCCGAACGGATATTACCTGCCCGCCTGGGAGCTCGCCGTCAGCGCCACCGCGCGCGGCCGCACCGCAGCTTCGGCATTGCCCGCTTTCGACGGAGCGTCGACCCGGCTGATCGGGCTGATGCCGGTGATCTCGCTGTGGCGCGCCCTGAAGATTCCCCTGCCCGCGCTGGTGAGCGCGCATCCCTACGGCACCCTGTGCAGTCCGCTGATCGACCGCGACGCCCCGATCGAGGCGGCGACGCAACTGTTGCGGCGGGCGCGCGAGGCCGGCGCGCATGCGCTCGTGCTCAACGACGTCGCGCTCGACGGCGCTGCGATGACTGCGCTTAAGCAGGTCCTGACCCGCGACGGCCTGAAGCCGCGCGTGCTTTCCTCCTACATCCGCGCCAGCCTCGATGCGACGCAGGATGACGAAACGCTACTGCGCGACGCACTCGGCACCAAGAAGCTCAAGGAGCTGCGCCGACAAAGCCATCGCCTCGAAGAGCACGGCCCTGTTACGTTCGACGTCGCACGCCGGCCTGACGAGATCGGGCCCGCACTCGAAACATTCCTGCAGCTCGAAGCCAGCGGCTGGAAAGGCAAGCGCGGCACCGCGCTGGTGCAGCATGTCGGCGATGCGACCTTCATTCGCCGCGCGGTGCCGGCGCTGGCGGAGACCGCGCAGTGCGAAATCATCACGCTTCGCGCCGGGACGACCCCGGTCGCCGCCGGCATCGTGCTGCGCCATCAGGACCGCGCTTTCTTCTTCAAGCTCGGCATTGACGAACGCTTTGCGAAATATTCGCCGGGCGTGCAGCTCACAATCGAGCTCACCCGCCATCTCTGCGCCGATCCCGCCATCGCAAGCGCGGATTCCACCGCGAGCGCCGATCACCCCATGATCAACCCGATCTGGCGCGGGCGTTTTGCAGTCGGCGACGTGCTGATCCCGCTGCGGCGGCACGATCCGGTCGTGGCCCTGATTCACGCAGCACTGGCCGGACTCAATGCCGCGCACGAGGGCGCGCGACACGTGGTCCGCCGGCTCCGCAAATCAGCGAAAGCTACTCCGCCGCCTGCGCGTTGATCTCCTCCGAGACCTGGCGGATGGCGCGCGCGAGCAGGGTCGGGTCCTGCGCACCGGAGACGGCGTATTTCTGCGCGAACACGTAGGTCGGCACGCCGGAGATGCCCTTCTCGGCGGCCTCCTGCGCATCGGCCGAGACGCGCGCGACGTCTTCGTCGGTGGCAAGGCGCCGGCGCACGTCCTCGGCGTCGAGGCCGATATCGGCGGCCGCCTGCACCAGCACGTTCACATCGGTGAGATCGCCCCCGTCGCGGAAATACAGCTCCATCAGGCGCTGCTTCATCTCGGGCGCCTTGCCGATCGCTTCCGCCCACAGGATGAGGCGATGGCAGTCGGTCGTGTTGGGCTGACGCGCGACCAGCTCGGGCTTGTAGAGGAGGCCCTCCTCGCTTGCGGCCGTAACGACGCGCCCCGCGATTCCTTTATAGGCTTCGACCGAGCCGAACTTCTGGGTGAGATAGGCCTCGCGGCTGATGCCCTCGCGCGGCACCCAGGGATTGAGGAAGAACGGGCGGAAATTGAGCTTGACGGGAACGTCCGGCACGAGCGCCAGCGCACTCTCGATCCGGTGCTTGCCGATATAGCACCAGGGGCACACCACATCGGAGACGACATCGATCTGGAGCGGTTTCAGCGTGCTCATGTCAGGCGCCTCCTTCGGGCGATCAAGGTTGGCCCAAAGATAAGCCGAAGCCGCTCGGAGGCAAGGGTGCCAAGGAGCTCTAGGTCAAGGGCTCTAGGTCATGGCTGCCGCGATCTGCTTCAGCCGCTCTGCGGTGCGCTCGTCGGCCGGGAAGAACGTCTCCAGCGCCAGCTCCGACAGGGTGATATCGACGGGCGTGCCGAACACCATGGTGGTGGAGAAGAAACTTAGTATCTCCCCGCCGTGGCGCAGCTTGAACGGGATCGCGACATTGTCGCTCGACAGCGGCCCCGCGCGCGCCGGGATGGGGTAGCTCTTGAGGTCGTTGTAGAGCTTGATCAGCTCAGGATCGGCCGTCACCTCGCATTGCCGGTGCAGACGCTCCAGAAGGTGGCCGCACCACTCCGCGAGATTGACCGTGCGCGGCGCCAACGCCTCGGGATGAAAGGCGAGCCGCAGCACGTTGAAGGGCTGGCCAAGCAGCCGCTGCGGAATGCCATCGAGCAGCGGCGCCACCATGCGGTTGGCCGACACCAGGTTCCAGTGCCGGTCCACCGCGAGCGCGGGATTGGGCTCGTGCGCCCTCAGCACGAGATCGATCGCCTGGCGGGCTGATTTCAAGGCGGGATCCTCCAGCGGGCGCTGCTGGAACGCGGGCGCATAGCCGGCGGCGACCAGCAGCACGTTGCGCTCGCGCAAGGGCACGTCGAGACGCTCGGCGAGCCGCAGCACCATGTCGCGCGAGGGCGCGGCGCGGCCAGTCTCGACGAAGCTGAGATGACGCGCCGAGATTTCGGCTTCGCCCGCGAGATCGAGCTGGCTCATGCGGCGGCGCTGCCGCCATTCGCGCAAATGGTCGCCGATGTGAACCGGCTGGCTGCGGTCGGCCTGTGCCGTGGATGCATGTGCGTTCATGACCAGAACCTAGCATGCGGATTTCGGCCCTTCCATTACCCGCGAGGTAATCGAATTGGCGCGCCGGCGCGCGCATCTTCAGTGGCGACAGGAGATGACCATGATCGCGCTGCTGCTCTACCGGACCGTCGCAGACCACCTTGTTCCCTGGGCCATGGCCTTCGCAACGCGGATGCTGGCGCGCAGCCTCAACATGCCGGAGCCGCTGGTGCATTCGACCGGCGACTATGTGCTCGCGCAGGTCACGGCCTTCGAGCACGGCGTCGGCAGGAGCCTCTGTCCGTTCCGCCTCGCCCGCCTGCTTCGCGCCTGGTGGCGCGGACGGCACTGAGTTTCACCCCCGAGCCCACCCCAACCATGGAGACCTCTGATGATCGACGCTTCCACCTTCCTGCGCCGCGCGCTGCTCGCCGATGCCATCTTCAGCGGCGTCGCCGCCCTCGGCTTCACTTTCGGCGCGAGCGCGTTCGCAGCTCTGTTCAATTTGCCGGAGGCGCTGCTGCGCGAGGCCGGCCTGTTCCTGATCGCCTACGTCGCGCTGGTCGGCTGGCTGGCGTCACGCGCCTCGGTGGCGAAGGCGCTCGTGCTGCTGGTCGTGATCGGCAATGCGGCCTGGACAGTCGGCAGCATTGCGCTGCTGCTCTCGGGCGCGGTGTCGCCGAACCTTGCCGGCGCGCTCATGGTCGTGGCGCAGGCGATCGCCACCGGCGTGTTTGCCGAGCTGCAATATGTGGGATTGCGGAGAAGTGCGAGCGCGTTGGCGGCGTAAGGCCCGGCCTGGCCGCGCACCAATCGCGGCCATCGCCTGCGACTACGCCCTCGCCCGGCCGACCTTGCCGGCGAAGTGCTTGCCGTTCAGCTTCTTCTTTTTCGCCGTGCTTTTCGTGCCCGCCTTCTTGGCCTTGGCTTCCGTGCGCGCCTTCACCTTGGCGGCTTCCGCCCGCGCCTCGGCTCGCAGCTTCTTGCGCTTCTTCTCGCACGACTCGCACTTGCAACCGATCGGCTTCAGATAGGCTTTGAAATAGTCGGTACCGTAATCATAGTTGATCTCGTCACCCGGCTCGATGTTCCTGATGGCGCGGATGAAGACCTTGCGCTCGCGCGGCCGGACGTCGGACTCGGCGTTGGGCCGGCAGGAATGGTTGATGTAGCGGGCCAGATTCTTGCGCACCGAGCCGTCGATAGTCCAGCGGCCGTTGAGCTCGAACAGGTACTTGTTCTCGATGTCGTCCTGCTCGGGAATCCGCGAATCCAGGATCGGTCCGAAATAGCGGATGATCCGGGTGCCCTTCTTGATCGGCTTGGTGGCGAAGAGGCCGAGCCCGGTCTTGGAGCGGCCGACGCGATAGGGTTTTTGCGAGGAGATGGCTGGCATGATCAAGTAAAGGAGGACGCGAACGAGGCTGGAGGAGCCCAAGCGAAGCCGCTCTTCTAGAACGATTCCGCGCCGCTGTCAGGTCTATCCCACCCCTGTTTGAACCTTGCCCACAATGAAGACGTCTGATGGTGCGGAGTTCCCTGCGATCGAAGCCCTCATGATGAACCGCATCACCTGCACAGGCCTGGCCGTCTTGATGATCTGCATCGGCCTGCACAGCGCCGCCGCCCAAACCGTGGGCAGCACCTACACCTCGACCGCGCCCAAGGATTGCCGCCAGATCGGCAAGCCCAGCGAGCTCGACGGCAGCACGACGCGCATCTGTCCGGGCAAGGACGGCCTCCTGGTGCTGATCGCCGAGGACGATCTTCGCGAAATCGTCTCGGTCGGTCGCAATCGCAAGCAGGCGGCCGAGGAACCGGCAGCCAAGGTCTGGTTCGCACCGTTCAATTCGTCGGAGACCACGATCGAATGGCGTGCCGTGGGCGCAAAGCCGTTCGCGATCATCCAGCGCTGGCACATCGCCGACAATGCCGATCCCGACAAGCAGGGCCGGCCGAACACCAAGGCCATGCTGGTCGTGACCCGGCTACCGCCGGGCCCGGTCTGTCACGTTGCTTATGTCGATGCGATCGCAAACCCCACCACCAACGAGCTTGCGCGCAAGGCCGCGGACGATTTCGCCCGCGGCTTCGCTTGCGGCAAGGACGAGGTGAAGATCATCGGCACGCGCGGCCGCGCCGTCGAGCTTGCGACGATGCGCTAAGGCGCGATGCGATTAGGACGAATCGTCATCGCGCTTTAGGTTGTTGTTTAAGCATGATCTTTTCGGAAAACCGCTGCGCACTTTTCCGGATCATGCTTTAGGCCTTGGCGGCCCACGACCGCTATGCGGGGTGTTTGGTGGCCACCGGCGCCATCAGCATCGCCTCCATTAGCCGCTCGGCCGTCGTTCCCTCGGGCAGACGTCCCAAGATATCCTCGAGCCGTCCGTCGAGCAGCAGCATGGTGAAGCCATGCACCATCGACCAGGCACGTGCGATCGCGGCACCCTGGCTCAGCGTCAGCGCGTCACCGCTGATCTGCTCCTGCCGCATCATGCCGATCGCATTCGCCAGCCCGGCGAAGGAGGCTTCGGCCGCCTCGTGCAGCGAGGGCCTGGAATAGTCCAGGCGCTCGGTACGGAACATGATGCTGTACATGCCGGGATGGGCTTGCGCGTAGGCGACGTAGGCCTTGGGCCGCGCCAGCGCGGCTTCGAGCGGCGTGGTGGCGGCACCGCAAGATGCCGCCATCGCCGCGTTGAACTGGCGGAAGCCGACGGCCGCGAGCTCGCTGAGCAGGCCGGTGAGATCACCGAAATGGTGGGTGGGTGCGGCATGGGAGACGCCCGCCTCCCGCGCCACCGCGCGCAAGGTGAGGCCGGCGAGTCCGTCGCGCTCCAGCACCCGTTCGGCAGCCTGCAGCAGCGCCTCGCGCAAGGCACCGTGGTGATAGGGCGTCTCGGACTTCGCGCTCGCCGCGCCACGCCTTGGGCGCGATGCCGCAGTCGACGTCGTCTTTCTGGGGGCACGCGCGCGTCGCGCCGTTTCGCTCTTGGTATCGGTCTTGGTGTCGATCTTGGCCATTTGCAAGCTATATGACGCAATATTGACAGTGTAAAGATTTCGCTTGACCGATGCGGCAATCGACGCTATCCGATCTTTACGATGTAAAGATAGGGAGTGTACGCCGTGCAGCACGACGCCATCGCCGAGCGCCGCAACAACATCGCGCCGATCCCGTTCGAAGCGGACGCGCCATTCCTGAAGATCATCGGCGAATTGCCGCGCGAGCTGAACGGCGTACTCTATCGCAACGGCCCCAATCCGCAGTTCGATTCCCCCGGCGCGCATTGGTTCGTCGGCGACGGCATGCTGCACGCGTTCCATCTCGACAACGGCCGCGCCAGCTATCGCAACCGCTGGGTCCGCACGCCGAAATGGCTCGCCGAGCACGATGCCGGCCGCGCTTTGTTCGGCGGCTTCGGCCGCAAGCTGCCGGATGCGCCGGCCGATCTCACCGACGGCGGCGTCGCCAACACCAACATCATCTTCCATGCCGGCAAGCTGCTGGCGCTGGAAGAGGCGCATCTGCCGACCGAGATCGAGCCCGGCACGCTGGCGACGCGCGGCTATCACAACTACCAGGGCCGTGTCGCCGGCAGTTTTACCGCGCACCCGAAGATCGATCCCGTCACCGGCGAGCTCGTGTTCTTCGGCTACAACGCCGCAGGACCGTTGACGCCTGCCCTCTCCTACGGCTCGATCGACGCCTCCGGCAAGGCGACCCGCTTCGAGCGGTTCGAGGCGCCCTATGCCAGCATGGTCCATGACTTCATCGTCACCGCGAACCATGTGCTGTTTCCGATCCTGCCGATCACCGGCAGCATGGAGCGCGCGATGCGCGGGCAGCCGCCCTACGCCTGGGAGCCGGACAAGGGCGCCTATGTCGGCGTGATGAAGCGGAGCGGCACCGCAAAGGACATCGTCTGGTTTCGCGGTGAAGCCTGCTACGTCTTCCACATCATGAACGCGTGGGAGGACGAGAACCGCATCATCGCCGACGTCATGCAGTTCGAGGAAGCGCCGCTGTTTCCGCATTCCGACGGCCGGCCGACCGATCCGGACAAGTCGCGCGCCCGGCACTGCCGCTGGACCTTCGATCTCTCCGGCAATACCGATCGCTTCCAGCAGACCTATCTCGACGATCTCACCGGCGAATTTCCGCGCATCGACGACCGCCACGCCGGGCTGAAGAACCGTCATGGCTGGTACGCCTGCGCCAATCCGAAACTGCCGATGTTCGGCGCGCTCTCCGGCGTCGTCCATGTCGACGGCAACGGAAGACGTCTCGGCCATTACCTGCTGCCCGCCGGCGACACCATCTCCGAGCCGGTGTTCGTCGAGCGATCGAAGGATGCGACTGAGGGCGATGGCTGGCTGCTCGCCGTGGTCTGGCGGGCGCGGGAGAACCGCAGCGACCTCGCCGTGTTCAACGCCACCGATGTCGAAGCGGGTCCCGTCGCGCTGGTGCAGCTCGGCCATCGCGTGCCGGATGGTTTTCACGGCAATTGGGTGGGGGCGCAGTAGCTCCCGTCATTCCGGGGCGCGCCACTTGGCGCCCGCCCGGAGCCACAGCACGGACGTGTCACCAAAGAGGCCCGTATGCAGATGCCCTCCATCACCGCAGACCTCCTCGCCATCCTCGCCATGGTCTGCGCCGCGCTCACACTCGAGGTGGTCCATCTGCGGCGGAGCGGCCAAGTCCTCTTCAACGGCGGCATCCTGCTCGCCCTCGGCCTCGCGATCGCCTGCGCGCTCCCCATTCTGTCGCGCCTGCCCTGGGCGGAATTGGCTGACGAGGCGTCCGACCAAGCCGTTGCGGCACTTCAACTTTTACATGCCGCCTACATCATTTTGACACTGTAAAGATTTCGCTTGACCCGGTCTCGCCTCTGACCTATTTATCTTTACATCGTAAAGATCGGCCTGACCGAGGTAGGTAATGGCGATTTTCCTGATCCTTGCGCCCTACGGCGCCTACAGCTTCCTGATGCTGGTAACGTCGGCCGCGATCAGCGTGTTCGTGGCCTCCGCGATCTGCCTCGCCACCGTCGCAATCGATGTGGCGCGCGGGCGCTCGGTGAAGACCCTGGCCGCGGGCTCGGCGATCGTGTTCGCCGCAATCGGCCTCTACCTGGCGCTGCTCGACCCGCAGCTCGGAACGCTCGGCGTCAAGCTGTCGGTCGATATCGGCATCTTCGTCATCGCGCTCGGCTCGCTGCTGGTCCGCCGTCCCTTCACGCTGCAATATGCGCTGGAATCAGTGCCGGCCGAGACCGCGGCGATGCCCGGCTTTCTCACCGCCAATTACGTCATCACCGGCGCCTGGACCGTGGCCGCGCTGTTGATGGCGGCCGGCAATCTCGTGCTGCTCTACGTCCCCGGCCTGCCGCTCTGGTCGAGCCTTGCAGTCGCCTTCGCCGCCCGCAACAGCGCGATTTACTTCACAAAATGGTATCCCGAGTATCGCCAGATCAAGTACGGTACGCCCGCCCGCGCATTGCCCACCGCCCGCTGAACAGGATTGACGATGAAGGACGTATTCGCCCGCCTCGGCTCCGACCTCTTCTCCGCCATCGTCTTCCTGGTCGTCTATCTCGCCACCGACAACGTCATCCTCGCGACGTCAGTGGCGATCGCCGGCGCGATCGCGCAGGTGATCCACGCCCGCATCAAGGGGCAGCAACTCAACTACATGACCTATGCGAGCCTCGCGCTCGTCGTCGGACTGGGCGGGATCACTCTGCTGACCAATGATCCCCGCTTCATGATGGCAAAGCCTTCGATCGCGCATTTCGCCATCGGCGCGATCATGCTCAAGCGCGGCTGGATGCTGCGCTACATGCCGCCGATCGTCGTCGAGACCGTTCCGGAATATGTGACGGCTGCAGGCTATGCCTGGGCGGCGCTGATGTTCGTGATCGGCGTCGGCATGATCCTCGTCGCCTCCACGGGCGATCTGAAGCTGTGGGCGTTCTACCTCACGGTGGTCGCCGGCGGCGCCAAGATCCTCGCCTTTGCCGTGCAGTATGTCGTTCTAAGGCTCATCGTCACCAGCCGCAGGCGCGCTGCAGCCCGCGCCTAAAGCGCGATGTGATCGCTTTAGGTTGTTGTCTGAGCATGATCTTTTCCGAAAACCGCTACGCACTTTTCGGGACATGCTTCCATGCCTCAAATGGAGCGTTAGGCAGGAGCTGCGAGTTGGGCTATAGGCTCGTCCGGGACTGGCCGCGGATCGTCGCGGTCCGCCGGGATTTGTTCGGGAGACGGGAATGGCCGTAGACGGCAACTGGAATCTGACCATGACGACGCCGATGGGCGAGCGCCAGGCGACGCTGAGCCTCAAGGCCGCCGGCGGCACGCTCACGGGCACGCAAGGCGCGGAAGGTAATACCGCCGAGATCTTCGACGGCACCGTCGCTGGCGACAACGTCTCCTGGAAGGTCTCGATCACCAACCCGATGCCGCTCACGCTCGAATTCGCCGGCACCGTCTCCGGCGACAGCATGAACGGCGAGATGGGCATCGGCCCGATGGGCAGCTTCCCGTTCACGGGCGCCCGCGCGTAAGGCGGCGCAGCATCATGCGCGTGCTTCGTCTCATCGCGACGACGATGCTGTGCGTCGCGACACTAGCGGCGCGCGCGGATGACACCGAACCGGCGTGGCGCGCAAGCGCGCTCGCCCTGGTCCCGGCAGGTTATGTCGCCGGCGCCGCTTATCGAACCGACGGCTCGATGGGATATCTCGCCGTCTATCCCGCGCCATCGAACGATCCAAAAACACCGGCAAGCGTGTTCGCTGCGCGCGAGGCCCTCGTGGTCAAGCTGACACCGGATGCGACACGCGCGGTTTCAGCCGAGTTGAAGCCGCGCACAGAGCCCGATCCGGACAATGACGACACCGATTTCTCTAAGCTGCACGCCGATCTCGCCGCCGGACGAACAAAGCTGCCCGAGGGCACCGAGCCCTGCAGTCTCGGCGCCTGGTCCATCGACAAGGACCCCGCTGGCCTCAACGTGCGCGCCGAGCCGTCGGCGACGGCGCGCGTGCTCGGCACGCTGCCGCCGCCTTACCGCTTGAAGTTAGGCGGCGCCGAGAACACGCCCGACGGCGGCTGGCTCACCGAATTCCGCATCATCGGCTTCAAGAGCGGCTGGTTTCTGATCGAAGGCGCCAAGCCGCCGGGCAAGGACTACGAGGACGAGAAGAGATATCCGCGGAGCGCGCCCAAACCCTATGCCGGGCGCGGCTGGGTTGCGTCCAACAAGGTCGGCGCGAGCTACGCCAATGGCTATACGCGCGCAGGCGGGCTGTTCCAGGCTCCCTTCGTCGATGCCAAATGGATGCCGGCGCAGCGTGAGCTCGGCGGCCCGATCGACGGTGACGGCGGCCCGAAGCGCCTGTTCGCCTGCAGCGGCTTCTGGGGTCTGGTCGAGAGCCATGACGGCGTCCGCGGCTGGTGGCGCGCGCTCTGCTCGAACCAGGTCACGAATTGCAGCTGAGAAGAGAGCGCTCCGCGACATTCTCGCTCTTGTCTTCTTAACAATTCAGGATTGTATTTGAGCATTGCACCCGGGAGGGAAGAATGCCGTACAGCATCATGCATGCATTTCATCGATCACTGACAGCCGCGTTCGTTTGCATTCTGCTCGGAGCAGCGATGTCGACCGGGCACGGCGAACAATTGCCGCCGAAGATTGCCCCGGAGGCAACCGCCTGGAAGCCCGCCTCGATCTTCGAGAAAGACGACAAGGACGACAAGTTCAAGGATCAGCCACGCATGAATTTGAGCGGAGCGGCGTGCGTGCCCACCACGCCGAAGTTCACGTCATGCCTGATCGCCAATGATGAGAAGAAATACGCACAGTTCTTCTCGATCGAAGGCAACGTCCTAGTTCCCCGGAAGCTCATCCGGCTTTCGGATGACGACAAGGACCCCGATGCCGAAGGCGTCGCGTATGAAAAGGGCTTCTTCTATGTAACCGGCTCGCACGGCCGAAGCCGCAAGAGCGACAAGGAGAATCTGTCGAGCTATGTCGTGTTTCGGATTGCCGTGGATCCGCAAACCGGCGCACCCAAGACCGAACCCAACGCCAAGAAGGTCGAAGGCGTCGAGCCGAGCCCGCGGCTGCGCGAAGTGATTGAAAAGAGTAACGACGTCGGATCGAAGTTCAACAAGCCGCTCGCGGAAGGCGGTGTCAACGTCGAAGGGATTGCAGTCAGGAACGACCGCATTTACTTCGGGCTGCGAGGTCCATCGCTGAACCGTCAGGCCTTTGTGCTCAGCGTCGATGCAAGCGCGCTCTTTACCAAGGACGACGATCTCAAACCCGCCTCGACGCCGCTCGATCTCGGGGAGAATACCGGCATCCGCGACCTTGCCGTGGTGAACAACGGCATCTTGATCCTCGCAGGGCCGACGCGTGACGAAGACGTTCCCTATAGCGTCTGGCTGTGGGACGGCAGCAGCAAGACTGCCAAATCCCTGGCGACGCTCGATTTGAGCACAGCCCCAAAAGAGGCGAAAGCGGAAATTCTGCTTCCCCTCGAGGAAGACGCAGCCAACATCCGTGTGCTTGTCATGTTCGATAGCGCCGAAAATGGCGGCGCGATGTCGTTCACAATAAAGCGCTGAGCGCGCGCTGCGTAAATCGTCCGCCGGTTCGAGAACCGGCGGACGACGCAGGACTGGCTAGCCCAGGTTCAGCTCCTTGAAGAAGTCGTTGCCCTTGTCATCGATGATGATGAACGCGGGGAAGTCGACGACTTCGATGCGCCAGATCGCTTCCATGCCGAGCTCGGGATATTCGAGCACCTCGACCTTCTTGATGCAGTGCTCGGCAAGGTTCGCCGCGGCGCCGCCGATCGAGCCGAGATAGAAGCCGCCATACTTCTTGCAGGCCTCGCGCACGGCCGGCGCGCGGTTGCCCTTGGCCACCATCACCATCGAGCCGCCGGCGGCCTGGAACTGGTCGACGAAGGAATCCATGCGGCCCGCCGTGGTCGGACCGAACGCGCCGGAGGCGTAGCCCTCGGGTGTCTTGGCCGGGCCGGCGTAATAGACCGGGTGGTTCTTGAAATAGTCCGGCAGCGGCTCGCCCTTCTCCAGTCGCTCGCGCAGCTTGGCGTGGGCGCTATCGCGCGCGACGATCATGGTGCCGGTCATCGAGACGCGGGTCTTGATCGGATGCTTGGAGAACGTCGCCAGGATGTCCTTCATCGGCTGGTTGAGATCGATCTTGACGACCTCGCCGCCGAGCGCCTGCTCGACCTGCGGCAGATATTGCGCCGGGTTGTGCTCGAGCTCCTCGAGATAGACGCCGTCCCTGGTGATCTTGCCGAGCACCTGGCGGTCGGCAGAACACGAAACGCCGAGCCCGATCGGCAGCGATGCGCCATGACGCGGCATGCGGATCACGCGGACGTCGTGGCAGAAGTACTTGCCGCCGAACTGCGCGCCGACGCCGAGCGATTGCGTCATCTTGTGGATTTCCTTCTCCATCTCGACGTCGCGGAAGGCGTTGCCGTCGGGCGAGCCGTGGGTCGGCAGCGCATCGAGATAGCGGGCGGAAGCGAGCTTCACCGTCTTCATGCAGAGCTCGGCCGAAGTGCCGCCGATCACGATCGCGAGGTGGTAGGGCGGGCACGCCGCGGTGCCCAGCGTCAGGATCTTCTCCTTGAGAAACGCGAGCAGCCGGTCCTTGGTCAGCACCGAGGGCGTCGCCTGGAACAGGAAGCTCTTGTTGGCGCTGCCGCCGCCCTTCGCCATGAACATGAACTTGTAGGCGTCATCGCCCTCGGCGTAGATCTCGCACTGCGCCGGCATGTTGTTGGCGGTGTTCTTCTCCTCGTACATCGAGAGCGGCGCGACCTGCGAGTAGCGCAGATTGCGGCGCAGATACGCGTCGCGCGCACCTTCCGACAGCGCCGCCTCGTCGTCGCCGTCGGTGATGACGTTGCAACCCTTCTTGCCCATGATGATCGCGGTGCCGGTGTCCTGGCACATCGGCAGCACGCCGCCGGCGGCGATGTTGGCGTTCTTCAAAAAGTCCAGCGCGACGAACTTGTCGTTCGGGCTGGCCTCGCCGTCCTCCAGGATGGCGCGGAGCTGCTTCAGATGGCCGGGGCGCAAATAATGGTTGATGTCGCCGAAAGCCGCCTCCGACAGCGCCCGCAGCGCCTCGCGCGACACCACCAGCATGTCCTTGCCCAGGACCTTCTCGACCCTGACACCCTCGGCCGTGATCTTCTTGTAGGGCGTCTCGTCCTTGCCCAGCGGGAATAGCGGGGTGTGCTTGTAGGGCGGAACGGGCTTTGACGGGTCGGGGAAGGCGGTCGGAGCGTTCATGGAGCGAATCTCGGGTTTTTGGAGCCCTGGCGGGCCTCTCAGCATAGAAGCGTTCTAAGCTTTTTTGCTGCAAAGGGAAGTGAGCGGAGCGCATGGAAGAGACCCCATTCTGTCTCCCGGCAAGGGGCAGGCGCCCACTCAAGAATCTCGGGCCTGTGCGCCGTGAAATACTGCAGTTACGACAACTCGTGCGCGTAACACATCGACCTCATAGGGGAGCCGGGGCACAACCACTCAAATGTCTGGGGATCATGCCCGACGTGCCCCATAAAGGGGAAGGACGTCAACTGCCCGATACTCTTGAGCAGCCGATCGGTCACCTTCCGGGCAGCGGCCGGACTATCCTGTGAAATCCAGTTGAAGATACCTTCGAGATCAGCAACCGCCTGATCATCGAAGATCAGCTCCATGGCCCCTCAGGACCCAAAGCGCTCGACGCGCGCACGCACTTCATCCAGGGAGAGGAATTTGCGGTTTGGATCGGCTCGGCGACGGCGCACTTCGGCGATCTGCTCCTCGGTCAGCTGGATGTCCCGCATGTGTTTGACATAGTCGAGCAACGCCCCCGCGGCGGCATCCTGCTCGCCTTCGGGAAGCTGCACGACCTGACGGATAGCCTCGTCCAGGAGCTTGGTCATACAATCAAGTATAGCAGATTGCAGGCGAGAGAACAGCCAAGCCGCACGGGGAAATGCCCGTTCCCACTCTTGCGCTTCGCGCCCGACGACGCTTGAATGCGCGCCCTAAGGGGCTTTTCATCATGACATTGAACTTGAACGTCCGCGGCGCGATCCTGGTCGCCGCCGCCATCACCGGCCTTGTGACCCTCATTTCGCCCGCACGCGCCGACCGCTGCGACGACAGTGCCAAGGAGCTGGCGAACCAGGTCGATCGCCTCAAGGTGAACTTCCGCGCTGCGAACACCGTCTACCTGACGCACCCGGCGGCCAAGGAGCTGTCCGTGGGTTGCCGCGGCGACAAATATTCCATCGAGCTCTATGCCAAAGGTGATCGCAAGCCGACGCCGGAATTCTATGCGCTGGTGGGATCGATGGCGGCGATCGTCTTCACCGTGACCAAGGACGACACCACGACGGGCGCGACACGCTGCCTGAAGCGGATGGGTCTGCTGCGCGGCGACAAGATCAGCATGCGCTATCGGCGACTCAACATGGAATGCACCCGCACCAAGAAGGACGCGTCCATCGCGATCACGCGCGGCAAGGACGAATAGGCGGAGGCCCTCTTCCGCACTTGCTGCGGACAAGGTGCAATTGCGACGCGACGCAGGTCGCCACGTACTCCGTCATTGCGAGCGGAGCGACTTGTCCGCCGAAGCCTTGGCGAAGGCGGAAGCAATCCAGAATCCTTCCGCGGTGACGGTCTGGATTGCTTCGTCGCAAAAGCTCCTCGCAATGACGAGGAGGGTTTAGTCGTCGCTCGCATAAGGCACGGTGCGGGGCACGAACAGCGCCTCCTACCACACCAATCGCTCGCATTTTAACGATTGCCTTGAAGGAATTTTCGCTCCTCGCAGCGCAGGGTCAATTGTTTCCATGTGTGAGGATTTGCGGATGAAGGTTTCCACCGTTGCGCCGCCGCCGATCGCGATCGTGGTTCCGAGCTACGACACGACCAAGCAGCAGGACGATCAGACCAAGACCAAGGACGCCGACCCCACCTACAAGCCGCAGCCGCCCGCACCGCTGCCGCCGGGTCAGGGCACGCGGATCGATCAGCTCGCCTGATCGATCTTCTCGAAGGACGAATCGCCCGATCCGGTCGATCGGGCCTGTTTCGTGTCCGGCGCATCTTCGCCGGATAGCGGGAACATCATGCGCGGCCACCCCGGGACCTGCGCATGATCGCAAGACGGCCGTTGCTTGACACCACGCTCGTTGCCGCCATGGGCGCGCGATTGTTCGCATCCACGCGAACCTTGCACCCGGCCCGCCTGCCCCACCGCGGCCATTTTCCCTACGCGCACGATTGGGCCGAAAACCACCGCTCCGGCTCGGCGCGGCCTTCAAGTGTGATCCGGCTCATCAAATTTCCGCATGCGGCGTGCTCATCTGCGAGGCCGAATGAGCATGCGTCGATGGGACAAACCATGGAACTGAATGAAGAGCTGCTGTCGCTGGTGGCGGGCATCTACGATGCAGCGCTCGACGATTCCCGATGGTCGGCGACGCTTCGTTGCATCGTCGACCTGGCGGGCGGCCAAAGCGGCGGTCTGGTCCGGATCGGAGCAGACGGCGAGGCCGTGATCGCGCATGCCGTTGGTGTCGAGCCGGCCTATGTTCAGTCCTACATCGAAACCTATGAACCGTTCGATCCGTCGCGCAGCGTGCTCCACGCGCCGGTCGGCCAGATCCAGACCATCAGGGACTGGATCGACGTCGACGAATTCCGCACCACCATGTTCTACAACGAATGGACGCGGCCGCAGGGCCTCGAGGACGCCGCCAATATCCTGCTCGACAAATCGCCTGAGGGAATATCCCGCCTCTCGATCATGAAGGCCGGCGGCCCCGTCGACCGCAGGATGTACCAGGTGATCTCCCACCTCACGCCGCACCTGCAACGGGCCATGGTCGTCAGGCAGAAGCTGCAGCAGCAGAACGCATTGGAGACGACGTCGATGCGCACGCTCGACGCCCTGCGAACCGCCATCCTGCTGCTCGATGCCGAGGCTCGTATCACGCACGCCAATGCCAGCGCGCGCGACATCCTGGACGAGGCCGACGTGCTTCGTTCGGTCCGTGGCCGGCTGGTGACGTCCGAGCCGAATGCCGATCGCGTGCTGCGGCAGGCGCTGGCGGGCACGGTTGTCGGCGACCGCGCGATGACGAGCGCGAGCATCTCGCTGCATCTGACGGCCCGCGACGGCGCGCATTTTGTCGCGCATCTCCTGCCGCTGACCGCCGGGCGCCGGCAAAGGTTCGCAGCGAGCTACGACGCCTGCGCCGTCCTGTTCGTCAGCAAGGCAGCGCTCGATACGATCGTCGCGCCCGACCTCATCCGCAAGCTGTTCAGGCTGACGCCGACCGAGCTGCGCGTCTTCCTGTCCATCGTCGAGATCGGCGGGGTTCCCGACGTGGCCAGGAGCATGGGCATCGCCGAATCCACGATCAAGACCCATCTCGCCCGGATCTTCGCCAAGACCGGAACCAAACGACAGGCGGATCTGGTTCGGCTCATCGCGGCCTTTACACCGCCGATCAAGGTCTGAACCCGGTCCCTGTCGCCTCGCGCCGCATGTTTGCCGGAAAGCAGGCTATCAATACGCCGGCGTGGGACAGAACAAGATCGCCAATGATCTCCAGACTGCTGCTGCAGAACACGATCACCACCGCCGCGATGGGCGCGCTGCTGTTCGCCTCCGCAGGGACGCTGCGCTGGCCTTCGGCCTGGGTGTTCCTCGCGACATGCACCCTGCTCGGCCCGCTCTGCGGCTGGTGGCTCTACCGGATCGATCCGGCGCTGCTGGCCGAGCGGCTGCGGCCGGTGCTGCAGAAGGATCAGCCAGCAGCCGACAAATTGTTCATGAGCGTCTTCGTCGTCGCGATGCTGGCCTGGCTGGTGCTGATCGGCGTCGACCGGCGCCTTCAATCGTCCGACATGCCGGTCGCACTCCAGGCGTTCGGCCTTGCGCTGTTCCTGGCCTCGACACTGTCCACGATGTGGGTGTTCCGCGAAAACTCGTTCGCTGCGCCGGTGGTGAAACTGCAGGCTGAGCGCGCCCAGCGCGTGATCTCGAGCGGTCCCTACGCCCATGTGCGTCATCCCATGTATAGCGGCATGGTCCTGTTCTTCGCCGGCGTGCCGCTGCTGCTGGGCTCGTGGTGGGGACTCGTGATGGTCCCGCTCCTGGTCCTCCTGTTCGCGATCCGAATCGGAATCGAGGAGCGCACCTTGCGCGAGGGCCTGCCGGGCTATGCCGATTATGCGGCGCGGGTGCGCTATCGCCTGATGCCCGGCGTTTGGTGAGCGCGCATTGCGCTGCCTCCTCCGAACGGCTGACGCCGCCGAAAGCGGACTTCGCTAGACAGCGGCGGCACGCAACGCAACGAAAGACGCGACGATGTTCTGCAAGCCGCCCTGCCCCGACCAGCCAGAGCTTTCTTCCGCTCCCGATGCTTCAGACGGTCATCCTGGTCCGGCGCACGCGCAGCCCGGCGGCAGCCATGACGTTTTCGGGCGATTGATCGCGCCCGAAGCGGCCGGTCCGGAACGGGGGCTGCCGCCAGCCTCCCTCCGGACCGGCTAAGTTTCTATTTTTTGACGCGTTTCTTGACGCGAACCGGTATCCACTTCGCTCGAAAACGCTCTAGCTGGAGCGCAGTCGAGAAGGGTTGAGAGGCCCGCAATATTGACGAAGATCTGGACCCGGCCGCACGCCGCGGATCATAACGCAGGCCTGTTCGCCTCCGCAGCCAAGGTGCGCCGCCACTCTCCAGGCGCCAGTCCCTCGACACGCCGGAAGGCGCGGCTTAGCGCGGTATCGGAGTCATACCCGACCCTGACCGCCACTTCCGCCAAGGCCGCGCCCTTCCGCATCAGGGTTTTGGCGCGATACATCCGCCACCGCGTCACATAGCTCAGCGGCGTCTCTCCGAGAACCGAACGGAAGTTCTGAGCGAAGGTGGAGCGCGAGACGCCTGCGACACGAGCCATCTCCTCGACCGTCCAGTCGCGTGCGATGTCCGCATGAACGGAGCGAATAACCTTGGCCAAGGATCTGTGCCTCAGCGCAGCAAGCCACCCGCCGGCCCGTGTCCCGTCCGCCGCAACCCACGCGCGGATCGTTTGAATGAACAACACGTCCGTCAGTCGCTCTACCACTAAGTCCGCGCCGAGCCCATCTGCGCGGCTTTCCAGGCCAATCAGGCCTAGGGTGGTCTCGAGCAGATCGAGGTCACCATGCGCCAAGCGAACGTGGAGCAGATCGGGCAACAAGGCGAGCAAGGGCTCGGCCGCGATCGGATCGAATGAAAGACGCGCCGATACCATTTCCATCAGCGCGCCGTTACCGCCATAGTTGACCGTGCGGTCAGGGATGGTGGTGAAGCCGGTCCCTTCCGAGAAGCCGGGCAGGTCCGCAAACAGGTTCACACAATCCACGAGGGCACTGTCGGGCCGATCCGCCAGCGCGAACCGCGTGCCTTCCTTGACGATGAGACAATCGCCCTTGGCCACTGGTAGGGGAACCTCACCCTCGGACAGCAACCAGCCCACACCTTCTGCGATCATCACCAGCCGGGCCTGATAGCCGGTATCGAATGCCACACCCCACGGCGCGGTAAAGCGGAATCGCACATAGAGCGAACTCGCCACGCTCATCGCGCTCACAACGTCGTCGAAGGGATCCATCCCGATTCGATATCGGACGATCGGTCAGGAATCAAGGCGCTTGGGCCATTACTCATACGATCGAGCCAGTCTATCTATCCCACCTCATCGATTGGAGAGGGACATGCGAAGCTACAGAGCTAATAAGATTGGATCGCTCGACGACCTGAAGATCATCGAGGAGGATCTTCCCGTTCCCGGACCTGGACAAGTTCGGGTCAGGGTCCGCGCCACGGCCCTTAACTTTCGCGACCTCGCCCTTCTCACCGGGATATTCCCTGCTCCCGCCAAGGCGGACGTCGTTCCGCTGTCTGATGCGGCTGGTGAAATCGAGGCGGTAGGATCGGATGTAACCCGCTTTGCAATCGGCGACCGCGTTGTCAGCAGCTTCTTTCCGACCTGGTTCGGTGGCGCGTTCGAGGCTGGTGCAGAGCAATATTCGGTCGAACGGGATGGCTGGCTGACCGAGTATAAGGTCGTCGACGCCGAAGCCCTGGTCGCCGCGCCCAATACTTTGTCGTTCGCAGAGGCCGCTGCTCTGACCTGCGCGGGCGTCACTGCTTGGTCGGCTCTTGCCGGCGTCCGGGCGGGCGACATCGTGCTGACGCAAGGCACGGGCGGCGTTTCAATCTTCGCAGTGCAATTGGCCAAAGCGTTGGGTGCGCGTGTCATCGCCACCACCTCAAGCGCGGAAAAGGCCGATCGTCTGCGAGCGCTGGGCGCTGACGAGGTCATCGATTATCGCGCCGATCAGGACTGGGGCTCCACGGCACGCGCAATGACCGATCGTGGGATTGACCGTATCGTGGAGACGGGCGGTGCGACCTCGCTTGCGCAGTCCATCAAGGCAATCGCTCCCAGCGGACAGATTTCGCTGGTCGGCGTGCTCGGCGGCTTTGCGGGCAGCGTCGATTACAAGGCGATGTTTTTTAGCTTTGCTCGCTTCCAGACGATCACGACCGGCAGCCGCCGCGATCTTGAGGAGCTCACGCGCTTCGTCGCTCGAACTGGCCTGAAACCCGTCATCGACAGTACCTTCATCTTCGAGGAGGCGCGAGCGGCGATCGAACACCTGGGTCGACGCCAAGTCTTCGGCAAGATCGTCGTTCAGCACTGATTTCATCTTGAACCCTCAACGGAGATTTTAATCGATGAGCGTCTATGCCATCTTCATTCGCGAACGCACCCGCAACGCGGGTGAACTGGAGACCTATGCCGAAATGGTCACCCCCCTACTGGGGAATTCGGGAGCGACGGTTCTCGCGGCCTACGGCGCTCAGGACGTTCTGGAGGGGCCTTCGCCTGAAGGCGTGGTGATGGTCAGCTTCCCGACCATGGAGACCGCGCGCACCTTCTATGACAGCCCCCAATACCAAGCTGCCGTCCGACACCGCTTTTTGGGCGCGGACTATCGATCGATCATCGTTCAGGGGGTCGATGGCTGAGACGGACTGTCCACTTTCGGCGACGTTCTCGAAGAAGGGAAAATCGCGCCGCGATCGATCGCTTCTCGCGCAACACGCTAGGTGCCGCTCTTCAACTCGCTGATCTGCTTGCGTGCCTCGTCGCGCTCCGGAATCGGACGTCCGCTGTCGCGCCACTCGATCGCGGCCTTGAAGCCGTGCTTCTGGGCGTACCGCCTGAACCACAGACCCTCGGGATTGTGACGCGTGATGCCGTCGAACAGGGTGGCGAGCGACTGCGTCTGCTCCAATCCCATATTCAGCATGACTTGGTTGACCACCATTTTATGCATGGCAAGGTGGCTCTTCGGCACCCCGGCGATCCGGTCCGCAAGCTTCCTGGTCGCGTTCTCGAGCTGCTCCATCGGCACGCAGGCGTTGGCCAGACCCCACTCGGCCGCCGTCCGGCCGTCGATCATGTTGCCGGTGAACATGAGCTCTTTCGCGCGCGACGGGCCGAGCTTGAATGTCCACATTGCGGTGGTGGGACATCCCCAGACCCGCGTCGGCATGTAGCCGATCCGGGCGTCCTCTGCCATTACGATCAGGTCGCAGCACAGCGCGATATCACTACCGCCAGCTACCGCCGCGCCGTGGATTTTTGCGATCGTCGGCTTGGAGCATTTCCATAGGCTCATGAAGTTTTCGGTGTTATTCTTCATGACTGCGTAATCGACGAGCGGATCCCAAGGCTCGCTCTCCTGCTGGCATGGATGCTCGATCTCGCTTTCCGCATAGGCGACGAGATCGTACCCGCCGCAGAAGCCCTTGCCGGCGCCCTCGATAACGAGGACATGCACGTCGTCATTCTTCTCGGCCCACTCCACGGCGGCGCGGATTTCGGCCGGCATCGCATCGTCGATGGCATTGAAGCGTTCCGGGCGGTTGAGGACGAGGCGAGCGATGCGCGGAGCGTCCTCGCGGGTCACGATGCTTAGCGTCGAAAAATTCGGCATAGTATCCTCCGGGCATAAACAGTCATCATTGACTGTAGCACATCTCATGCTACAGTCAACGCTGACTGTCGATAGGAGGAAGTGCATGTCCAGAGCGGCGAAGTCCGTGCGCGGGTCTGAAGGCTCCGAGACCATGCGATCGAGAGTGCTCGACGCCGCGGTCGAATGTCTGATCGAACACGGCGTAGCCGGCACGACCACCCTCGCTGTCCAGCATCGGGCAGAAGTTAGCCGGGGCGCCCTGCTGCATTATTTCCCCAACCATGCATCGCTTCTGGCCGCGACCGTCGCGGAGCTTGTCCGCCGCAATGAGCGGGCGGTGTCGCAATCCCGCGCGGCGAGCGGCGCATCGTCGGATTCCCTGCAGTCGGCCATCGAGGCCTTGGCCTTCGCCGCCCATCAGCCCGCCTATCTCGCCGAGCTTGAACTCTGGGCCGTCGCACGCACGGACGCGGCTTTGAAGCAGGCGCTCATCGCGGCCGAGCGCGGCGCGCGTCGTGATCTCGAACGAGTCTATTTGCAGCTCTTTGGCAAATGGACGGAATCGGAAGCCTACGATGAATTCGTGGCGCTGACGCTCCATTTCATCAGGGGGTTGGCGATCTCGGACAACCTCCGAAGCTCGGCGCGAAAGCGCGAGCGCCTCATCGCCGCCTGGGCAGAAGCGATGCGGACGGTTCTCGAGACGAAATCCAACGTCCGAAACAGACAAAAGAGTCAGGGGGCTTAGACATGGACGAAACGAGGCTTCGCAATTCCTACTATCCCGCCGATCCGTCGCGGCCGATCCTCGACGTCAGCATCGGTCGTGCTCTCACGTCCGCTGCCGGCACCGTGCCTGATCGCGAAGCGCTGGTCGAAGTCGTTCCGTCATCGATGGCCTCCCCAGTCGGGGCCTCACGCACTGACCGTCGGTGGACGTACGCTCAATTGTACAACGATGCGCAGCGTTGCGCGAGTTGGCTGCTACAACGGGTCGAGAGCGGAGACCGCATCTGCGTCTGGGCCCCGAACGTGCCGGAGTGGGTTGTCTTGCAGTACGGGGCGGCGCTTGCCGGCGTGATCCTGGTCACCGCCAATCCCGCGTTCAAGCCGAGCGAGCTCGAATTCGTTCTTCGGCAGTCCAGATCATCAGCTCTCTTTCATCTATCGAGTTTCCGCGAAGTCGATACAGGTGCCATCGCCCGCGAGTTGGAAGGTCTCGGCATCCACCGCTATTGCTTCGAAGGCTGGCTTGACGAGATCCGCAACACGCCGGAAGCGGCGTTGCCGGAGATCGATTCGCAGCATCCGGCGCAGATCCAGTACACTTCCGGGACCACGGGCAAGCCTAAAGGGGCGCTCCTCCATCACCGCGGCTTGGTGACGAACGCGAGCTATGTGGCGGCCAGAGCAGGTCTAGAAGACAGCGTACTGCTGAGTCCGATGCCGCTCTTTCACACCGCCGGGTCGGTCATGAGCGTGCTCGGCTGCATGACCTCACGCGCGACACTGGTGCTCCCGCTCTTTTTCGATCCGCCAACGGTCCTGCAGGCCATCGAAGCGTCCAGGGCGCAGGTCCTCTTCGGCGTTCCTACGATGCTGCTCGCGCTGATCGAGGCGATGAAGGCCACCCCGCACGATCTGTCGTCCTTGCGTGTGGCGCTGTCCGGGGGCGCTCCGGTCTCGCCGGAGATACACCGTCGCGTGAAAGATGCGCTTGGTCTTCCGGTCGTCACCGTCTTCGGTCAGACCGAGCTCAGCCCGATCGTCGCGCAGACGAGCGACGACGATCCGGAGTTTGAACGGCTTCATACGGTAGGAAAGCCGCTATGGAACGTCGAGGTGCGCATCGCGGATCCCGGCGATTTTCGTGTCTTGCCGACGGGTACAGAGGGCGAAATTCAAGTCCGCGGGTACCAGACGATGATCGGCTATTTCGACGCACCGGACGACACCCAACAGGCTATCACGTCCGACGGATGGCTGCGTACCGGCGATCTGGGAACGATCGACGAGGGCGGCTATATCCGCGTTACCGGTCGCCTCAAGGACATGATCATCCGCGGTGGAGAGAACATCTATCCCGTCGAGATCGAAGCCTGCCTCTTGCGCCATCCGGAGGTCGCCGACGTCGCCGTGTTCGGGGCGCCGGACGAGAAATGGGGCGAAGTCGTCGCAGCAGCCGTTCGCCTGTCGTCAAGCGCTTCAGGATGCGCCGAGCGACTGACTGCGCATTGCCGCGACGCAATGGCCCCACATAAAACGCCGATATTGTGGTTCGCCTGCTCCGAATTTCCGTTGACGGCCTCCGGTAAGGTTCAGAAGTTCCGCCTGCGGGAAGCGCTGGCTGCGGGCTCGCTCGAGCGGATGGACTAGACTAGCCATCCAGCTCGCGATAGCGGCGGAAGATGCCCTGCTCGTTGAAGGGAATGCGGCGCTCGCTTGCCAGATAGGCCTCGATGTTCGGCCGCGCGGCGATGCGGTCGTGCAGGGAAACGAGGCCCGGAATGTCTGTCTCGAACGCCTTCATGCGCCTGGGGAAGGCATAGCGCAGCCCCGCGACGATCTGGAACAGCGAGAGATCGACGTAAGTCAGCCGCCGGCCGGTGACATAGGCGCCGCCATTCCCGGTGAGAAGCTGCTCGAAATAGCCGAGATATTTCGGCACCCGCTCCTCCCAGAAATCGGCCGTGCGTTTCTTCGCCGGCGGCTTCTGGTCCTCGTAATAGAGCGAGGGTCCGAGCGGATGATGGGTGTCGTGGATCTCGACCACGAGGTCGGTGATGGTGAGCTGAAGCTGGTGCACCCAGAGTCTGCCGGCTTCCGTCTTCGGCGCGAGCGCATGGCGGCTACCGAGATAGAGCAGGATATTGGCGGTCTGGCCGATGACGAGCTTGCCGGCTTTCAGGAACGGCGGCGCAAAGGGCGGCGTGCCTTTCTGTGCATCCATCATCTTCATCATCGCAGCTGTGCCACGTGGTCCGCGCGCGACGTCGACATAAGCGGCCCCCGCCTCCTCCAACGCCAACCGCACATATTCGCCGCGGCCCTGGATCTCGGGCCAGTAGTAGAGCTCGTATTTCATGGGAGAGGTCCTTTGAGACGCAGGCAGGACAAGCCTAGCATGCGGCGCAAGTTCCGTCGTGGGGAGGCGGAACGTCGGCCCCACACGTCATTGCGGGCGTTAGCGAAGCAATCCAGAGCTTTTCCGCGGAGATAGTCTGGATTGCTACGCTCGCAATGACGAGCCGAGGGAGCTCGGCCTCTCAATTCGCAGCGAAACAGTACAGCAGGCCGTCGCCGCCCGTGCTCTTCAGATCGGCCTGCGAGCAGCCACCATCGGGACCGCGCGAGGGGTGCGAGCTATTCCAGGATTTTGACGGCTCGTCATCGCGCAGGCCCTTGCGATCGAAATGGCCGACCATCGCGGTGCCTTGCGTGCTCGACGTCCAGTTCTTGCACGTGCGATCGTCCGGACCGGCAAACGCGGTGCCGTCTGGTTGCGATCCCGTGAGGACGTCGTGCCGGTTCGGCTGGTCACCCATACCGTTGATACCCTCGCCCTTCTCGCTGAGCGCCGTCTGCTTGGTGAGGTTGTTGGCGGGGCCGTGCAGCTCGGCAACATCCTTGGCAATGACCGCGCCCTTGGCATTCTGCCACGGTCCCTTGCCGATGCGATCGCGCGCGTTGACGGCCGGCTTGCCGTCGGCGGCCTGCATCGAGAGATAGGCGCGCCAGGTCTTCGCACCGGCGCCGGCGGTCTGGGCGAGCCTCGTGCACTGCGCATCGGCTCCCTCCAGGCCGCCGAGATCGGCGCCCTTGCCCGGGCCGTTGGACGTCACGAAGAACGTCATGTCGGCCGACTGCGCCTGCACGGCTGGCGCCCCAAGCAATGCAAGCGAGGCCGCAGCGAGCGCTGAAATCGTCACGGATCTCTTGATACGGATCATCTTGTCCTCCCGTTGTGTTTGTCGTTGGCCGCCTGATTTCAACCCGATGCGCCCCCACTTATTCCGATGCCGCGATGAAGGGGCACAAAAGAAAAGGGCGCCGTGCTTGAGCACGACGCCCTTTGTTCTCCATCGCTTTGCGATCAGTTGGTCTGCTGGATCGCCGACAATTCCCAGCCGCTGCCGGGCCGTCGGGCAAAGGTCCAGACTTCGGTGACTTCGCCCGGCTGCTCGCTGCCGGCGACGACCGTGCCGCTGTTGCGATCCAGCGTCTTGTCGGTGAGCGCGAAGCGCAGCGCCACCGTGGCGTAGTCGGTCTCGCCTTCGCGCCAGGCTTCCGCGAGATCGCCCTGCAGCAGCTTGACGCCAGTCACCTTGTTGACGACGTTGCGCGCGCGGTTCTGGGCGAGGTCCTGCTCGAAATAGGAGACCATCTCCGGCGTCGCGAGCGTGTGCAGCTTGGCCACGTCCTCGTTCGACCAGGCGGTCTGGACATCGCCGAGCAGGCGCTCGAACGCCTCGTAATCGTCCGGCTTGATCTCGAGCGGCGCGTTATTGGCATTCGCGCCGAAGCCGAAGCCGCCAAGACCACCACCAAGGCCGCCGCGCTGGTTCGGCTGCGGTCCGGAACCTGCGCCCGCCTCCGCATTGGCATAGGCCGCCTGCGGCGTGTGACGGCGCTGCCACCAGGACATCGCCAGCCGCACCACCAGCACCACGAGCGCGATCTGGATGATCAGGCCCAGGATCGAGGACAGGCCGCCGAGGCCGCCGAACAGGCCGCCGCCGAAAAGCATGCCAAGCAGGCCGGCGCCGAGGAAGCCGGCCGCAAGGCCGCCCATGAAGCCGCCGGCGCGGCCGAACAGGCCGCCGCGCGCGGGCGCGGAAGCAGCCGAGTTCATGCCTGCACCCGGCTGGGTGTAGGTGCGGTTGAACTGCGAGGCCGAGCCGGGCGCCGTCGTGGTCGAGGGCGGGGCCGAATAGGTGCGCGAGCCGCGTGAACCCGACGAGCCGCCACCGCCGACGCGCGCGTCGGCAGACGAGATCGCCAGCGCAGTCGGCAGCGCAAGCGCCAGCACGACAGCGATGGTCTTGAAGAGACTGCGGGAGCGTAGCGAGAAATTCATGTGCGTTTCCCAAATCCCCGGCATGGGGACGTGCGCCTAAGATGGGCAGACTTCCCGAAAAGTGAAGCCGGTTTCGGGACCTATGGCTGCGGCCCTCAGTCGCGGGGATGTGGCAAAAGCCCATATTTGGCGGGGGCTTGGCCGGGCGCGCCAAGGAACCGTGGTCGCGGGATACCGGCGGTTTGGGCCGAGATTTCCGCTCTTTCCCCGTCATGCGAGCGTAGCGACTTGTCCGCCGAAGCCTCGGCGAAGGCGGAAGCAATCCAGACTGCCTCAGCGGAAAGACTCTAAATTGCCTCGTCGCACCAGCGCAAAATTGCTACGCAATTTTGTCGCGGGCTCCTCGCAATGACGGAGGGGCGAACGGCGTGCGCCGCCTATCCTCACCCCTGCTTCGCCATCGTCTCCTTGACCGCCGCCACGAGCTGGCTGAGCGTGAACGGCTTCGGCAGGAAGTCGAACTGCTGGCCTTCGGGCAGGCTCTTCTCGAAGGCGTCCTCGGCATAGCCGGAGACGAAGATGAACTTGATGTCGGGATTTTTCTCCCGCATCGCCTTCAAAAGCGTCGGGCCGTCCATCTCGGGCATGACGACGTCTGAGACGACGAGATCGATCGCGCCGCTCTGCTCCTCCAGCACTTCCATGGCCTCGACGCCGTTCTCGGCCTCGACCACGGTGTAGCCGCGCGAGCGCAGGCCGCGTGCGTTCAGCGCGCGCAGGCCCTCTTCGTCCTCGACCAGCAGGATGGTGCCCTGCCCCGTGAGATCGGTGCGCGGCTTGACCTCGGCCGCCGCGGCGTCCTTCCCGGCGCCGCTGGTCGCGCTCACCAGAGCCGCCGGCTGCTCGACCTGCGCTTCAGGCTCGGCATGGTGACGCGGCAGGAAGATGTGGAACGAGGTGCCCTGGCCCGGCTCGGAATCGACGTAGATGAAGCCGCCGGTCTGCTTGACGATGCCGTAGACCGTGGAAAGGCCAAGACCCGTACCTTTGCCGACTTCCTTGGTCGAGAAGAACGGCTCGAAAATCTTGTCGCGGATGTCGGCGGGAATGCCGGTGCCGGTGTCGGCGACCTCGATCCGGACATAATCCGCGGCCGGCATGCCCTTGTAGGCGAGCTTGGCCGCTTGTTCCGCGGTGACGTTGGCGGTGCGGATGATCAGCTTGCCGCCGTCGGGCATGGCATCGCGCGCGTTCACCGCGAGATTGACGATCACCTGCTCGAACTGGGAGACGTCGACCTTGACCGGCCAGAGATCGCGGCCGTGGATGGTCTCGTGCTTGACCTTCTCGCCGATCAGGCGGCGCAGCAACATGGCGAGATCCGACAGCGCGTCGCCGAGATCGAGCACCTGCGGCCGCAGCGTCTGCCGCCGCGAGAACGCCAGCAGCTGCCGCACCAAGGTCGCGGCCCGCGTCGCGTTCTGCTTGATCTGCATGATGTCCTGGAACGACGGGTCGGTCGGCTTGTGCGCGTTCAGCAGGAAGTCGTTCGCCATCATGATGGCGGAGAGCACGTTGTTGAAGTCGTGGGCGATGCCGCCGGCGAGCTGGCCGACCGTCTCCATCTTCTGCGACTGGTTGATCTGGTTCTCCAGCGCGCGCCGCTCGGTGGTCTCGAGCATGTGCACGATGGCGGCTTCCGCCTCGTTCTCGGCGGCATCGACCGGCGTGACGAAGAACTGGCCCCAGCGCTCCTTGGTCCCTTCCAGCGCCACCTCGACCGGGGCGATGTCGGCCTGGCCGTCGGCGGCCTGGTTGATGGCCGCGATCAGGAGGTGCCGGTCGCGCGCATTGACCGCGCGGAAGATCGACTTGGAGGCGCTGTCGAGCCCGAGCGCCTGGCCGAGCTTGGCGTAGCGGGCATTGGCGCGCACCACGTTGCCGCCGCGATCGACGGTCGCGATCGCCATCGGCGTATGGTCGAAGAAGCGCATGAAGCGCACTTCGGCGGCGCGGTCGGGATCGCTGCGCTCGTCGCGGGCGCGGCTGATGACGAGCGTGCGCGACGGCCCCGGCGCGCCGTCGGCGCCGAAGGCGAGCTTGTGATAGAGCCGCACCGGCATGGTCTTGCCGGTGCGCATGCGCAGATCGATGTCGAAGACCTCGGTCTTCACCTCGCCCGGCACCGCCACGATCGACGTCAGCAGCGAGGCGCCGTCGCCGGAGACGATGTCGGTCAGCTTCAGGCCGCCCGAGCCGATCTCGGCGAGGTCGTAGTCGAGCCAGTTCGCCAGCGTCGCGTTGACATAAGCGAGCTCGCCGGCCGGATTGACCGAGAAGAAGCCGCACGGCGCGTGGTCGAGATATTCGATCGCGTGCTGGAGCTCCTGGAACACGTCCTCCTGGCGCTCGCGGTCACGGGTGATGTCGGCGATCGACCACACCGCGTATTTCGCCTCGCGCTTGCCGGTGCCGAGCGGGCGCACCCGCATGCGCAACCAACGGCCCTGGCTGCCGTCCTGGCCGGAGATGCGGACCTCTTCCTGCTGCCGTTTGCCTTCGCGCGCGGCCTTGAGCAGGCGGAACACGGCTTCGGAGACGTCGGGATTGCCGATGAAGACACGCTCGACCGGGCGCACGTCCTGCGGCCCGGTCGCGCCCGTCAGCGTCAGATAGGCGGCGTTGGAATAGACCACGTGGCCGCGGGCATCAGTAACCGCTAGCCCGTCGAATCCATGATCGGCGATGCGGCCCACGACCGGATCATCGAGACTGCGGTCGGCGAAGCGGATGATCCCGGCGGCGAAGGCGAACAGGTTGAACAGGCCGACCATGGCCAGCACGGCGAGGATGCCGAGGATATAGGGCTGCGCCTGCGCGCGCCCGAGCGTCATCAGCCCGACGGCGACGGCGACGAGGCCGGCGGCCACCAGCAGCACCAACGCAATGCTACCCGAGCGCGGCGACGGCTCGTGCGTCGCAACGGGCTCGCGGGTGAGGTCGTGGTCGGTCTCGGCGGTCATTCTCGAGCTGGCGCAGCCTGTCGGCAGAGAATCAACGCGCTACGGGGCGCGTGGGGTCCTCCCTGCCTGAATCGGACCCTGAGGTGCAAGGGCAGCAGGGGCGAAAGGTACGCTGATTCCCAGATTACGGCCATTTCCGGTACTTTTCGGGTGTTTTATTCTCGCCCGGCGCTGAATCCGCGCTTCAGCCGCATGACGTAGCCGATGACTTCGGCGACCGCATGGTAGTGCTCGGTCGGGATTTCCTGGTCGATCTCGACGGTGGCATAGAGCGCGCGGGCGAGCGGCACGTTCTCCACGATCGGGATGTCGTGCTCGCGCGCGATCTCCCTGATCTTGAAGGCGAGATTGTCGACGCCCTTGGCGACGCAGATCGGAGCCGTCATGCCGCGCTCGTAGGACAGCGCCACCGAATAGTGGGTCGGGTTGGTGATGATCACCGAGGCCTTGGGAACCGCCGCCATCATGCGCTTCTTGGCGCGCTGCTGCCGCAACTGCCTGAGCTTGCCCTTGATGTGCGGATCGCCTTCGGACTGCTTGAACTCTTCCTTGATCTCCTGGAGCGACATCTTCTGCCGCTGGAACCAGCTGCGGTACTGGAAAAAATAGTCGGCAATGGCGACGATCGCGAGCGCTGCGACCACCGCACCCAGCAGATGGATCGTCATGCTGGTGCTGGCGCCGAGCATGGCAGCCGGATCGAGCCTGACCATCGCTTCCATGCGGTGCCGCTCCGGCCAGAGGATCATGGTCATGACCACGCCGAGCAGCACGAGCTTGCCGATGCCCTTGAGAAAATTGGCCGCCGCCTGCTTACCGAAGATGCGCTTGAAGCCGGCGCCGGGCGAGATCTTGCTGAACTTCGGCGTCAGGGATTCGGTCGACCAGACCAGGCGGTGCTGGAGCATGTTTCCGGCGATCGCCGCCAGCATCAGCATCAAGAGAGGCACGCCGATCGCCGCAAGCAGGGCGAATTCGATCTGCTGCATCAGCGCGAGCAGGGCCTTGCCGTCGGTCTTGATCATCCAGGAATTGGCGAGCAGGCCCCGCATCGGCGCCAGCAGCCCGCTGCCCACCGAGCCCGAGAAGGTCGAGACCACGAGCGTGCCGCCCGCCATCATGAACCAGGTGTTGATCTCCTGGCTCTTGGCGACGTCGCCGCGTTCGAGCGCGTCGTCCAGACGCTTTTGCGTCGGGTCTTCGGTTTGACTCTCTGGGTCCTTGTCTTCTGACATCGATCTACCGTGACCTCAGCGGCATCAACTGGTGCATGACACCGATGAAGTAATCCAGATAGGTGCCCATCATCGCCGTGAGCACCACGGCGAGCACCAGGAAGCCCGCGAAGATCGAGAGCGGCACACCGACGAAATAGACCTGCATCTGCGGCATCAGCCGCGCCAGCACGCCAAGGCCGATGTTGAAGACCAGGCCGAACACCAGAAACGGCCCCGACAGCTGCAGGCCGAGGCGGAACGCGGCGGCAAAGGCGCGCGTTGCGAGCGAGGCCACATCGCCGCTCGATACGGTCTCGCCCGGCGAGAAGATCGTGTAACTGTCGTTCAGCGCCGCGATCACCAGATGATGGCTGTCGGTGGCGAACAGCAGCGTTACCCCGAGGATGGTCAGGAAGTTGCCGACCAGCACGCCCTGCTGGCCCTGCGTCGGGTCGACCGAGGTGACGAAACCGAGTCCCATCTGCTGTGCGATCACGGATCCCGCGACCTGGAGCGCCGAGAGCGTCACGCGCGCGGTCGCGCCCAGCACGATTCCGATCGCGATCTCATGCAGCATCAGGACCAGGAGCGGCGCGAGCGATCCCATGTCGACCTGGTAGGCGTTACGATGCAGCGGCAGGATGATCAGCGTCAGCACCAGCGCGATCGACAGCTTGATCCGCGTCGGAATGTTGGTCTCGCCCAGCCCCGGCAACAGCATCACCATCGCGCCGACCCGGGCGAAGGCGAGCATGAAGGAAGCGGCGAGCGCCGGCAGTAGCGAGACGTCGATGCGCATGATTGACGCATCTTGCCTCAGCCGCCGATGATTCGCGACGAGATCCGCAGCATGTGGGCGTGGAGCGCGTCCGCCATGAACGGCAGCGCCAGCAGCATCGTGGCAAAGATGGCGAGGATCTTCGGCACGTAGATCAGCGTCTGCTCCTGGATCTGCGTCAGCGCCTGGAACAGCGACACGATGACGCCGACCACCAGACCGACCACCATCAGGGGGGAGGACACGATCACGATCGTCCAGATCGCATCGCGCGCAACGTCGAGGGTTTCGGGTCCGGTCATTTGAATTCCTACTCTGAATTGTTTGTCGTCATTCCGGGGCTCGCGAAGCGAGAACCCGGAATCCATCGGGCCGCAGCGTTGGTCGCACCATGATTCCGGGCTCGCGACTTCGTCGCGCCCCGGAATGACAGTGCGCGTCAGATCGGCATCTTCATGATGTCTTCATACGCCGCGATCACGCGGTCGCGGACCGAGACGAGCGTGGACACCGCGACGTCGGTGTCCGCCACCGCCGTCACCACGTCCATCACGTTGGCCTTGCCGGAGGCCATCGCCACGGTCTGCGCATCCGACTTGCGGCCGGACTCCATGACGCTGCCGACGGCGTCCTTCAGCATCGAGGCAAAGGATTGCCCGCCTGCCTCGGTGGCTTTGCCGGCACCGCTGTTCTCCAGCACCCGGGCGAGGTTGGCATAAGCGTTGGCCGCGATTGTCGGTGATGCCATGGCTCAATTGTCCTGTTCAGCTCTTGAGGATGTCGAGCGTGCGCTGGATCATCCGGCGCGTCGCACTGATGATGTTGAGATTGGCCTCGTAGGACCGCTGCGCGTCGCGCATGTCGGTCATCTCGACCACCGAGTTCACGTTCGGATATTTGACGTTGCCGCTGGCGTCAGCGACCGGATTGTTCGGCTCGTATTTGACGCGGAAGTTCGACTGGTCCGGCTTGATCCTGCCGAGGGTGACGACCTGCGCGTCGAGCGTGCGGTCGAGCGCGGAGGAGAAGGTCGGAACCTTGCGCCGGTAGGGATCTCCGCCTGCGGTCTGCGAGGTCGAATCCGCGTTCGCGATGTTTTCCGAGATCACCCGCATGCGGCCGGCTTGCGCCCGCAGACCGGAGGTCGCGATCGCCATCGAGCGGGCAAAGTCGCTGCTGTCATTGGCCATGATGCGCCTCCTCTAGCTCTTCTGTTCCCGGATCATGCGGCTAGCCCTTGCCGATCGCGGTCTTGAGCAGATGCAGGCTCTTCGAATAGAGCGAGGTCGCCGCCGCGTAGTCCATCTGGTTGCTGGCCGCCTTCATCATCTCCTCTTCGAGATTGACGGCGTTGCCCGCGGGGCGGGTCTCGAACCCCGCATTCTTGTTCTGGTCGAATCCGGAAGCAGCCCCTGACGGCGTCATGTGAGAACCGCTGGTGCGGGCGAGCGCGAGGGGGCCCATCGAGCCTGTGACGGCCCCGGACTTGTCGAGCTTCGGCTCGACCAGGTCGCGCGGCCGGAATTTGGGCGTGTCGGAATTGGAGACGTTCTCGGACAGGACGCGCTGGCGCTCCTGGTGCCACTGCATCTTGGTGCGAAGCGCCGACAGCACCGGGAGGTCGTTGATGGACATCGTCGCGGCTCCTTCCGCCTCTTGCGAACCTTGAGGTCCGCAACTAGGCAGAATTTGCCGCGTGTATGGTTAACAGCTGGTTAAGGACGCCCTCGAGGCGTGTCCCCGGGCGGGACACTATTTTGCGCCCCGTGATTCTACGCCTCCAAAAATGGCATTAACCCAACCATTTGGCGGCGCATTCACGGGCCAAGAAGTCGTTTTGGATCGAGCGATTCATAGGTTATTAAGAGTTGGGGACGGCAAAACTTGCCGTGGGACGTTAAGAGATCGCAGTTTGGGGCATCGTTAAGCCGGTGGTTGGCGCGTCTGACCACGGGCACGAGAACAGCGCCATTTGTCGGGGACAAGTATGCAAGGCAGCCCTATCACCTTCATCGTCGCGTTCATCGTCGTTCTGGCGTTGATCGGCGTCGCTGCCTGGCTGGTTCGCCGATTCGCCGGCAGCCGGGTCGGCGCCAACACCCAGCGCGGCAGGATGCCCCGGCTCGCGGTGATCGACGCTGCCGCGGTCGACGGTCGGCGCCGCCTGGTGCTGGTCCGGCGTGACAATGTCGAGCATCTCCTGATGATCGGCGGGCCGACCGATATCGTCGTCGAGCCCAATATCGTTCGCGCCGCGCCCGGCCGCGACCAGCTTCCGCAGCGTCCGAACGCCGCGGAACCGCCGCGGCTCGCGCCCATGCCGGATACCAGCAGCTGGGCCGACGAAGCACCGCGGCCCGAACTGCTCGATCATCCCGAGCCGCAGATGCCCGAGCCGCCGCCGCGGCCCGCGCGCCCGTCCTT